>CAYQWK010000006.1:9494-39110 GCA_964420805.1 uncultured Bifidobacteriaceae bacterium | reverse complement strand
GCTCCAGTCCATGGCGCGCTGATGCGAGCGCGTTTCGATGGCGGTGTCTTCACGGGTGATCATCCGGGCGATACTGTTGCCCAAGTCGCGCGAGGATCAAGATATGCCCCCGGCATCTTGCCGGGTCGGGGTGCGGCGCGGGAGTGGCGGCGGATTCCGGTTTGCGGAACCCGGCGGGAGCCGGGGGAACGTTCGGTTGGCCGCTCTGCGCTCTTGGCGCGGGCTCTTCTTCCTGTTACCTCCCGCACGTGCATTGGGTGACGAAATGGTTCTTGCCCGTGGCGCTGAGTCTGGCGCTGGCGGGCGTAGCGCGGGCACATCAGCCCGGATTGAGCACGCTGGTGGTGCGGCTCCAATCGAACTCATTCGCGGCGGATTTGATCGTCGCGTGGCCGGATGTCCAGGGAATCGTGCCGGTGGACCTCGACCAGAACCGCGATTGGTCGGACGCGGAGTTCGCGGCGACGCGGGCGCGTTTGCTGGTGCTGGCCAGTAACGCGGTGGTCCTGGAAGCGGATGGCAAGGGGCTTGAGTTCACAGGCGTGGACGTGCGGCGGGAGGATGTCACCGGCGTTCATTTTGTTTTCACCGGGCCGTTCCCCGGCACGACCGCGGTGCTGCTGGTGAGGTCGGAGATTCTGGCGGAACTGCCGCGTGGGCATCACGAAATCGTGACCGTGCGCGGCGCGACGAACCAGACGCTGGCGGAGTACGCGATGACCCGCGACCGCAACATCATCGAGGTGCCACTGGCAGAAGGCGCAGCGGTGGAGGCGGGCGATCGTTCGATTCGACAGTTCGTTTGGCTGGGAGTGGAGCATATCCTCGCTGGGTGGGATCATCTGACCTTTTTGCTTGGATTGCTGGTCGTGGGCGTGCGCGGCAAGGAGGCGCTCAAGATCATCACCGCGTTCACGGTGGCGCACTCGCTCACGCTGGCGCTGTCCACGTTCAACCTGATGGTGTGGATTTCATCCTCGTTTGTTGAGGTGACCATCGCGGCGTCGATCATCTACGTGGGCGTCGAGAACATGGTGCGGCATGAGTACCGCGGGCGCTGGGCGCTCACGTTTGCTTTCGGGCTGATCCACGGATGCGGGTTCGCGACGGCGTTGCGCGACCTGGGCGTGGGCGCAAACGGGTCGAGCGTGGTGAAGCCGCTGGTGTGCTTCAATCTCGGCGTCGAGGCCGGGCAGCTCGCCATCGCGGCGGCGGCGCTGCCGTGGATTTGGAAGCTCAAGCCGAAGTTTGGCCAGCGCTGGGTCGTGGGCACGTCGGCCGTCGTGGTGGTGCTGGGCGTGTATTTCCTGCTGCAACGGCTCGGCCTGGTGAAGGGCGGATGAACCGGCCCGCGCGCTGCTTCATTCGAGAATCGACGCGCGGTTTCAAGCGGCGGAACCCCGGCGATATGCCGGGGGCGCGGCGGTTCGCTGACGCAAATCAATGAGCGCGGCGGACGGTTCTGTCATTGGATGCGCCGCCAACAAGTTTTATGAAGCATAGTATCCATTCCGTCTGTTCGCTGGCGTGCCGGATTTTCCTGGCGCTGCTGCTCACCGCGACCATTGCCGCCGCTGCGGACCTGGTTCTGCGGTACGACCGTCCGGCGAAGAAATGGGAAAGCGAGGCGTTGCCCATCGGCAACGGGCGCATTGGCGGCATGTTCTTCGGCCAGCCGGACGTCGAGCGCGTGCAGTTCAACGACAACTCGCTTTGGACCGGCGACGAGAATCCATCCGGCGTGTACGAATCAATGGGCGGCTACCAGGCGTTTGGCGACGTGCGTGTGAAGATGCCGGCCCACACGAATTACACGGGCTACCGGCGCGAACTGGACCTTGGCGACGCCGTGGGCCGGGTGCGTTACGTGAAGGACGGCGCGACATTCTCGCGCGAGTTCTTCGCCAGCCATCCCGACGAGGTAATGGTGTTTCGTTTCACCGCCGACAAGCCGCGTTCGCACTCGGGCACGGTCGAGTTAAGCGACATGCACCGCGCGCCGGTGACGGTCGAGGGCGGGGCGCTGGTGGTGACGGGAGCGTTGAGCAACGGGATGAAGTTTGTGTCGCGCGTGGTGGTGCTGAACGAGGGCGGCACGGTGAGCGCGAAGGACGGGCGGATCGAGTTCACGGATTGCGACAGCCTCACGGTGCTGCTCGGTGCGGGCACGGATTACGTGATGGATTACGCGCGGAAATATCGCGGGGACGCGCCGCTGCCGCGCATCAAGGCGCAGATGGACGCGGCGGCGAGGAAGGGCCACGCCGCGTTGCGGACGGCGCACGTGTTGGATTATCAGGCTTTGTTCAACCGAGTGGCGCTGGACCTGGGCTCGCCGGCTGGCACGGGGGAGTTGACGACGGCGGCGCGATTGAAGGCTTACGCGGGCGGCGCGACGGACACGGGGCTGGAGAGCCTGTTCTTCCAGTTCGGGCGCTACCTGCTGATTTCGTGCTCGCGCCACGCGCTGCCGGCGAACCTTCAAGGGCTGTGGAACGACAGCAACAACGCCGCGTGGCATTCGGATTATCACGCGAACATTAACGTGCAGATGAATTACTGGGGCGTGGAGGTTGCGAATCTCGCGGAGTGCCACCGGCCGTTCTTCAACCTGATCCAAAGCCAGCTTGAACCGTGGCGCAAGGCGACTGCGGCGGCGAAGGAATATCAGACTGCGAAAGGCCCGGTGCGTGGATGGACCTTGCGCACCTCGCATAACATTACCGGCGGCATGGGCTGGCAGTGGGACAAGACAGCAAATGCCTGGTACTGCCAGCACCTGTGGGAGCATTACGCCTTCAGCGGGGACAAGGAGTTCCTCCGCAAGACCGCCTATCCGATCATGAAGGAGGTCTGCGAATTCTGGGAGGATCAGCTCAAAGCGCTGCCGGACGGGCGGCTGGTGGTTCCGAAAGGGTGGTCGCCCGAGCACGGCCCGCATGAAGACGGCGTGACTTACAGCCAGGAAATCGTTTGGGACTTGTTCAACAACTACGCGCAGGCTGGCGAGGTGCTGGGCATCGACGCGGACTACCGCGCCAAGATCACCGCCATGCGTGACCGGCTTGTGACGCCGAAGATTGGGCGCTGGGGCCAGCTTCAGGAATGGATGACCGACCGCGATGATCCCAAGGACCAGCACCGGCACACGTCGCATTTGTACGCCGTGTATCCGGGCGTGCAGATCAGCCGGGCGCGCACGCCGGAGCTGGCGAAGGCCGCCGCGGTTTCGCTCGAAGCACGCGGCACGGCTGGCGACAGCCGCCGGAGTTGGACGTGGCCATGGCGTTGCGCGTTGTGGGCGCGGCTCGGCGAACCGGAGAAGGCGCACGCGATGATTCGCGGGCTGTTCACGCACAACATGCTGCCAAACCTTTACGCCACGCACCCGCCGTTCCAGATGGACGGCAACTTTGGCTACGTGGGCGCTATCGGCGAAATGCTCGTGCAGAGCCATGCCGGCGAAATCCAGTTGCTTCCCGCACTGCCGAAGGCCTGGGCCGCAGCCGGCTCGGTCAAGGGCCTGCGCGCCCGCGGCGGTTTCGAGGTCGCGCTGGAATGGAAAGACGGCCGTCTGACCTCGGCCCGGCTGCTCTCCACGCGCGGCGGTTCGTGCAAGGTGACCCACGGCGAAAAGACCGTGACGGTTCAAACCGCGGCGGGGCAGACCACGGATGTCACGGGGCAGTTGGTGAAATAGGCGGCCGGACTCTCACTTCACCGGCCGACCGTCGGCATCGAGTAATTGCACGTCGCCGAGTTTCAGGTCGCGGATGCCGGACTCGATCTTGGCGCGGTCGCCAACCACGACCCAGATCAGGCGGTCGGGATGAATGATCTTGCGCGCGGCGTTCTGGAGATCGTCGAGGCGCAGGGCGCGGACCTTGCCGGGGTAGGTTTGGAAGTGGTCGTCGGGCAGGCCGAAGCGGACGATCTCGCTCATCGAGGCGGCGACGTGTCCGGCCGTTTCCCACGCGCCGGGAAGCCGGAGGGTCTGGTTGACCTGCGCCTTCTTGAGTTCGTCGGCGGTGACGGGTTTGTCGCCGAGCACGCCTTTGAGTTCCTTCATGATTTCGACGAGAGATTCCCTGGTCTTGTCCGTTTGCACCGGGGCCATGACTAGGTAAGGCCGTTGGCCGCGCGCGCCGGTCAGGTGCGTGCGTGCGCCGTAGCTCCAGTGCTTGTCCTCGCGGAGGTTCATGTTGATGCGGGAGGTGAAGGTCCCGCCGAGGATGTTGTTTATCGTCTCGATGGCGGTTTCGTCGGGGTTGTTTTTCGGCGGCGCGAGTTCCCCGGCAATGATGATGGACTGCAACGAGCCGGGGCGGTCGATGAGATACACGCCGGGTTTGGCGGCGGAACGTTCGAGGGCGGCGATGTTCTTCTTCGGAACTTCGCCGCGCGCCCACGAGCCGAGCAACTTGTTCAACCTGGGAACGACCTCGCCCAGCGTGGTGTCACCCACGATGACGAGCGTGGCGTTATTGGGCTTGAACCACGTCGAGTAAAACTTTCGCAAATCCGCCGTTGTCATTTTGCCGACGCTCTCGACGTTGCCGGAGCCGGTGAAGGGATTTCCGTAGGCATGGCCGGCACCGTAGAGCAGGCCGGGAACGACGCGCATGGCCATCGAGTTCGGCTCGACCTTCTCGCGCTGGATGCCGGCGAGGGTCTGCTTTTGCAACCGCTTGAAGTCTTCCTCCGGGAAGGCCGGGTTCAGCACCACGTCGGCGAAGAGCGCGAGCGAGTCGTCGAGCTTCGCAGACAGCGCGTTGAGTGAGACGGCGCACATGTCGAGGTCCGCGCCCGTCGAGAGCGTCGCACCGAGGCGGGCGAGGTCGTCGCTGATTCGCAGCGAGTCGCGCTTCTTCGTGCCCTCGTCGAGCATGTTCATGGCGAGCTTGGCCGTGCCCGGCGCGGCGAACTGGTCTGCGGCGTAACCGGCGTCGAGCATCAGCGTGAACTGCACGGACGGCACCGCAGTGCGGCGCGCGAAGACGATCTTGAGGCCGTTGTCCAATTCGGCGCGCTCGAAGGCGGGAAACTTCACCACCGGGTTCAATTCAGGGTAGGGAACTGACTTGCGGTCCACGTCGGTACTGTTGGTCGTGTAAGCCGGGAAGGGATGGATTTCGAGGACGTACACGCCGTCGCTCAACCATTCGCGCGCGACGCGTTGCAAATCACCCTTCGTGGCGGCGCGGGTCTCGGACAGTTCCGTTTGGTAATGCGCGGGGTCGCCGGTGAAGACGAAGTTCTGCGCCAGGATGTCGGACTTGCCGCCGAAGCCGCCGATGCGCTCAATGCCGCGCACAAATCCCGCCTCGTACTGCGTCTTGGCGCGTTCGAGTTCGTCGCTGCCCGGGCCGTCCTTGATGAAGCGGGCCAGTTCCTCGTCGAGGGCGCGTTCGACCTTGGCGAGCGATTCACCCGGGCGCGCGGTGGCGCTCAACACGAACTGCCCGGCGATTTCCGACAGGTCCACATAGGCGTGGACGTCCGTGGCGATTTGTTCCTGATGCACGAGGCGCTTGTGGAGGCGGGAACTTTTTCCCTGCGCCAGCACGTCGCTGACGAGGTTGAGCAACGTGGCGTCGCGGGCGCCGTATTGCGGGATGTTCCAGACCTTCATCACGCGTGCCTGGGGCACGCGATCCTGCGCGACCTGCCGGTGGGTGCCGGTGCGTTTGGCAATCCAGGTCTTGTGCCGCGCCACGGGCGGGCCACTGGGAATCCAGCCGAAATGCTTCTCGACCTTGGCGAGAACCTCGTCGGGCTTCACGTCGCCGGCGATGGTGAGCACCGCATTGGCCGCGCCGTAATAGCTCTTGAACCACTCCTTCACGTCATCAAGCGAGGCCGCGTTCAGGTCCTCCATCGAGCCGATGACCGTCCACGAGTACGGATGCCCCGGAGGCCATGTATTCTTCGTGATCAACTCGCGCGAAATGGCGTAGGGCTGGTTCTCGCCCTGGCGCTTCTCGTTCTGCACCACGCCGCGTTGCTCATCGAGCTTGGCCTGCGAAATCACGCCGAGCAGATGGCCCATGCGGTCGGACTCCATCCAGAGCAGCAGATCAAGCGCGTCCTTGGGCGCGTTCTCGAAGTAGTTCGTGCGATCCTCGCTGGTCGTACCGTTGAGGTCGGTTGCGCCGACCTTCTCCATCACCTTGAAGAAGTCGTCATCGAAATGCTCGCTGCCATTGAACATCAGGTGTTCGAACAGATGGGCGAAACCGGTCTTGCCCGGCTTCTCGTTCTTCGAGCCGACGTGATACCAGACGTTCACGGCCACGATGGGCGCCTTGTGATCCTCATGCACGATCAGCGTCAGCCCATTCTTGAGGACGAACTTGGTGTAAGGAATCTCGATGGCGTTGGTGGGGCGTTTCTCAGCGGCGCGCGCGACCGTGGCGCAGAGCAGCAACGCGACGAGGATGCGAATGACTTGGTTCATGGGCGGCGACGGTATGGGAAGGGCGCGGGCGGAGGAAACATCAAAGACCGGTGTGGTTCACGCCGAGGCACGGAACGCGGTGCCGCACTGCGAAGCGTCGTTGCTTCTTGGCACCCGGGTTCAGCCTGCATTTCTCACCGCGAGCATAAATCGAGGACACGCTGTGAATCCGTAGCCGCGCCTTCACAGGCCTGTCATTACCCACATTTCCTGGCTGCTGTCGCCGCGATGTGGTGGGTTTTGTCGCGCTGCGACAAAACAAGCCCGCGTCCAGCGGGCGGCCCGGTTATGCGCCGGCGGCGGCGAGTTCATTGCGCCGCTCTGACGCGGCGCTACTTGTCGCAGCGCGACAAGTTCCACTCCGCAGCGAAAGATGTGGGTAATGACAGGCCTGTGAAGGCGCGGCCACTCGGATCCGGATCGTGATTGGCCACCGCTTCACAATGGTGGCTGCGTCCCTGGTGAGCGATGCGGACCAATCAGGCCGGCAGAAAGCAGCGGGAAACTGAGTCGCTCCGATTCCGTTCGCGCGCAGCCTGGCGCTGTTCCCGGCGCGGCCGCCCCGAACACTTGCTCGACACGCTGGATGGCGCCGCCAATTCTCCGCCCCGCAAATGGACATGAGCCAGATGATCCTGATGGGCCTCGCCATCGGCGTGGTCGCGTTCCTCTATTCCTCGGTGGGGCACGCGGGGGCTTCGGGCTACATCGCGGTGATGAGTTTGTTCGGGCTGACCTCGGCGGTGATCCGGCCCGCAGCGCTGGTGTTGAACATTCTCGTGGCGTCCATTGGCGCGTATCAGTTCTGGCGCGCGGGGCATTTTTCTTGGCGGCTGTTCTGGCCTTTTGCCGTGCTGGCCGTTCCGGCGGCGTTTCTTGGAGGAACGCTGAAATTACCGGCGCATCTGCTCAAGGTGCTGCTTGGCCTGGTGCTGCTGTATTCTGCGGCGCGACTCTTTCTCCGGCAGGGCGATCCCAAGCAGGTCCAGCCGCCGCGACTCGGCGTGGCCATGGTCATCGGGGCGGTTATTGGTCTGCTCTCCGGGGTGACGGGCACGGGCGGCGGAATCTTCCTCACGCCGCTGCTGCTGTTCTGTCACTGGGCGCACACGCGGACGGCGGCGGCGGTCTCGGCGATGTTCATCCTTGTCAATTCGGTGTCTGGACTGCTGGGCCAGTTCGCCAGCGGGCAGAAGGTGCCGTCATTCGCATGGGGCCTGGCTGTCGTGGCGATTATTGGAGGAACGATTGGCTCCTATTTCGGCAGCCGAAAATTTCCGGTGCGCGCCATTCAACTTTTGCTGGCGACCGTTCTGATCATTGCCAGCGTGAAGCTGCTGGGCATTTCGTAAGAACCGGAGGTCCGACGCTACTCGTAGCGGAGAGCCTGAATGGGATCGAGCTTCGATGCCTTGATGGCGGGGATCAACCCGGCAACGAGGCCGACGCAGGCGCTGAAGACGAAGGCCATCAGCATTGCGTTCCAGGTGATGACCGGGGCGTTGCCGGTCGGGGTAAGGTCATGAAGCAGGTCCACGAACCCGTATGAAACCACCATGCCCGCCACGCCGCCAACGAGCGAGATGACCACACTCTCGACGAGAATCTGGATGAAGATGGCGGCGGTGGTTGCGCCCACGGCTTTGCGCAGGCCGATTTCGCGCACGCGCTGGGCGATGCTGGCCAGCATGATGTTCATGATGCCGATGCCACCGACGAGCAGCGAGATGGCGGCTATGATGCCGCCGCTCATGCGGGCGTTGCGGATGGCGGAATTGATGCTCTCGACGTTGTTCTCCTGCGTCTGGAAGGCGAAATCCTCGATCCCGCGGTGTGTCATCATCATCACGTTGCGGGCCTGCTGGAGGGCGGGTTCGAGCTTCTCCATGCTCTGGACTTTGAGGTCGATGTCGGAGAGGCGCGCGTCCGGGATGTTGTTCGAGCCGGAGGAGGCGCGGAAGCGCAGCCACATGGTGTTGAGCGGGATGTAGGCGGTCATGTTCTTGCGGTTGAAAACCCAGCCGCTCCGGCCCCGGCCGCCCCAGCCACGCGCGCGGGCTACAGTCTGCGTGGTTTGTTCCTCCTTCCATTCCCCGGCCTTCTTGAGTTCACGGATGCGTTTGTCCGCCTCGCTCTCGTAGTGCTCGAACATGCCGACGATCATGAACGGGGTCAGATTGATGTTCAGGAACTCGCCCACGGGATTGACCTCACGCCCGATTTCCTCCGGCGACCCGAAGAGTTCGTCGCGGATGCCGGTGCCGATGACGATGACGTTCTTGGCCTGCTCATCATCGAGCGCGGTGAAGAAGCGGCCGTGGGCGACCTTGTGCAGGTTCATGTCCACAACCACGGGCCAGACGCCGACAAGTTCGGAGGGGATGGCGGTTTTGCCGGCGCGGGTGAGCACGGGGCCGCGGAAGGCCATCTCGGGGGAGATCATGCGCAGGAGGGGCGCGCTTTCCTTGAGGGCGTAAACGTCGTGGATCGTACGGCCGGGAGCTTCGTCAGCGCGGTGGTCCTGCTCGGGCGGCACGGGCTGCATCTCCGTGAGCACCTTGTCCAGTCCGCCCAGGGCAATGAGCGCCTCCTTCATCCCGTTCTCCATGCCCTTCACGATGGCGCTCATTCCGACGAGCGACGAGACGCCAAGGATGATCCCGAGCATCGTCAGCGCGGAGCGGAATTTGTGCGCCCAGATTTCCTTCAAGCCCACGGAGATGGCGTTGCTGAAATTCACGACACAGGCAGGGAAATGACGAATGACGAATGGCGAATGACGAAACGCGAAGCGAGCAACACGCGGATGGCGAAACGCCCACCCCACCAGCCGGCCACGGGCACAACGCTCGGGCCTTGGCTATTTGTCATTCGCCATTCGTCATTCATGATTATTTACCGGCAGCAGTTCCACCCGCCAGGCCGGCTCGGGCTTCTGACCAAGGAAGCGCGCGGCCAATTCATCGAAGCGCTCGACCTCGTCGGTGACGAACGGTTGGAGCGAACCCTGGCACATGCCGCCGCGCAAAAGGTGAAGCGCAGCAAGACGTTCCTTCACGAACCGCGCGCAGCTTCGCGCCGAATCCACCAGCGTCACCTCCGGGCCGGTGATCTCGCGCAACGCGGGCTTGAGCAGCGGATAATGCGTGCAGCCCAACACCAGCGTGTCGATGCCGTGCTTCAGCAACGGACGCAGGTATTCGCGCAGCACACGGCGCGTGACGGGATGTTCGAGCCAGCCTTCCTCGACCAGCGGCACGAGCAGCGGACAGGCGCGAACAAAGACCCGCGCGGTGTCGCGCCGGGCCAGTATGGCTCGGGTGTAGGCCTGGCTGCGAATGGTCGCGCTCGTTCCGATGACGCCAATGCGGCTGTTGCGCGTGGCCTTCAACGCCGCGAGCGCGCCGGGAATGATCACGCCGAAGACGGGCACTGCGAAGCGCTGTTCCAGGGTCGGCAGCGCCCAGGCGGACGCCGTGTTGCAGGCCACGACCACGGCCTTGACCCGCTGATGAAGCAGGAACTGCGTGTCCTCGCACGCGAAGCGCGTGACGGTCGCCGGCGACTTGGTGCCGTAGGGCACCCGCGCCGTGTCGCCGAGGTAAAGCAGGTCTTCATGCGGCAGCGCGCGGCGCAATTCGCGCACGACGGTCAACCCGCCAATGCCGCTGTCAAAAACACCCACCGGCAGCGCGGCGCGGCGCACGGGAGTAGCGGGGCGTTTCATCCCAAACTCCGAAGTTGAACCGCGAATGGACGCGAATTCACGCCAATGAAACCGGCTTTCTTCCGGTGCCGGGAACTCGTCTGCTGGCGCACCAAAAACATCACGCCCACTCGCCTCGAAGTCTGCGCAGCCGGTCGGCTATTCGCGCCCATTGGCGTCCATTCGCGGTTTTCCATTTCGGACGTCAGGTTCATCGGCTCAAGGCGTCGCGGTACGAACGGATCCCAGCGGTGATGGCGGAGGCGAGCTTGCGCCGCCAGGCGGCGTTGTAAATGCGTTTGGCCTCGGCGGGATTGGTCATGTAACCGCCCTCGATGAGCACGGCTGGCATGGTCGCTTCGCGCAGCACCTCGAACCGCGCCCGTTTCACCCCGCGATCCTCCGAGTTCACGTCGCGCGTGATGGCCTGGTGAATGCGATAGGCGAGCAGGATGTTCTTCGCGTCGTTCCGGTTCGCGGTGAGACCGCCTTTGCTGCCGCGCCCGGAGGAATCGTTGCTCGAAGCGGCGCCAGCCGGCGTGAGGCAATACGTTTCCGCGCCCTGCACGCTGCTCGCGGATGAGCCGGCGGAATTGAAATGCAGGCTGATGAACAGGTCGGCCCCGCGTTTGTTGGCAATGGCGGCGCGTTCCTCAAGTTGCAACGTGGTATCGCTGGTGCGCGTGAACACAACGGTGAAACCCTCCTTGCGCAATTGCGCGCCCAGTTCCTCGGCCAGCAACATGGTGTAGCGTTTTTCCTCCTGCGCGCCGTCGCGCTTGCCGGGGTCCTTGCCGCCGTGGCCGGGGTCGAGGCAGATCGTTTTCAGGCGCGGGGCGGGTTTCTCAACGGCGGGCCAGAGGATGGGCGCCAGGGTGGATTTCACATCGGCCGGAGTGATGTAGGCTCCGCCGTTCTTGCCGACAATTTCATGCGAGAGCCAGACGACAACGCCGTCGAGCGTCATGCGGCGCGAATCCACGGTGAAAACGAGGCGGCGGGATTTGGAGGCCAGTTCGAGATCCTTTTTGCCAATCCAGCGTGGCGTGAGACCCGCTACCTTTGCCCATTCATCGAGCCGGTAATATTCCTGGCCAAATAACCAGAAACGCTCGGCGCGGGGCAGGGCGGCTGCGGACAGCGCGCCGGCGCCCAGCAGCCAGAGCAATGCGGCGCACAGGAGTTTCATCGGCGCGCGGACTTTGAACGCGCACGGCCGGGAAGGGAAAGCTTCAATGAGCGATGGCGGCCAGCCAACGACAAGGCCTAGCTGATCCGGTAGAGCCGGGAATTCAACCCACCAAGCCCATTGGACTGCTGTGGCAAAACCCCCGCCGCCCCCGCAGTAGCACTGCGGAGGATGGACAGCGGCGTGGCGCTTCGCTTCCCGCCGCGCTTGAGGACGCTGCCGCGCGGACCGGGCGCATGTCGGAGCAGGCAGGTTAAACCTGCTGTCCACACGCGCCGATAACAGGTTGTGCAGTGGTTGTTTTCTTCCCAACTCAAGTCGAAGGACCCCGAGCGGCGCATTGAGGCGCTGCGTCGTTTGAGCGCGGCACAGGATGAGAAGTCGATGGCCGAGGTGATCGACGCGTTGTCCGATCCTGTTATCGAGGTGCGGTTGGCCGCGGTGCGGGTGATGGCGGGCTGGGGCGGCGATTATGGCGTGCGCGGTTTGGGCGTGGCGCTGCGCGATCCCGAGTCGGCGGTGCGGGAACTGGCCATTGTGGGGCTGCGCGCGGCTAATCATCCCGAGGCGGCGCGGACGATTTACCCGATGATGTGCGACATGTCGGCCAGCGTGCGTTCGCTGGCGGCGCGCGCGCTGGATGCGATGGGTTGGGCGCCGGAGACGGATGCACAGCGGGCCTTGCGTCTGGTGGCGCTGGGGAAATTTGCCAAAGCCGCGGAGATGGGGGCGGCGGCGCTCGATTTATTGATGGCGGTGCTGCAGGACGCGTCAGCGTCCACGCGGCGCGAGGTGGCGGATGTGCTGGCGGGTTTTCCCCAGGCGCGCGTGGCGGCGGCGCTTTCCCGCGCGCTGGGCGATGCGGACCCCGGCGTGCGGGTCGCGGCGATCCTGAGCCTGGGGCGGATGATCGATCACGCGAAGATGGACTCGATCGTCCGGTTGATCGGCGACCCGGACAAGAACGTGCGGGCGGCGGCGGTGGACACGCTGGGATCGTGGCGGCGTCCCGAGCATGTGCCAATGCTGGTGCGTTGCTTGAAGGATCCGCATTGGATGGTGCGGGCGGCCGCGGCGGCGGCGTTGTCAAAGATCGGAGAACGTTCGGTGGCACCGGCGTTGTTGGAATTGCTGCGGGACGAGGATCCGGACGTGCGATGCGCGGCGGTGGAGGCGTTGGGGGTGCTGCGCGAGGAGGCGGCCATCGAATCGCTGGTGGTGACGCAGCTTGACCCGGAGTCGGGCGTGCGCCAGGCAGCGTTGATGGCCCTGTCGCGGATCGACCCGCAGTGGGCGCGGCATCCGAGCGCGCAAAAGACGCTGCCGGAGATCAAACGGGCGTTGCGCAGCAGCAATTACTGGGTGCGGCACGTGGCGGCGGACCTGATGAGCAAGGTGTTCAACATCCGACAGGCGGCCCCAATGTTGAGCACGGGACCGGATCGCGAGGCGCGGCGCAAGGCGCACGCGCTGGATGTGCTGGTTTCCGCGTTGTGGGACGAGGACACGCTGGTGCGCGGCGCGGCGGCGGAGGCGCTGGGGAGGCTGGGCGAACGGCGGGCGCTGGACGCGCTGGCGGCGCGGGCACGGGACGCGCACGAATGGGTGCGCCGGGTGGCGGAGGTGGCGGTGGCGCAGTTGCAAGCAATGCCGGAGGAACAGCCGGTTTACCCACAGTTCAACATGGTGCAGGACTCGTGGGGGCAGTCCGCGGCACATTGAGAATGGAACGTATGCGTGAGGCCGTGCTTACAGGTGGCGAACCGCGCCGGGTGCTCGCGGTGCATGAGTCGGCCGCGGCGCTGGAGGTCATCGCCCGCGATCTCGCTTATGCGCAGTGCCCGTGGACTTTCCAATCCGCGACGACGGCGGCGCGCGCGTCCGAGCGGCTGGCCAGGGAACCGTTTGACGCGGTGATTTGCGATCATCGGCTGCCGGATGCCGATCCGTTGGCATTTCTGGACTCGACGATGCGTACAAATCCGCGGGTGTTGCGGTTTGTGTTTGTGAACGGCGGGTCGCAGGAGGAGGTGCTGAAGCTGGCGGGTTCGCCGCATCATGTGATGACCACGCCGTGGAACGCGCGTCTGATCATGGCGGGGCTCGATAGGGCGTTCACGCTCGACCAATGGGCGACGGACGGAAACACACGGCGGTTGATGTGGCATTTCCGGAAGTTGCCGAGCATGCCGGCGGTGTATTTCAAAGTGCTTTCGCTGCTCGAAGCCGAGGCTCCGATGGAGGACGTGGCGGAGGTCATCGCGCAGGATCCGGCGATCACGGGCAAACTTCTCCAGGTGGCCAACAGCGCGGTGCTGGGGCTGGGCCAGCGAGTGACCACGGTGCGTGACGCGTTGATGCATCTCGGGGTGGATTTTACGCGGTCGTTGCTATTGCTGGCGCACACGTTTTCGCATTTCGAGGAGGCGGAATCGACGGGCTTCGCGGTGCGGGAGTTGTGGGCGCATTCGTTGCGGACGGGGCTGCGGGCTTGGGCGATTGCCCGCGCCGAGCGGGCCGCGCCGGCAGTGGCCGAAGCCGCGTACACGGCGGGCCTGTTGCACGACGTGGGCAAGCTGGTGTTCGCGGCGAACCTCCCGCTCGAACTCGGCACCGTGGTTCGGCGGGTGCGCGAGGAGGGCCGGGAATGGTGGGAGGTGGAGCTGGACGTGTTCGGCGCGACGCACGCGGATGTCGGCGCGACGATTTTTGGAATCTGGGGCCTTCCGCTGTCGATTGTGGAAGCGGCGGCGCAGCATCATCATCCCGCGCCTCTGCTGGGCGAGGGTTTTTCCCCGCTCACGGCGGTCCATGTGGCGAACGCGCTGGACTACGCGCTGACCGGCCAGGGCGGTGTGCCGACGGACATGGATTACCTGCGGCATCTCGGCCTGGCCCACCGCCTGGAGGAATGGAAGGCCTGCGCGGCGTTGCGCTCGGACCACCCGTGAAGGAGGCAGGCTTGCGGTTCCCGTGGAATTGACCCGTAATTGCACCAGGTGAAGGCTGCTTCAAAGACCATTCTCTTCGTCGATGACGATGCGCAGTTTCTGGAGGTGATCCAGGCGCTGGCGCATGATCGAAAGCGGGGCGAATGGGAGGTGCTCACGGCACAGACCACGGCCATGGCGCTGGCGTTGTTGCAGTCGCAGCGTATCGACCTGGCGGTGATCGACCTTCGGATGCCGGTGGTGGACGGAATGCAGTTCCTTCAACTGGTCCACCGGCAGCATCCGCGGATGAAAAAGGTGATTCTCAGCGCCTTTGTAGAGGAAGCGTGGCAGCGCGATGCGTCCAGGGCGGGCGCGGAAATGGTCATCGAGAAGCCCACCTCCGCGGAAGGGTTCGAGAGCGTCCTGGCGGCGTTGACGGAGCTTTTGCGTGTGCAGCCTGAGGAAGGTTTTCGCGGCGTGCTGCAAAAGGTCGGCATCGAGGACGTTCTGCAAATGGAATGCTTGAGCCGCCATTCGCTCGTGCTGGAGGTGCTTTCATCAGAGTCGAGCGGGCGGATTTTCATCAAGCGCGGCGAGATCATCCACGCGGAGTCGGGCGGCCGGAGCGGCGAGGCGGCTTTCGAGGAGTTGATCCTGCTCAAGGGCGGGGAGTTCAATCATCTGCCGTATGTAGAACCGCCTGAACGGACGGTGAACGGGCCGTGGGAGTTTCTGCTCATGGAAGCCGTGCGCAAGCGCGACGAGGCGGCCGGGGCCGGGCAGGAGTCCGAGACGACGACCGCCGGCGCGGCCACTGTTCCGCCGATGGTGAAGGAAATGGTGGTTTGCTCGGAGTCGGGCGAGTTGCTCGAGCAATGGCAGTCTTCCGCGGCGGCGAACCGCTGTGCCGTGCTGGTGTTGCTGCGCGAGACTTCGCGGCGATTGGAGGCAGTGCTGCCGGTCGGGATGTTGGAACGGGTTGAGTTCTTTGGCGGCGAGGAGCGCGAGGTAGCCCGGCTCAGTCCGCAAGGCGGGATTTACGTGCGAGGCACGGTGGAGCGCGCATGACGCCCGAAGAGAACATGGCGTGGTGCGAATGGCTGGCGCAGGCATTTCCCCTGGGCGAGGTGCTCGCGGTGGGAGGGGCCTTTGCCGATGGTTCGCCATTCAATGCCGGGGCAACGAAGGATTATGCGCGGATCTTTGAGGAAGGCGCGTGGGCTGTCATTGGCGACGCCATGCGGCAGTTGTTGGAGAAGGGTTGCGACGCACGGCGCAGCACATGGATGTTCGAGAACGGAATGCTGTGGCTGGCGGCGCGCGGCGACGGGATGTGGGTTTTCGTCTTCACCCGGCGCGACCTTGGCGCGCCGTCCGCCGGAGCAATGACGGAGCGTTTGAACGAGTTCGTGACGCGCTGAAGAACGCGATTCCAGCTCGTGAATAAGGTGATTTCGCGCTCGAAAACGGCGCGGGGGAAATCCAACTTTACAACCCGTTTCCCTGCGTGTAACGCTGCCGCCGCTATGCGAAAAATTGCGTTGATTGCCGTCGTTCTGGCCGCGTTGGTCACGGGTTGTTCCACCACCCGGATCACGAATCTCACGGCCACGCGCCAACCGCGCAGCACCACGGGCATGTATCCCGTCGAGTTCCAATGGGATTCCAGCCAGCAGTCGATCATCGAGGCCACCATCAAACCGCAGGTTGTTGTCGGCAATGAATCCTACCCGATGCGTCCTTCGCTGGGCATCGACAACCGTTGGGAGACAGTCGTTCCGGTGCCGGCCAGCCAGCAATCGGTGAACTACCACTTCAAGGTGGATTACATTTTCCGCGAGTTTGGTGGCCCGGCCCGGAGCAGCATACTTTCCAGCGAGTACCGCCTGCTGATCATCGACAAGTAAGCGGCGCGCCCCGCAGATAGCCGCGTCCGGCGGGACGGAGGGCGAAGTCGTAACTCAAGTGGTGTTGCGTCCGTTTGCCGAGCCACTTTGGAATCCGGCTTGATCCCCCTGATCCTCCTCGTGCCACCGGCCATTATTCCGTTTCCCCTCGCAGGAATCGCGTCATGCTGCGGTGCGGAGAACGACGCGAACTGGTCCGTCGGATTGGCGGATCAATCTTCGGGAAGCGGACGGCCCTTCGTTTCGGGCAGGAACAGCAGCGCGACCAGGCCGAGCAGGAAGATACCGCTCATGTAGGTTGCCGCGTTGCGGAAGGCCTCGATCTTCGCCTCGGGTGTCGTCGCGCCGGCCTTGAGCGCGGCTTGGAGTTGACCCAGCGTGTATGGCCCGCTCGCGGCGACGAACCGGCCCACGTTGTAGCAGAAGCTCACGCCGGTGCTGCGTAGCCGCAGCGGAAACAGCTCCGGCAGGTAGATCGCGAAACCCGCGAACAGCGCGAGTTGGCACGCACCCATGATCGGACTCAGCCAGAACACGTCCTCGCGGCCGTTGAAGAAACGGAAGAAAGCCACCGTACTCACGAGCGCCGCGACGAACGCGATGGAGAAGGCCAGCTTGCGGCCGCTACGCTGCGCGAGTTTGGTCATCAACAGCATCCCGACGAACGCGCCAAGATTCTGACAGATCGAGTTGAGGCCGATCCAGAAGCCCTTCGCGCCGGCAATCTTCTCCTCGGGCAGATTATGCTCTCGCAGCGAGCGTTCGATCACCGGGCCGACCAGTTCCGGCGCGAAAAACCCGATGCCCCACAGGCCAATTACGCCGGCCACGCAAAGAAGCATTCCCAGCAAGGCGGGCTTCCGCCAGCGCGCCTCGCCGAACAGCGACGCATAGGAGCCGAAAGCCGCGCCGGTCTTGCGACCCGCCTCGCGCGCGGCGATCCATTTCTCCGGTTCCTTCAAACGCCATTGCAGAAAGACGCACAGGAACGCCGGGACCGAACCGAGGAGGAACATCAGTTTCCAGGACCATTGCGGCGTGACCACCTGCTTTGCGACCAGGCTTCCAACCCACATGCTCAACAAACCCGCCGTGATGTTTCCGACCGCGGACAGAGCCTGCAACGTGCCGAGCGCGTGCGGTCGCGCCTTGTCCGGCAATGCGTCGGCAATCAGCGCCACCGCCAGGCCGAACACGCCGCCCACGCCGAGCCCGGTCACGAAACGGTAGAAGGCAAAATCCATCCAGCCCGTGGACAGCGCCGAAAGCCCGGTGAACACCGAATACATCAGCACCGTGAGCGTCAGCGTGCGCGCCCGGCCGATCCGGTCGCCAACGGCTCCGAAGACCAGGCCGCCTGTGGCCCATCCCGCGACGAAGATCGCCGTTGCATAGCCGCCATACACATTCGCGTCGAGGCCCGCGGGCAGCAGGGTCTTCAACGCGGTCGCGCGCCAGAGAATGAAAATCTGCTGGTCGAGGCAATCGAACATCCACGCCAGTGTGGCCATGGAAAACACGAACCAGTGATACGGCGTGAGCGTTTTCCACCAGGGTTGTTCGGTGTTGGAGGCCGGCGCGCCGGCTCCAGCTTCAGGCTTTGTCATGATGGGCGTGGTGACTACACGCAATCACCGGGTGCGCCAAGAGTTTTCCCCGGCAGCGTGTAACGGACCGCCGGTAGGATCCGAAACCGCGACTACCCGGAAGCTCAGACACCCATCAAGTGCTCGATCACCATCTGGTCGAGCGCCTGGTAGTTGCGGTCGGCCACAAGCGCCTGCGCCTGCTTTTCATCGAAGGCGCGAGCCTTCTCGACGAGATGCAGGAAGGTGCGGCGCGAGTTCACGAGATGATCCATCCAATGTTCCTCCCTGGTGGTGCGGAACGGATGGACATCGAAACACACGTATTCGCCGTTCCGGCCATAGCCGTTGCGTTCGAGGGCGCGAACCTGGTCGAAGGCGCTGCGGAGGTTCGTGCAACCGAACGGACGGTCCTGGTCGTACTTCAGTCCGTTCTGGTCGTTCAGGTGCAACGACCAGAGCTTGCCGAAGGCGCACGCGAAATCGATCTCATCAGCCGGATCAAGTCCGGCGAGGATGGCGTGGGCGCTCTCGATCAGGCAGCCGGTGCGTTTCGGGTCGCGGGTGAGCTGGGCCACGGCCAGGGCGTGGCCGATGGTGGGAAGATAGGCGTGGTCCATCGGCTCGTTGGGCTTGGGTTCGATGGCCAGCCGGACCTTCTTGTCGTGCGCGAGCATTTTGTCGAAGGCCTGCACGAGAAAGTCCACGCAGCGGCGGGCGTTCTTGGACTCGCGGATGTAGGCGCCTTCGCGGGCCAGCCAGAGCACGAGCAGGTCGGTGCCGAGGATGTTCGCGATGTCGATGGAACGCAGCGAACGGTCGATGGCGTACTGGCGGTGCTTGGGATCGTTGCTGGTGTAGGCTCCGTCGATGGTCTGCGGCGCGAACCAGAGGCGCGGCGCGACCATTTCGGCAGCGATGCCGAGGCCGTCGAGCGGTTCCTTGAGTTCCTTCGCCTCCCTGGTGATCTGCACGGCGGACTTGTTGTCGATGTCCGGCACGGCGTCGTCGTCGTGGAACATCATCGCCTCGAAGCCGTGTTTCTTCAGTTGTTCAAGTTTCCAGTCGAAGGTTTGCGCGCGGCGCGTGGTGGGGCCGTAGGGGTCTTGTCCTTCGCTGAGGTTCCAGGGTCCGAAGCAGAATTGGTAGCGGCGGTTTTTCTTCATGGCAGATGTGCAGGAAGGCTAGGCACGGTAGGGCGGGCGGAAAAGAAAATTTCCTTGGGGCGATTGCGCACCGCGTCTAACCTGCGCGCACCATGAGCTCGCCCAACGAAAACGCCGTTGAGAACTGCCGCAAATTCGACATCCCCGGCCGCGTGACCTTGATGGAAGGCAACGGCGACATGGCCAAGATCGAGGTCACGACCGAGTGGAGTCGTGCCGAGGTTTATTTGCACGGCGCCCACGTCACGAACTTCCAGCGGCACGGCGAGCCTCCGGTGATCTTCCTCAGCCAATGCAGCCGCTTTTCGCCGGGCAGCGCCATCCGCGGCGGCGTGCCGGTGATCTTCCCGTGGTTCGGCCCGCGCGAGGGCGAGCCGATGCACGGGTTCGCCCGCCTGGCGGAATGGCAGCTCCATGAAACGACCGCCCTGCCCGAGGGCGGCGTGACCATGCGTTTTAATCTGCCTGAATCCGAGGCCCGCGCCATGTGGCCGGCCTTTACCGCGAATTACGTCGTCACAATCACCGACAAGCTGACGATGGAATTGATCCTCACCAATTGTTCGCGCGAGCAGAACTTCTCCTTTGAGAATTGCCTGCACACTTACTTCGCGGTCGGCGACATTTCGCAGGTCGCCGTGAGCGGGTTGCAGGGCGTCACCTATCTGGACAAGGCCGAAGGCTACGCGCAGAAGACCGAAACGTCCGAAGTCATTCGCGTGAGCGGCGAGGTGGACCGTGTTTATCTCGACACATCGAGCACGGTGGAAATCCACGACGGCGCCCTGCGGCGGAAGATCGTGGTCGAGAAGAGCGGTTCCGTTTCGACCGTGGTCTGGAACCCGTGGATTGCCAAGGCGCAGCAAATGCCGGACTTCGGCAATGACGAATACAAGCAGATGATTTGCGTCGAGTCCGGCAATGTGGGCCGCAACAAACTCACACTTCCACCCGGCCGGTCCTCCGTGCTGAAGGTCCTGCTCGGCACCGTCCCGCTCTGACTTGGAACGGCTGCTTCGGGCGACCGCGCGGATTCCGCGGTCAAAGCGATAAGAGATCGATCTCCGGTGTTGGCCCGGCCGGGAGCGCTGTGCTGAAAGGAACCTGAACATGAAAATTCTCCGCCCTTCGATCATTCTGCTAACCGCGCTTCTTGCGGCCCAGGCCGCGTTTGGGGCCGGGCGCCCGAACTTCCTGTTTCTCTACACCGACGACCAGCGTTGGGACGCGCTGTCCGTGGTGCAAAAGGAGCAGGGCGAACGAGGCCGATTCCCATGGTTCCAGACGCCGAACATGGACCGTATCGCGGCGGAGGGCGTGCGATTCCGCAACGCTTTCGTGACCCTGTCGCTCTGTGCCCCGAGCCGGGCGTGCTTCCTCACCGGGCGCTACAACCATTTCAACGGCATCGCCTCGAACTTCCGCCCGTTCCCGCTGGACAACGTGACGCACGCGACCCTGCTCCGCGCAGCCGGTTACACCACGGCCTACGTCGGCAAGTGGCACATGGACTCGCAACGCGAGCGGCCGGGCTTCGACTTCCACGCCAGTTTCATCGGCCACGCGCGATACGTCGATCCGCCATTCATCGTCGATGGCACCAACGTGGCCACCAAGGGCTGGATCGACGACATCTCGACCGGCTACGCGATCGACTTTATGCGCCGGCAGAAGGGCGCGGGTAAACCATGGTCGCTGGTGGTGGGCTACAAGTCGCCGCACGGGCCGTTCGATCCGCCGGCGCGGTTGAAGGAGAAGTTTGCCGGCGAAAACGCGCGGGCTGTTCCGAACCTGAACTCGCAGGCTGTTTACCGCGAAGCCGGCGCGGCCCCGAAGTTGAACGCCGACGGCACGGTGGCGGTGAACCTGAATTACTTCCGCTGCATCGCGGGCGTGGACGAGAACGTCGGCCGTCTGCTCAAGACGCTGGAGGAACTCGGCATCGCCGACGACACCGTCGTCATCTACACCAGCGACAACGGCTTTTATCTCGGCGAGCATCGCCTGGGCGACAAGCGCAGCGCCTACGACGAGAGCCTGCGCATTCCGTTCCTCGTGCGTTACCCGCGCCTCGGCGTGAAAGGCCGGCTCGTGGATGAGATGATTCTCAACATCGACCTCGCGCCGACCCTGCTCGATCTCGCGGGCGTAAACGTGCCGAAGGAGATGCAGGGCCGGAGCTGGCGTCCGCTGCTGACCGGCAAGGCGGACAACTGGCGGCGCAGTTTCTTCTACGAGTATTTCTGGGAACAGCAGAAGGGCAGCCCGCCCACGCACACCGCCGTGCGGACCATGAACGCGAAGTTGATCAAATACCCGGGCCACGAGGAATGGACCGAGTTGTTCAACCTTGCCGCCGATCCGTACGAGACAAAGAACTTGTTCAACGACCCCGCCTCCGCCGCACTGCGACGCGAACTCGAAGCCGAGTATGCAAAACAACGGGAAGCCGTCGCTTATGTCGTGCCGGCCTATGCCGAGGACGCGCGGAAACATCCGGACGTGGTGGTGTTGAACGGCCCCGTGCTGGATTTCCGTTTCGACAAGGACGATGGAGTGAAGGTCATCGACGCCTCTGGTCGCAACCATCACGGCACGTCGCGAGGCGCGTCCTTGGTGGACGGAAAGAACAGCCAGGCCCGGCGGTTCGACGGCAAGGCGCACATCGATCTGCCGAAGTTCGACACCCTGAATCCCGCCGCGCCCTCATGGCGGGTCGAGGTGACGATGGAAGCGGCGAAGCCCGATGGCGTGGTGCTGGCCCACGGCGGTGCCTCCAACGGCTACGCGCTCGCCCTGCGGAATGGCCGACCCGAACTCACCGTCGTCGGCGATCAGCAGCGAACAATCCTGACGACGGATCGTGTCGTCACGGGCCGGCGCGTCGTTGTCGCGGCGGGTTGGACGGCCGGGAAAATGTTCCTCGCCGTGGACGATCAGGACGCGGTCGAGAAACCGTTGCGGAACCCGATCACCAAACTGCCCAACGACACCATGGAACTCGGCGCCGACCTCGGCAGCCCGGTCCTGGCCTCGAATCCCGGCGGCTTCACCGGAACCATCGAGCGCGTGCGCATCGAGAGCGGCGATGGCAAGTGAGCCACCCTACCCACCGAACATAGAACGGGCGCAACTCGCGACTTCGTCCCGAAGTTGAACACAGCGGGTGCTGTTGTGGCAGGCTGCCTTTCAAGTGTCCACGCAGGGGACTGCGTACAATACGATTGCGTCCGAGAGCGCGGCGGCGGGCGGAAATGCGCGGTGTGGTGATGATTCATCGGCCTGCCAGGTTCGCACTGACTCACTGTCAAAGGTGAGGACAACTTCTGGTCGACCTACAACCGGATGAAATAGCCGGTCGCAAAAGTTTCGCGCCAGCCCCGGCCTTTGCGGCGGGGGCTTTTTTGCAACCGGGCCTCAAGCGCGGCCCGGATCCGGGAACAACTCCGAGTCGAATGGTCGCGTGAAATGCTCATCAGGTGGATAAGCACCCCATTTCCGCCGGTAGTATTCCCGGTACAGCGGAAAGGTGATGCTGTTCAAAAAACCGCGTTTCGCATCAGATTTGATGGTGGCGGAGGCATTGGCGTGGTGCGTGACCGGGAGTCCTGTGTCGATGATTTCATATCCGGCCAGCCTCATCCGCCGGTAGTAATCGTTGTCTGAAAAATACTGTGGCAGATTCGTGTCCCACGGCCCGATGCGGTTGACGGCCTCCATGTTCAACGCCGCGAACGTGTCGTAATGGGTGAAGGCAACTCCCCATTTCCTGTCCGCCTTCTGTGCCTCCTCAATGAGGGACAGAAATCTCTGCGCAGTCTCCGCGTGCGCCTCCGCGTCGTTGTGCATGAAGAAATAGAAGGCGCAACCGGCGTCCCGTGCGGCTTGCCCGATGACGTTCATGCTCTCGGCGAAGCTCAGGCTCAATCCCGGGGTTGCGCGACGCACCGCCACCGGCCATTCCCTCTTGTTGCGCTCAATCTCCCCGGTTTCCGAGTTGTCGAGGAGGAACGTGTGCGGCCACATGGGCTGGATGCTGTTCACTGCCAACCGCAGCAAATCCGGCCGGTTCACGTAAGGAATGCCCACAACATACTTCATGCTCTTACGCGGCTGGAATTTTGGGTAGCGGCACAAGTTCAATGGGCATTCGCTCATGCCTCTCCCACCGGCCAATCCAAACGCCGCGTTCGTTTTGGATCAAACGGCACGTTAGCTCCTTTTCCGAGGAAATCTCCAAAACCACATCGCCGCCCTGTTGCTTCACATCCCAAAGCACTTCACATCCCGCCGCCCCCTCACCGACAAACCCGCTCCCATGAAACGTCATTGCGCGTTGGTCATGGCCCACGCGCTTGTATTGAAAACGTGTGCCGATGATCAACTCCGCTGCCGCACGCTCCCGATTGTTCTTTTGTGTGGGATTGAAATCCAGCTTTGGATGCCAGAGTTCCCGCAATTGGTGCAGATATCCCAGGCACTCTCTTTCGAAATTGAAACCGTAGATTGAGGCATTCCTCCCGTACATGCTCCACTTTGCCATGTTCCGGTGCTGAAAGATGCGCCGGCCCTCGAAATCGTGCTGGCACATGACCCACGGCAGGCGGTGAATGCCCTTCTTTGGCATGGCATATTCCTGCCCCAGTTTCCGCCACGCCATGTGGAACGTCTCCTTGTCCCCGTGAACGTGCTGGTAGAAGAAATCTGCATGCTCGTTGTACCACATCGTCAGTTGGAGCGCCTTCCAGCAACGTTCCTTGTTCACCACGATTTGCCCGCTCTCGAACTCCGGCTCGTCGCGGTATTCCACACCGCACAGATCCCAGATCGCCCGGTCCGGAGCCAGCCGCCCGTAATCTGGCCAGAAGACTGCGCCCATCTCCTTGTATTGCGGCGTGGTGAATAAGAAAGCAGGATCGACAATCGGCACGTTGTCCGCATCGAGAAACAGCACTTCATCGAAGGATGAATAAAGAATCGAATAAGGCTTCAATGGCCAGCCGCGCATGATGTTGGCCGGGTGCACCTTCCGCACCTGCAAAGCATCCACACATTCCACGCCGAGAGGCTGGAGCAGTCCCCGCATCGAGTCATCGCATTCCTTCTCGCCAAAATGCCAGAGTTGAACCGGCAACTGGCACCCAACGCGGCGCAACATGTTGATGCACACCCACGCGCATGGAAAATATTTGAATCCACCGCCGCAAATGACGATGCCCCGCCCTTTGAATTGGCCAGGATAGGCGGGAATACCTCGGATGAACTGCTCTGACCGCTCGCGTGAATTCGCCGCCGCAATCGGATCGCTTGCTTCCTCAATCATAGGTCACCTGTAACCGCATTCGGCATCGCTAATGTCAGCCTCTCCTCATTCAAGTACCGGCACGCGCCGCCCTGAAAATACAGTTCAATGCGCCGGATAACCTCCTCCGGCGTGATCATGTCCATGCAGCGCGGCAGACCCTTCACGACATCTACGCAGAGATGCCGGTCTTTGGGATCACCGTCGCCCAAAGGCACCGTCCGGGAGCGCCAACATCCGCCGCGAGCGCAACAGGGGAGCGCGCCGATTGTATGAATGAACTGATGGCCCGGATATTCCTCCCAATGCGCTGGCTCCCGCCCCCCGGCAACGACCACACAAGGACGGAGCTGCGGTAAGTGCAAACGGCCCTGCCCCTCACGCAACGGGACGGCCGCCGCAAGATGCATCAAGCATGTGACTGGGCAAAGCACACCTTGGGAATGAAAGACCAAGGTGATTAGCTGCCGCAGCGTTGTCTGGCCACGGAAATCGATGGTTCCGTTCAGCTTGGGGTGGAAATGATCTGCCGCACCCACCTGCACGAACTGTATGTGACCTCGAAAGTGATCGATCACCTTCTGCCAGCGTGCGAATTCCCACCATTTTATGGTGAAATCGAATTTGCCCCCAGCCACTACTAGCCAGAAAGGGGTCCTCCTACCGGTAAAGGCCGAGACCGGGCAGCGTGAAGCGCGCTCTTCCGGTGAGAGATGAATGTCTCCTCGAAAAGCGTGCGGCTCAAATTTCGCGTTTAACCGCTCGGAGAGGAATTGAATGAACCCATGGATAAAATGAAAAGGACGCTGACGACTGCGGTGAATCAGCGGATAATGACAATCTACAATCTCTACACCTTGATCAGTTTCAAGAAGTGGTGTCAGCCAGGTATTGTGGCTCCACAACTCCGGATATGGCGTTCGAACATCGGTGGAAAACTGTAGCGGATGGCTCTTGTGGAGATCGCGGACGGCAGCCGTGAGCATCAGCACATCGCCGGGACTTTGAAAATTACGCAGAATCAGGTTTTTTCGATTCACACCCTGCTCAAGCAGTGTCAAGAGCCAATGCCTCTCCCGCGCAGTAGTTCACCGGTTGCGATCTGCGGCGACGATTACCGTTCCACGTATTCCGCCCAAATCGTCCTTGAAATAGACAACGGTCACCGCACCAGTGCATTCAATCCGCGAAGCCACCCTTGGTGCGCCGCCCAAATTGCTGCCGGATTGCGACGATGGGAAGTGACACGTAAATGCAAGAACAGAGGGTCCGGTTATGGGTTGCAAATGAATCATTTCAATCACGCACAAACCAGGGGCAGATGTTGAAAAACTATAATCGCTTGACGCTCTGTACCCGGCTGGGGTGGCAAGGTGCATTTCCGCATTCCCGAGATCCCGCGATTGAAGCCATCGGATGCGATTTGTTTCTGGAATTTCATTTAAGTTTGCCAAACTCGCCACATGCACTCCGTTTGAGAAAACTAACCTACGGTCAAACATCTGACGGCTCTCGAAGAAGCCAATCTTTACTGTAAGCGGAAATGACGGTTCTTCGAGTCGGCTGATGGCTCTCAGCAGATGATTCGTGTTTTTTAAGCTGCCAAGGATTGTGACGAATTTCTCTTTATAAGTCACCGAAGTAATTCCTTCATCAAACTTACGAAGTAATCCTTTCAGAGCCATGTTAGTCCACGCTACGTTGTAAACATGTCTGCCTCCCGCACTTGAAATCAGATTCTCCGCAAGAGAGGCTGCGAACAAGTTGGTTGAAAAGGCGTGACCATCAATCCGAATGCGGAAAGAAGCATCTTCTGCCCCGCTGGTGCCGCAGTGCAGAGCCAATAAGATGCAAGCAACAAAGAGAAAACGCACTAGCATGCGATTAGTTCAAGTCTGGCCAGTAGATCGTCATATGTGGTGGATCCACTGTAAAATAGATTGCCCGATAATAGGTTCCAAAGTTTAGCACATGACCACCAATTTGCACGTCTTGCATCTGATGAATTTCAGTGCCGGTAACAGGAGTTGGTGGTTGTGCATTCTCCCAAGCCGCGAGAAGAGGGTTTGGTAAACCCAGGTTATCCACCTGATTTGTGAACGCAACGTCAGGGCGCGGGTAGCTAACGCCAACTGGATCGCCCCAGGTGCCGCCGGTCTGAAGGACCGTATTAGTATTTTGAAACACATTGCCGCCATTGCTGGTATAGATCGCCTGTCCAGCATAAATGTCGTCCAGAGTATTGCCGAATTGATCCTCGACTTGAATTGTCATGGTGCCATAAAATGCCGTACAGAGGTAAGCCTCATTGGCTTGCAACGCCTCCAACAAGGGTGGCAAAACTCCATATGCCGGGACCGTCTGATAATCCACCCACATATTCTCACCAACTACATCGCCGTCGAAGTATGGGTTTGTCGAGGGATAACGTTCAGCCCACGGAATCACAACAATGACAGCCGCTTGGCCGATCTCTTCATCATCCGGCTCGTAAACTACGGTCAACCATGTGTCACCGTCGGGCGCGCTTTGTGGAGTGGCGTCAACGCCAGAGACATCGACACTGATGACTCCGGTGTCCTCATCCACACTGGTGATGTTCCATTCGGCCCGCGCAGCACCTGTGATACGGAACGTGCAGTCTTTTGCCATCTCCTTTGGATAGACCGTCACGCTCACGGTGCGCTTTATTGTAGAGTGGGCCAACGGGAGGGTGAATCCAGTTATGATCGGATCCGGCTCGAAGACGACATGAGCAGGGCCGGCTGATGAGGATGATTCGTTCATATGTTCTGAGCATTTATCCTTTGAATTTTGATTTGGCGGGTAATTTGAACTCAGTACGCACGGCGGCGTTGGCCGGGTTGTCATGGGGCCATTCGGCCTCGGCGGCGAGCTGGATGGCGATGCGCGTGTCGGTGATGGCCTTCACCAATGTCTTGAGCGTGGCGCGCCCGCCGGTGGCACCGGATTGCGCGCCGCTCTGGCTCTGCTCGACCTGGGTGTAGGCGGTGCGGGCGTCGTTGGCCGCCGTGAGCTTGGCTGGCGTGATGCCGGGCAGGGCATCAGCGGCGGCCTTGGCAATGATCTGGCTGGAGAGTTGTTCGAGCCGGGCGCGGTTCTGGTCAATGCGCGTGCCAATGTAGTAGTCCTGCAACCGGTTCCGTTGCGAACGGCCAAACTTCTGGTTGGCGGCCGTCTGGATTTCGCTGATTTTGGCGACCAGAGCCTTCTTGAGTTCCTGCTCGGTGCCGGTCACGCCTTCCTTGCCGGTGGTGGCCTGGGTGGCCTGGGCGCTCTTGGCGCGGGCGGCTTGGATGGCGACCAGCGTGTCAGAAACAATCTGGGCGGAAATCTCACGCGCGGCGAGAGGGCCGGAGTATTCGGGCCGCTGGGCCTTGAGGCAGATTTGTTCAGACTTGAGCAGTTCGTCGAGAATGCGCTGGTTGGGCATGGGGAGACGCCCTCGCGCCCCGCCCTGGTCGCCCGGCGTCCCGCCACCACTGGACGACGAATCCCATGGAGGATCCACGATGATCCCGACACTCGATGAACTGGATTCGTCTGGCATAGCTGTTTTCCTTTTCCCCCGGAACTGACGCGGTGTCCTCCTTGGCCTGACAAGGTCGAGAGCAACATCACAACTCGTCTCGGTAGTCTTTTGGGCGAACGGTCATAGTGGTACGGGCAAAAAAAAAAAAGGCAAGCTGGGTTTTGAAAAAACTTGCCTTCGGTTGGTCGGCCGTTCTCGCGCTCCGGAGTTGGCCGTGCCGCTTCTCCTCCCTCCCGCCGCGGAGCATCTCGAACTCCGGTCTCGAGGGGCACACCCTCCCCCGCGTGCGGCTGGTCACGCCCTCACGGCCAGCATCGGAAACGGGGCGTGAAATCATGGCCCGCATCACCCTGCGCACCCGTTTTCAATGAACTGCGCCCGAGGCGCGCGAAACAACCCACCCGCCCCAGCCAGCCCCAACCGCTTACCGCCGGGCGCGAGGGCGGGAGTCTTCCCCGACATGAGTTTGAGGTCATTTCTCGCGCCAGAGAGGCGTTTTCATCCAAACAACGAGATTTCAGGCACTTGCGGAACGATTTCGTGATTCTGCGGAATGTACCCGGGACTTTGTAGTACGTACCCGCGATCCTGCGGAACGTGCCCGGGCTTTGGAGGCACGATTTTGCGACCTTGCAGAACGTACCTGGCGCTCTGTGGATCGCCCCTGGGGTGTTGCGGAACGTCCCCGGCATCCGGCGGAACGATTTTGCGGCCCGGTGAAGCGTCTCCGGCGTGCTGCGGAATGTTCCTCCCAGGCAGCAGAACTGGCCGGTGGCCACGCTCAGGCGAATGCAACCGGCGGCAAGTGCGCGGTTGCCAGGTGCTCGTGGTTCGGCGTGAATTCGCGCCATGAACATCGTTGTCCTCGACGGATTCACACTCAACCCCGGCGATCTGGATTGGGCGGCCTTGCGCGCGCTGGGTTCGCTCACCGTTCACGACCGCACCCCGCCTGAACTGGTGGTGGAGCGCGCGCGCGACGCGGAAATCCTGCTGACCAACAAGGCATTGGTCGGCGGCGAGGCGGTCAACTCACTTCCCAAGCTGCGCTACATCGGCGTGCTGGCCACGGGCTACAACGTGGTGGATGTGGCCGCGGCGCGGGCGCGCGGGATTCCCGTCACCAACGTCCCGGGCTACAGCACGGCGTCGGTGGCGCAACTGACCTTCGCGTTGCTGCTCGAACTCACGCATCGCACCGGCCATCACGCGCAGGCGGTGCGCGACGGGCGCTGGGCGGCGGGCGCGGATTTTTGTTTCTGGGATTTCCCGCTGGTCGAGTTGCACGGGCAGACGTTTGGCGTGGTGGGGTTCGGGCAGATCGGGCGCGCGGTGGCGACGCTGGCCGATGCATTCGGGATGCGCGTGCTGGTTCACAGCCGATCGAGGCCGGCGGATTTGCCGGCGCGCTTCGAGTTCGTGGATTTGGATGCCTTGCTCGCGCGCAGTGATGTGGTGAGCCTGCACTGCCCGCTCACGGCGGAGAACAAGGGCTTCATCAACGCGGCGCGACTGGCGCGGATGAAGCCTGGGGCGTTCTTGATCAACACCGGGCGCGGTCCGCTGCTGGACGAACAGGCGGTGGCGGAGGCGCTCAACAGCGGGCGGTTGGGCGGCGCGGGATTGGATGTGCTGTCGGTCGAGCCGCCGCGCGCGGACAATCCGCTGCTCACGGCGAGGAATTGTATCGTCACGCCGCACATCGCATGGGCGTCGCGCGCGGCGCGGACGCGGTTGATGGACGCGGTGGTGGCGAATGTCCGGGCGTTCCTGGATGGATCCCCGAGGAACGTGGTGAACGGGTGAACGGCGGTTCG
>CAYQWK010000006.1:3615-9484 GCA_964420805.1 uncultured Bifidobacteriaceae bacterium | reverse complement strand
CGTCGCGGGTGCTAACGTCTCCACCAATTCAAACCGCAGGGAATCTGTATTGATACTCAGATGACAACGAGCTCCCAGACAGTTGTGATCACGCAGGCCGAAATCCTCGGCGACGTGCATCCGTTGCTGGAACAGATGGGCGCAGCGGAGTCGATGGCGGTGGCGGATGTCGCCGCATCAGCGCTGGCTTTCGGGTCGGTGCGCGACGTTCCGGCGTTGCAGCGTTTTCTCGATTCGTACCGGGCGCAGGTTCTTTTTCCCGCGGAATTGCCCGTCATTGTGGCCGCGCATGGTCACGCGATCCGGGGCGAGGTGCGCGAGTTGATCGCGCTGGACCGGCGGATCACGTCGGAGTCGCCGGTGCGCGAGTTCGCAGCGGCAAGCTGCCGGGTGGGGCGGCGGCAGTTGAGCAAGCTGCGCGCGTTGCGGGATCACCGCGTGGTGCAGCGTTACCTTGCCGCAATCGAGAGCGGCGAGGCGCATGGCTGGCACACGCTGGTTTATGGCGTGAGCCTCGCGGTGTTTTCCATACCGCTGCGGCAGGGTTTGCAGAACTACGCGGAGCAGACCGTGGCGGGCTTCGTGCATTCCGCAGCGAGGGGTTTGCGCCTGGCCGAGGCAGAGTGCGATGCGCTGATCGAAACGCAGGTGGCGCATGTGCCGCGCGGGATTGAAGGGGCATTGGCACCGCAGGGATTGTCGGTTCTTTAGTGGGAGTGCGGCGCGCGGTCTTAACATTCAGCCCTGGTAATGCTGGAAGACGCTTGCGAGCAGGATCAGTTCGGGATGCGCGGCGGAGAGCTTGGGAAGCACCACCCGAATGCGCGAGCGGTATTCCGACAACTTCTCGCGAAGGGAATGGAGGTTCTCGGTCTTGTCCCAATGGATTTTCTTGAGATCAAGCACGAGCCGCCCCTTGCTGCGGGAGAGAGATTCGCCAATGCGGTGGGCGAGATGTTCGGCGTCGGACTTTGAGAGGGCCCCTTCGATGCGCATCCAGACTTGTTGCCTGGCGTGTTGCAACTCGACCTGGATGGAAAAGTCGGGCGAGGAAACTTTGCGGTGAAACTCCTCCCACGCATCAAACGCGTTCCAGCGCTTCCCGGGCAGGCGGTAGGTGGTGCGGATAAGCCTGGGATGCTGGAAGAGATCGAGCTTGAGGGTCAGCCCTGTCCAAAGCGCGGCACCAACCGCGAGGAGAGATTTGCAGCGCTGGGCGAAAGTCGGGGCACCAATCTCGGCATGGATACGCCGTTCAAGTTCACCGATCCAGCGGCGGATTTCTGCATTTGGACCGAGGAGTTTTCCCGGCAGGAACACCGGCCGGGCGTAGCGCAGTTCATGGGCGTAGTAGGCGGCCTTCTCGCGCAGGATCGGGTTGGGAGAGTCCTTGAGCTTGAGATACCCGAGAAGGCGCGCTTCGAGCACGCGGTAGATGCTGGGGCCAAGCCGTTGGAAATCCTGCTCGAAGCACCAGGTTTGCAAATCCTCGATTTGCTCCGGCGACAACGTCGGGTGCTTGATCATGGTGCGGAAGCCATCCGCGCGCCGGTAGAACAAGTCCATGTCCTTCGTGTACACGTCCTGCAGCAGGTTTTGCTGGATGACGCGCTCGTAGAACGGCGTGCTCGGCACCGGGCCGTAGATGAGATACTGGCCGAGCGCGGGCTTGAGCTTCATCAGTTCATCAAGTTCCTGTGCCACCACTTCGGGCGTCTGGTAGTCGAATCCGACAATCATCGAGGCGAGGATGGTGATGCCGTGCTCGCGGAACTCGGTGAGGATGTCGGCCACGGGGCGACCTTGCTGTTTGGCGTAATTCGAGCGCGTCCCCTCGTAGCCGATCCAGAAGCCGTCGATCCCCATCTCCAGAATCTCCTCCACGGTGTATTGGCTGATGGCTTTGATGCTTGAGAAGGCGAAGATGGAGGGCTTGCGTCCGCTCTGGAGCACGCAGTCCCGAAACGCCATCGCGCGCTTTTTGTTGAGCAGGAAATCTTCGTCCAGAATCAGGAACACGAGGCTCGGGTCCATGTCGAGGTAGCGCTCGACCACGGCGAAAATGTCGCGACCCTCGGGAAGCAATTTAATGTGTTTGCGGGAAAAGAACTGCGAGGTGCAGCAGAAATCGCATCCGTTCGGACAGCCGAGACCGGCGAAGATCTTGCCCGTGCCGGAAACCTTCCAGCCGAAGACCTTGAGCCAGCTTACGATCAGAGGATGCTTGTAAGGCATCGAGATTTCCGGTTCGCCAAGCAAGCGACGGAAGTAGGCCACGCCTTCCTCGCGGCAGATGTAATCGCCGTAGGGTTTGAGCACCTCGTCCTTGAGCACGGTGCCGTAGCCGCCGAGGACGATCTTGCTGTGCGGCGAGTATTTCCGAATCAGCGCGACCGTCTCCTTCATCTTGTGCATCACGGCCATGAGGAAGGAGACGCCGACGTAATCGTAGCCCTTCTTGAGTTCCTTGATCAGTTCGCGTTTGGACGGGTACTGCAACACCACCGTCGGCGCGTCGAGATTCTCGGCGATGTATTCGAGCGAGAAATGGATGTTGACCGTGCGCGGGCTGAAGATGCCCTGGGCACGCGTGACCTGACGGTAAAGCAGTTCGTATCCGACGGATGGCGCATCGCCGAATTGCGGTCCCATTGGCCGACACACGCTGGTGAGAAGGATCTTTTTGCTCATTGGCTTCACAACTGGTTTGTCCGCGGTAATGCGAACTGGCTCCCCTTTGCCATCTCGTCGAAGGCAGAAGCGAAGGAGCGAACTGTGGTCCATCGCGGCGGAGAAGGATTGAGCGGGGTCAAGAATGCAGAAGTTGAATCGTTCGGAATCCGGTAAAACATCAGGGGTGTTTGGTGTGCCTCGCCGCCGCTGAATCGGCGATGAATCGGGGATTCCCGGCTCCTGGTTTAGCAGCCGGTCCGCAACCTTCGCCTCGCTTGATTGTTCAAAGGAAAGAACCGACAAGACAGCGCATGAACCTCGACACGTTGATTTCCCAGGCCCGTGAGCAGGGCGCGAGTGATTTGCACTTGGAACCCGGGCTGCCCGCCGCGTTGCGGGTGCGCGGGAGTCTGCGTCTGGCCGGCGAGGCGGTGCCGGCACGGGTGCTGGCGGACTTAGCCAGGACGATCGTTGGCGCGGATCATTGGAACGAGTTTCTGGCCCGCAGGTCTTTTGACCTTTCGAAGTCAATTGCCGGGGTCCGCTGCCGCATCAATGTCCTGCACACCGCGCGCGGCGTGGGCTTCGCCATCCGGTTGTTGAGCAGTTTTCAGGCGACGTTGGAGAACCTAAATCTGCATCCTGATCTGCGGAAATTTGTCGAGCCGTCTAACGGCTTGCTGCTCATCAGCGGACCGACGGGCTGCGGAAAGACCTCGACCATGGCGGCGCTGATTCAGGAACTGAACCTCTCCGAGCCGCGACACATCCTCACGGTTGAAAGCCCCATTGAGTACATCTTCCGGCCGCGCCGCGCTTACATCCGGCAACGCGAGGTGGGCCGCGATACGCCGAGTTTCGAGCAGGCACTGCTCGACGCGTTGCGTGAAGATCCGGACGTGTTGATGGTCGGCGAGATGCGCGATCCGCAGACGATGCGTCTGACGTTGAGTGCGGCCGAGACGGGGCATCTGGTCATGGCGACGGTCCATTCGGCAACCTGCGTCGAGGCGTTGCAGCGTGTGGTGGGGGCGTTCCCGTCGGAAATTCAAAATGCGGTGGCCGCGCAACTCGCGGATTCGCTGGTGGCGGTGGTGGCGCAGCGGTTGCGTTTCCGGCCGGACCTGAACATGCGCGTGGCGGAGTGCGAAATCCTGGTTCCGACAATTCCGGTGCGTTCGTTCATCCGCAGCCGCGAGTTCTTCAAGATCAACCAGGTGATGGAAACCGGCGCAGAGCACGGCATGTGGACGTTTGCCCGATACCAAAAGTGGCTGGCGGGCCGGACGAACTGGCACGTGCCGAACGTGAATGACGAGGCGCCGGATGCTGAACCTGCGGATGCGCGCCCGGCCCCACCCGCGATGCCCGCGGCAAAAGGCCCCGAACCGGATGCGGCGCGAACGCTATCCACCGCGGCGGTCCCGAGGTCCAGACCGGCCGGGCCGATTGTCATCGAGCCGGAGGAAGGCGGATTGGGTGAGTTGCTGCGGAAGCTGGGGTAGCAGGGGCATTGCCGGAATTGCAACGGGCGCTGGGCCTTCGTTTCCTTCCGGCGCAGCCGAAACCCTGCGGCGTTGCTGGAAAAGAGAAAGGCCGGACAACAGGTCCGGCCTCTTCACACACAGCGCACTGTGAGAACCGCAGTGCGCTTAACACGCCGACACCTTACGGGATCCCCTGCCCCCAACCAGTCACCAGAACAGGGGACAGTGAGGGAATGCTCGCAACTGGGAAGCTTGAGAATGGCTGGCAAGACCCCGTTTGTGAATAAGGCTTCCAATAAGTCGTTCGTAGATTCTGAAAAGTTTCCGTCGTGCAGGCGATTGGCCTTCCGGCTACTCTCCCCGCCTAATGCTTGATTCCGTGAACCCAGAGTCCGGCGCGGCGTCCCCGGATTTGCGCAAAGGACGGCGCAAGAATCCCAAGCCCTCCGCCGCGGCGGCGGGGATCGTGGACCGTCTGCCGCCCCACTCGATTGAGGCCGAGCAGGGCGTGCTGGGTTGCGTGCTTCTCGCGCCGAATGAATGCCTCGGCGAATGCGTGGAGAAGTTTCGCCCTGGTCCGATCGTCTTTTACGACCTGCGGCATCAGGTGATTTACGAGCTGCTGGTCGAAATGTACGACAAAAAGGAGGCCATTGACCTCATCACCGTGCAGCAACGACTGAAGGACAAGCAGCAGTTGGAGGCCGTGGGCGGACTGGCGTACCTGGCCGGTTTGCCGGATGCAGTGCCGAGCGCGGCGAACTTGTCTTTCTACCTCAACATCGTCCGCGAGAAGTACATCCTGCGGAAGATGATCACGGTTTGCACGGACGTGGTCGGGCGGGTGTACGAGCACGAGGGGCAGGTGGACCAGTTGCTCGACGAGGTGGAGCGCGATGTGTTGCGTATCAGCGAGGAACGCATCGAGGCAAAAAACCTGTCGATCAAGGACGTGGTGAACCAGGCGATTTCTCGGCTGGAGGAATACCACGCGAATCAGGGAATGCTTACGGGAATTTCGACCGGTTTTGTCGATCTCGACAAGATGACCACTGGAATGCACGGCGGCGAAATGATCGTGATCGCAGCGCGGCCGTCGATGGGCAAGACCTCGCTGGCCATGAACATTGCGGAGGCGGTTGCGATCGACCAGAAGCTGCCCGTGGGGGTGTTCAGCTTGGAAATGAGCTCGGAGTCGCTGGCATTGCGCATGTTGTGTTCGCGGGCGCGCGTCAACTTGCGCAACATTCGCGAGGGTTTCTTCTCGGAGCGGGACTTCCCAAAGATCACGTCAGCGGCGGGCAAGTTGGCTGGTTCGCCGATGTTCATCGACGACACAGCGGGCCTCTCGATCCTCCAATTGCGAGCCAAGGCGCGGCGGATGTGGCAGCAGCATGGCATCAAGCTTTTCGTAATTGACTACCTCCAGCTTCTTCACTCAACTGCGCGCCGGGCCGAAAACCGCCAGCAGGAAATCGCGGATATTTCCAACGGCGTGAAGTCCTTGGCCAAGGAATTGAAAGTTCCGGTCATTGTCCTGAGCCAGCTCAACCGGGAGCTGGAAAAGGACAAAAACCGCAAGCCCCGTTTGAGCGATTTGCGCGAATCCGGCGCAATCGAACAGGACGCCGATTTGGTGGGGCTCCTTTACAAAGTAGAAAAGGAATCAGCCGAAGATGCCGATGAAGGTCCGCAGGAAATCGAGGCGG
>CAYQWK010000006.1:0-3605 GCA_964420805.1 uncultured Bifidobacteriaceae bacterium | reverse complement strand
GAAGGCGCTGGCAAAGGAACTTGATGTGCCCGTGATCGTGCTGGCGCAGCTCAACCGCGAGCTGGAAAAGGACAAGAACCGCAAGCCGCGCATGTCCGATCTGCGCGAGTCGGGCGCGATTGAACAGGATGCAGACCTGATTGGTCTGCTCTACAAGCCGAACATGGGCGATGACGACGAAGGGCCGAGTTTGGAACAGGAAGCCGTGCCGGTGAACCTCCTGATCGCCAAGCAACGCAACGGACCCACGGGCGACGTGAATCTGACGTTCCTGAAGACGTTCACGCGGTTCGAGAACGCGGCGAAGATTTCCGCGGATGACCCGGTTGAAAGCTAGTTGATGAACAAATTGTTTCGCTACGCGCTCCTCGCGCTCTTGCTCGGGGCGGCCATGCCTCTCCCGGCCCAAACCCCGGGGCGGGTCAAGAAAATCGAGATCAAGCAGGTCGGGCCCCAATCCGTCAGCGAATCCCTCGTGCGTGCCAACATCCGCGTGAAAGAGGGCGACAACTTCAGCCGTCTGGCCGTTGACGATGACGTCCGCAATCTTTACGGAACCGGCTATTTCGACAACATCCGCATCGTCGAAGACGCCGCAGCAGAAGGCATCACGGTCACCTACGTGCTGGTGAACAAGATGCGCGTTACGGAGATCAAGTTCGCCGGCAACTCCAAGTTCTCCAACTCCAAGCTCCAGGATCTGATCAAATCCAAGGTTGGCGAGACCAAGGACGAGCGGAAGCTGTTCGCCGACGCCCAGGAGATCAAAAAGAAATACGAGAACACCGGCTACCCGCGCACCAAGGTCGAATACAAGGTTGCCCCGGACGAGAACGCCGGCCGCGCCAGCGTGACCTTCGAGATCACCGAGGCGCCTAGGATCCGGGTAGTGGATGTGGTGTTCGACGGAGCGCAGGCCTTTAAGCAGAAGAAACTCCGAAAGGAGATGAAGACCCGCCGTTGGTGGATGTTCTCGTGGATCACCCAGAGCGGCAAGCTCAAGGACGACGAACTCGAGGACGATAAGGACAAGCTCGCCGAGTTTTACCGCGACGCCGGCTACATCGACTTCGACCTCAAGGAGGTGAAGCAGGAGATGCTCACGCCATCGAAGATGAAGCTGCACTTCGTGATCACCGAGGGCCGCCAATACCGGGTTGGAGCCATCCAGATCAAAGGCGCGGCGCTGTTTTCGACGAACGATATTGGCCGCGTCTTGCGCATGGGCGTAGGGGATCTGTTCACTCCCAAGGCCCTTGCGGCGGACCGTGAGGCCATCGAGGATTTCTACGGTGCCAAGGGGTACATCGACGCCCGCGTGTTTCCGCGCAAGAACCCGAACGTCGAGACCGGCACGATGGACCTCGTGTACGAGATTAACGAGGGCGAGAAGGCATTCGTCGAAAAGATCGAAATCAAGGGCAACGTCAAAACCAAGGACAAGGTCATACGCCGGGAACTTGCCGTGTCACCGGGCGAGGTATTTGACATGGTCCGCGTCAAGCGCAGCAAGAACCGCCTTGAACAAATGGGCTATTTCGAACGCGTGGATGCGCGCCCCGAGGACACGGATGTGCCGAACCGCAAGAACCTGGTTGTTGGCGTGGATGAAAAAGACACGGGCCACTTCACCGTCGGCGCAGGTTTCAGCTCGGTGGACTCGCTGGTCGGGTTCGTCGAGCTTTCGCAGGGTAATTTCGACCTGTTCAAGCCCCCGACCTTCACAGGCGCGGGCCAGAAATTCCGCCTCAAAGCCTCGGTTGGATCCGTGCGGCAGGATTACGAAGTATCGTGGACTGAGCCGTGGTTCCTTGACCGTAAACTCGCCCTCGGTGTTGATCTTTACTACCGCGACTACGGATTCCTGAGCGACTTGTTCGATGAACGGCGCATCGGCGGTCGCGTGAGCCTGACCCGCGCGCTGGGTAGCGAGTTCCTCATCGGCTCGATCAGCTACAATCCGGAACTGGTCAGCATTGACCGCGTCGAAGACCGCGCCCCGCAGACCATGATCAACTCGGAAGGCGACTACTTCCTGAACCGCTTTGGCGGTTCCGTTGCCTACGATACACGCAACAGTTCCCTGCTTCCCAACGCAGGTCATCGCAGCGAGTTGCTGAGCGAACTCGTCGTAGGCGATGCGAATCTTTACAAACTCGAGGCCAAGACCGCGTGGTTCTTTCCCGGCCTTGCCGACGGGCACGTGCTGGAGCTTCGCGTGAAGGGCGGCGTAATCGAGGCTTTTGGCGATAGCAACATTCCGGACGTGCCGCGCGATCGGTATTATCCCGCCACCAGCAAAATCACCGGCAACCCCTTCGTCGCCAAATCGCCCTATCCAAACCAGCCAAACAACGACGTGCCTTTCTTCGAGCGCTGGTATCTCGGCGGCGCCTACAGCTTGCGCGGATTCCGCTTCCGCGACGCGACGCCGCAGGAATACGGCATCAAGGGCATTGGCCGCGAACCCATCGGCGGCAACACCTACTACCTTGCTACCGCGGAATACAGCCTGCCCATCATTGACCGCTTGCGCTTCGCGGTCTTCTACGACATGGGCAACGTGTTCTACAAATCCTACGATTTCACGACCGATTACAGCTCCGATGCCGGCGTTGGCATCCGTTTGAACCTTCCCATCGGTCCGCTGCGTTTCGATTACGCCTTCCCGATTCAGGACGCCTACGGCACCTCGGGCAACGGGCGGTTCAATTTCACCGTGGGCTACACCACTGAGTTTTAAGACATGAAGAAGATCCTGATTCCCTGCCTCCTCCTGGCTTTAGCGTTGGCTGCTTCGTCCGCCGACACGCCGCCGTCCGCGCCTGCCGCGCAGAAGATTGCGGTCATCGACCTGCGCAAGGCTTTCGACAATTACTGGCGCACCAAACAAGCCGACGCCAACCTCAAGGAGCAGGCGGCCGACCTCGAAAAGGAACGCAACCGCATGGTGGAAGCCTACAAGAAGGCCCAAGACGCCTATAAGAAACAGCTCGACGGTGCCAATGACCCGGCCCTCTCTGCCGAAGAGCGCGACAAACGCAAGAAAGCCGCCGAGAACGAACTCCTGACCCTCCGCCGCATCGAGGATGACGTGAAACAGTTCGACAATACCTCGCGCACGACCCTCGGCGAGAAACAACGCCGCGTGCGCGATCAGATTCTCGGTGAGATCAAGGATAAGATCAAAGCCCGCGCCAAGGCTGGCGGTTATACCATGGTCATCGACACGGCCGCCGAGTCCGTCAATAACACGCCCTTTGTGCTCTACACCGCCGGTTCGGACAATGACCTCACCGAGGCCATTCTCAACGAGTTGAACCTTAATGCCCCAAAGGACGCTCCCAAAGACGGCATCAAGGGCGCCGACAATAAGAACGACAAGGCAAAATAGCGGCGGGCTGAGGCAGTTCATCAACTAATGATCCTGCCATCGGGAGGATCGGGTCAGGAGTTTCAGAACTGCACACCGCACTATTTGGGTTTCCAGTTAGGCTTCCTGCACCTCCTTGAGTGAGACTGAGTGAGGAATTGGAGCGCGGACACCAGAGCAGACGCACTTAAATTTTAACGCCTAGAAGTTTGAGCAGGTAGCAGTGATCCCA
>CAYQWK010000005.1:0-42160 GCA_964420805.1 uncultured Bifidobacteriaceae bacterium | reverse complement strand
GTCGGTGACGGGTTTGTTTAATACAATGCAACTCAGGAAACAGAAGAGCGCCAGTGGTCGAAATTTCGAACCGCGCCGGTTCCATTTCCTGCTGGCCATGGTCTTCCTTGCCTTGATGGGCCGACCCGCCGCCGCGCAAGTCCTGCAGGATCATTTCACCAACCGGATTACCGTCTCGAACCTGACCGGCCAGGCCACCCGCAACAACGCGGCTGCCACCGTCGAGCCGGGCGAACCCAAACACGGCGGCAAGACCGGCGGGCATTCCTTATGGGTCTCGTGGCTCGCAATCTCGAACGGCGTGGTCAAGTTCAAGACCGAGACCAGCGGTTTTGACACGCTTCTTTCCGCCTACCAGTTCACCAATGTCGGCGGCGCGACATTCGCCGATCTGCGCGAGGTGGCGCGGGCGGACGATTCAGAGGGATACGAAAACGAGAGTGAGATCGAGTTCGGTGTGCGGGCCGGCGAAAGATACGAAGTTGCCGTGGATGGCTATTTTGGCGCCACGGGCCGCGTTGAGCTTCAGTGGAGCTTTGAGGTGTTGAATGATCCACCGCCGCAGATTCTCAACACACTGCCGGACCGCTCGGTCAACCTCGCTGCCCCAGTCTCGATTGGCTTTGACGTGACCAACGCTGCCGCCGGCACTTTCAAGTGGTATCGCAACGGAGTTGAAATCGAAAACGCTGATACACCGACTCTGGTCATACCGGCTTTTACACTGATCAACGTCGGGCGTTACACTATGCGGGTCACCATTGACGTGCCGGGCGGAGGCGGCGGCGAACGACCCAAGTTCTTCTCCGTCCCCGTCACTCTTCAGGTCAATACGGAGGATATCTCCACCACCCTCGCGCAGGACAAATTGCTCGACGGCGAAAGCTCGGCGCTGATTGGCGATGACGGCGACGACCTTGCCCCGCGTCCGAAGGTGAAGGCGGCGAAGGCATCCCTTAACGGGGTCGTTCGCGGTTACAATGGAAGCCAGATCTTCGACACCACCTATGCAACCGTTGATCCCGGAGAACCCGATCATTGCGGCGTGACTACTGGCGCCTCGTTCTGGCTGTTCTATGTTCCGCCGACGAACGGCACCGTCACCCTCGACACTGCGGGCAGTTCATTCGACACCGTGCTCGCCGTTTATACCTACAACAGTTCGATGACGAGCTACGCAGACCTCATTCCCGTGAACTGCGACAACGACGGCCTCGGCCCGCAAGGCGCATCCTTCCTCGAATTCGCCGCCATCAAGACTCGCACCTATGTCATCGTCGTGGCCGGGGTGAACAACGCCCGCGGTCGGGCACGGTTGAACTACTCGCTCGACATCGCGCGTCCGCCGGTTCCACCCACATTGCTCCAGGCTCCGTCGCCGCGCGTGGTCGCACCCGGAGCCACCGTGTCGCTCGAACCGCAGGTGACCGGCAGCGCGCCCTTGCTGTTCGGCTGGCGCAAAGGAACGTCCGCCCTGCCCGGGGCCACCAATCCGGCCTTGGAATTGCAGAATATTTCCCCGACCAACGCCGGCGATTACATCGTCACCATCTCCAACCTCGTCGGCGCGCCGCTTCAGGTGATACTGCCCCTGCGCGTGGTTTTCCCTACACAGTTGCAGTTCCAACGCGCCCCCGGCCAGATGGCGTTTACCTTCTCCACGTTGCCCTCCCAAAACTACGTGCTTGAACAGGCCCCGGCCGTGGACGGCCCATGGGAGCCCGCCTCGGGCGTCATCGAGGGCACGGGCGGGAACTTCAGCCTCACCAACTCGCCGGGAAGTGGCGCCTGGTTCTACCGCATCCGGGTGGAATGAGTTTTCGTAGCGATTGCCGGCGGAACAATCGTTCCGGCTCCGGAACATCCGGGCGTGTTTCTGGCGGCTTTGGCCTTGTTCATGGCGCTGGCAGGCTCGTTGCTGAATGCGCCCGGCCTGAAGCGTCGCCGGTCCGGACGTCGCCGCAGCAGTGCAGATGAAAACACTCAACAAAGCACAAATACAAAAGATGCCCTCGCCGCAACGCTGGTGGCGCGCAATGGCTTTTTTGATTTTGCTGTGCGTCGCCAGTCGCCTGGCGGCCGCAGAGAAGCAGTCCGCCGACAACGGAGCCGGCCTTTCGACGCTCATCGAGGCCGCCGGCCAGGTTGAGGTGCTCGAACCCGGCGCGGCTTGGAAAGCAGCCCGGCCCGGGCAACTCCTTGCCGCTGGCGCGCGCGTGCGCACGGCCGCCGCCAGCCGCGCCGCCATCCAACTCTCCGACCGCAGCGTGGTCCGTCTCAACGAACGCTCGACGCTCGAAATTCTCCCGCCCCGCGATTCAGCCCGGCGCCGCTTCGGCCTCCCGCGCGGCTCGATCTTCTTCTTCAACCGCGAGAAGCCCGCCGACATCGAGTTCGACACGCCGCTGGCCGCCGGTGCGATTCGCGGCACGGAGTTCCTCCTCGAAACCGCCGACGAACCGGCCTCGCTCCGCCTCGCGCTGATCGACGGCGCGGTGACATTGCGCGGCGGCAACACCGACGTGGCCCTCGAACGCAACGAGGAACTCCTCTGGACACAAGGCGCCGCCCCGCAAAGGACCGCGCTTGTCAACGCCGCCGGTGCGATCCAGTGGGCGCTTTATTATCCGGCCGTGCTCACGCCCAAGGAGTTGAATCTCACCACCGAGGATCAGGCGAAGCTGCGCGACGCGCTCGGGCATTATGAGTCCGGCGACCTCCTAGCCGCCCTCGCCGTCGCGCCGTCGGCGGATTCGCTATCTGGCGGAGCAAAGGTTTTCCGTGCCGCGCTCGAACTGGCCGTCGGGCGTGTGGCCGAGGCGGAGGGTGTTCTTTCCGCCGTGGCGCGCGAGCCGGGTGCGGCGGCATTGCGCGAGTTGGTCTCCACCGTGCGCGGTGAGACCGCGCCGTCCGCCGAACCCCGCACCGCGTCCGAATGGCTGGCCCGTGCCTACACGCTCCAATTGCGGGCCGACCTGGATGGCGCGCTGGCAGCGGCGCAACGTGCGGCGCAGCTCGCCCCGTCCGGGTTTGCCCATGCCCGCGTGGCGGAGTTGGAGTTTTCTTTTGAGCGCCGTGCCGCGGCGTTCGCTGCGCTGGACCGCGCGCTGGCCGTTTCGCCACGGCTCGCGCCCGCGCACGCGTTGCGCGGGTTCGTTCAACTGGAGCAGGGCGACACCGCAGGCGCGCTGGCGTCGTTTGATCGCGCGCGGGAACTGGATGCCGCGCTGGGTTCCGCCTGGCTCGGGCGCGGGCTGGTCCTGATGCGCCGCCGTGAATTCGTCGAAGCCCGCGCCGCCTTCCAGGCCGCCGCCGCGCTGGAACCCCGCCGTGCGTTGTTCCGTTCCTACCTCGCCAAGGCCGCCGGCGAACTGCGCGATTCGCGCGGCGCGGCGAAGGATTTTGCGCTGGCCAGGCAGCTCGACGCCAACGACCCGACGGCGTGGCTCTACTCGGCGTTGCATCTGTGGCAGGAGAACAGGTTGAACGAGGCGATCCGCGATCTCGAACGCTCGCTCGACTTGAATGACCGCCGCGCCGTTTTCCGCTCGCGGTTGCTGCTCGACCGCGACCGCGCCGTGCGCAGTGCGAACCTCGCCGCGCTTTATGAGGACGCAGGCCTTGCCGATGCGAGCCGCCACACCGCAGCCCGCGCGGTCGGGGAAAGTTATGCGGACTTTTCCGGCCACCTCTTTCTCGCCAACAGCTACCAGGCGCTCGAAAGCGCGAACCGCTTCGATCTGCGAATGGAAACGGCGCGTCAAAGCGAGTTGCTCCTCGCCAATCTGCTCGCTCCGCCCGGCGCGGGAAACCTCTCGCAGCTTCTGCCCCAGCAGGAGCATCTGCGTTATTTCGATCCGCGTCGGTTGGGTGTCAGCCTTCTGGTCGAATATTCCAGCGCCGGCGAATGGCGTCGCGCCGGTTCGGTATTTGGCACGGTGGGGGGATTGAGCTACGCGCTGGAACGCCTCGACGAGGAACTGGAGGGGCAGCGAAAGAACGAATGGGCCAACCGCCAGCAAACATTGCTGACCCTCAAGCAGGCTGTCACTTCAGAGGATGAGTTCTACTTCCAGGCGGGCCTTTACGAGGCCGAAGGCGGCGATCTCGCCAGCCATTACGACCCCGCGCAGGCCAAACGCGGATTCCGTTTCGATGAGCGGCAGGAACCCTCGCTCCACGCCGGCTGGCATCACCTCTGGGCTCCCGGTGTTCACACGCTCGCCCTGCTTTCGCATATCGATGACCACCTTTCGTTCCGCGATCCGCAACCGAACGTGCTCTTCACCCGGCAAACTGGTGGCCAGATCACGGCCATCGAAGTGCCCGCCTTCTTCCGTGAGCGGTTCGGCAGCGACATCACGTTGTGGTCGGCCGAGGTGCAGCAGATTTTCCAGACTGCCGACCACGCGTTGGTGGTCGGGGCGCGTTATCAAACTGCCGACGTGGACACGCGGGCACGCCTCTCGCGAACGGCCACCGGTTTGGTGACTGACGACGACGTGGACACCGTGATGCAACGCGCCAATGTCCACGGCTACTACTCCTGGAAGGTCTGCCAACCGCTCCGGCTAACGGCCGGCGTGAGCTACGATCACTTGAAGTTTCCCGAGAATGCCGACCTTGCGCCGTTGTCGTCGCGGATGGACGAGCGCGATCTGGTGGCGCCGAAGGTCGGGTTGGTAGTCACGCCGTGGGAACGCGGCTTGTTCCGCGCCAGCTACACGCGTTCGATGGGCGGGCTTTATTTTGACAACAGCGTGCGGCTGGAGCCGACGCAGGTTGGCGGATTCAACCAGGCCTTCCGCAGCCTCATTCCCGAGAGCGTGGCCGGATTGGTCCCCGGCGCGACCTTCGATGTGGTGGCCGCGGGATTCGACCAGACTTTCGGTAGCGGAACGTGGTTCGGCATCGAGGGCGAATGGCTGCGCTCCGACGGCGAACGCCGCGTTGGCACGCTGACCAACTCGACCTTCCTGCCCATCCCAGATTCGCCTTCCAGCACGCGGCAGGATCTCGAGTTCCGCGAGCGCAATGTATCGGCATACGCCGCGCAATTACTGGGTGACTGGTTTTCCGTGAGCGCCCACTACCGCCTGAGCGACGCGCGGCTGGAGACGAAATTCCCGCGCATCCCGGACAACGCCGCCGGACTCTCGCGGGTCGAACAGGACGAGGACGCGTTGCTGCATCATCTTTCGCTCGCGGCGAATTTTCATCATCCGTCCGGCGTGTTCGCGCGCTGGGAATCGGAGTGGTATCACCAGCGCAACGGCGGATACGGCGCCGCCCGGCCTGGCGACGACTTCTGGCAGCACAATGTCTTCGTTGGCTACCGCTTTCCGCGCCGCCATGCGGAAGTGCGATGCGGCCTGCTCAACGTGTTAGACAGTGACTACAAACTGAACCCGCTGAACGCGCACTCGTCCCCCGTGCGCGAGCGGACTTTCACCACGAGCCTGCGGGTGAATTTCTGACGCCGCGACGTCCGGGTTCATGGGGTCGATGTTGGACGAGATCCCCAAATGGCCCTGACGTACCAGAGAAGATGGGCGGCACCGTGACGCGCCACTTGGCAGAAACAGAGGCTGTTAAGTGCCTTTTCCCTGTTTTGCCCGCTTCTTCCGCCTGCGCGCCGTAAGAGCGAAAGACACGCGACCTCAACCTGAATGTCCGGGCCTACGGCTGGGCCGGTTCCGGCAGCGCGTTCACGTTGGCGGCGTCATGGAGTTTCTTCATCTCCGCGTCCGTCAGCGCGCGGTTGAAGACCGCCAACCCGCCGAAGCGACCGATGGTCGCCTCGCCAAGCATTTTGCCGACAGCGTAACGTGCGCCCACCGTAAAGTCGGAGCCGCCCCCGGGTTTGGTCCGCGCGTGTTTCGCGGCGTCGTAGCAGAAGATGCCGCGTCCATGGAAATAAGGGTTCATGCCGCGTTCCTTGCCGCCGGGGCCTTCGCCAGTGAAATAGGGATCGGTGCGCTTGTCTTTTGCGGCGTCGAGGTCGCGCGCATCCATCAGGCCGTCGATGTAGGCGCGGATGAGTTTCCCGTCGTAGGTGAAACCGAGCGAGCACCACTTCTCCTCGGGCACCTCGCGCCGGGTGGCTGCGTAGTCGGCGCACCAGGGAAACGCGCTGCCATCGGCGCGCCGCGTGACGCCGCCCTCGCTGGAAATGTGCGGCGTGAGCTGGCGCGGCCCGCCGTAGGTCGGCATGTTCATGAGCAGGGAATACTGCCGGGTGCCGGTGTCGTCATGGGCACCTTTGCCCTCGCTCCACATGCCTGCAATGGTCCGACTCTGCTTCAAGTTCACGATCCGCACCACGGCGAACATGCTGACCTGCGCGGCTGGCCCGCAGATGTTCAAATCGCCCGTCTCGGCGTAAGGAATTTTGAAATACTGCCGCCCGTTTAATTCCGCCGAGAACCCGGAGAACGGCCCGCCCGCAACGCGCGGAACCGGTCCGCCGACTTCCTGCAACGGATGCCGCTGTCTGGTCCCGGTGGAAACACGCGGCTCCCCCGCCGCTTCGCCGAACGTCCAGAACGCGACCAGACCGGGAGTCTTTACGACGGAGGCCGTGGCCCGTGTCGCGGCCTCATCCGCGGCGAACGCCGGCCGCGCGAGGAGAAACAGGATGAGGCCCGGCGCGGCCAGTAGGGCCGAATGACGGAAGGCCGGCCGACAACGTCGGAAGATCTTCAACGCCTTCATGGGCCTTCAAGCGACCGGCGACTTCTCCCGGTGCCACGGCGTCGCCTGTTCGTAGGCATGGGCGGCCTTGAGCATCGTCGCCTCGCCAAACGGTTTGCCGAGCAGTTGCAGTCCGATGGGAAGTTTCGGGTTCGCGCTGAACCCGCACGGCAGGCTGATGCCGCAGATGCCCGCGAGATTGCACGAGATCGTGAACACGTCGGAGAGATACATCTGGATCGGGTCGTCGGTCTTCTCGCCCGCCTTGAACGCCGGCGTGGGCGTGGTGGGCGTGGCGATGACATCGACCTTCTCGAACGCCTTGAGGAAATCCTGGCGGATCAGCGTGCGGACCTTTTGCGCGCGCAGGTAGAACGCGTCGTAATAACCGCTGCTCAACACGTAGGTGCCGAGAATGATCCGGCGCTTCACCTCCGGGCCGAAGCCTTCGCCGCGCGTGCGGCTGTAAAGCTCGAGCGGGTCCGCGCCCGGCACGCGCAGGCCGTAACGGATGCCGTCGAACCGCGCGAGGTTCGCCGACGCCTCGGCGGGAGCGATGATGTAATAGGTCGCCGCGGCGTACTCGGTATGCGGCAGGGAAATCTCGACAATCTCCGCGCCCAACTCCTCCAGCTTTCTCACCGCCGCGTTCACCGCGTCGCCGATCTCCTTGCTTAGTCCGGGGATGAAATATTCCTTCGGCAACCCGACCTTGAGGCCGCGGATGTCGCCGTTGAGCGCCGCCGCGTAATCCGGCACCGGCTCGGGCACGCTGGTCGAGTCCAGCCGGTCATGCCCGCTGATGACACCGAGCAATGTCGCCGCGTCGCGCACGTCCTTGGTGAACGGCCCGATCTGATCGAGCGACGACGCGAACGCCACCAGCCCATAGCGCGACACACGCCCGTAAGTCGGCTTGAGTCCCACGCAGCCGCACAACGCGGCCGGCTGGCGGATCGAGCCGCCCGTGTCCGAACCAATGGTGGCGAACGCCTCATGCGCGGCCACCGCGGCGGCCGAACCGCCGGAGGAGCCCCCGGGAATGCGCGTGGTGTCCCAGGGATTGCGCGTGGTGAAGAACGCGGAGTTCTCGGTGGAGCTGCCCATCGCGAACTCATCCATGTTCAAGCGCCCGAACACGATCGCGCCCGCCTCGCGCAGCTTCGTCACCACGGTCGCGTCGTAGGGCGAGACAAACTTGCCGAGAATCTTCGAGGCGCAGTTGAGCGGATGGCCGCGCACCGCGAGCACGTCCTTCATGGCCACAGGCACGCCGAGCAGGGGCTTGCCGGCGGAGGATGAGGCCTTCAGCAACGCATCCGCCGCGTCGGCCTGCGCGAGCGCGTCGTTGGCGTCGTGGCTGAGGAACGCTTTGACGTCGCCGTCCACGCGCTTGATTTGTTCGAGGCAGGCGTTGACCGCGTCGCGCGCGGAGATGTCGCGCGAGTCGAGGCGGCGTCGGAGTTCGGAGATCGAGAGTTGATGCAGCATGGCGGGCGGCGGTTACTCGACGATCTTCGGCACGAGGAAGAGGCCGTTGCCATGGGCGGGGGCGTTTCGCATGGCCTCGTCGTGCGGCATCGAGGGACGGACAGCATCGGCGCGGGTGACATTGACGAGCGGCACCGCATGGGCGGTTGGCTCGACGTGGCTGACGTCGAGTTCGTTGAGCTTGGCGATGTAGCCCAGGATGTTGTCGAGCTGGGCCTGAAATTTCTTTTCCTCGTCAGGCGTGAGCGCCAGTCGCGCGAGGTGCGCGACGTATTTCACATCAAAGTCCGTTCCGGCAGACATGCGCGCGAGGCTACGGACGGCGGCCGAAACTTCAAGTGGCATTCCCAAACCGCCGCTTGACAGAACGCGCGCCGCGACGGCGACTTTCCGAAACACGATGAACCAGTCGAATCCAACTTCCTCCATTCCGGTGCCCATGCTGCCTTTGCACGAGCTTGTCGCCGCCACCCACACGCCGTTTCGCGAAGACGGCTCCGTCCGGATCGAGGTCGTGGAGAAACAGGCCGCGCATCTGCTCGCTAACGGCGTGAAGCGGGTCTTCATCGGCGGGACCACGGGCGAAAGCCATTCGCTCACGATCGAGGAACGCCGGCAGTTGACCGCGCGGTGGATGGAAGTGTCGCGTGGCACGCCAATGGGCGTGGTGGTGCATGTGGGGTCGAACTGCATGGCCGACGCGCAGGAACTCGCCGCGCAGGCGGGCCGGCTCGGCGCGCTCGCCATCTCGGCGCTGGCTCCTTCGTATTTCAAACCGGCCAACCTCGACCTGCTCATCGAATGCGCCGCGGACGTGGCGGCGGCTGCGCCAAACACGCCGTTCTATTTCTACGACATTCCTTCGATGACCGGGGTGAGCTTCCCCATGCCGGAGTTTCTCGACCGGGCGGCGGAGCGGATTCCCACGCTGGCCGGGTTGAAGTTCACGAACATGGACTTGATCGCCTACCAGCTCTGCTTGCGCCGTCCGGGCAAAAAATTCGATCTGCCGTGGGGCATCGATGAATGCCTGCTGGCCGCGCTGGCGCTCGGTGCGCGCGGCGGCGTGGGCAGCACTTACAATTTCGCCGCGCCGCTTTATCACCGGCTCATCGCCGCGTTCGCCAAGGGCGACATGGAAACCGCGCGGATCGAGCAGGAGCGCTCGGTGCGTCTGGTGAAAGCGCTGGCGGCGCGCGGCTTCATGCCGTCGGCGAAAGCCGTGATGGGAATGCTCGGCGTGCCGGTCGGCCCGGCGCGATTGCCGCATCCGCGCCTGAGCGCCGAGCAACTGACCGCCCTGCGCGGCGAACTGGAGACGCTGGGCTTCTTCGAGTGGATCCGGTGACGGCGCGAATCACGCCGCCGTTTTTGTCCCCGCTCCCGGCCCGCGCGTCCACCACGCGAGCACCAGCCACAACCCCGCCGCTACCATCAGGGCGACCGGCAGGATCATGACCGCCTGCCCGAGCGATGACTTCTCCGCGGTGGCGCCGATGATTTTCGGAGACCAGAGATCCCCGAAGAGATGGATGGTGAAGATGGAGAAGGCCATGGCGGTGGCGCGAAGATTCGCCGGGGCCGTTTCCAGGATGAGCGTGTTGGTCGGCCCGGTGGAAAGAAAGAGCAGGAACATGGCGGCGGCGAGGAACACCATGGCCGTGCCCGCGCTGGTGGCGCGGAAGGCGGCGAAGGCCATCGGCACGGCCGCGGCCACGGACACGCCAAGCACGAGCGCGTAACCGGCCGCGGTGCGTTTGCGCAAGGCGCTGGCCGTCAACCCGCCGAGGAACGTGCCGACCAGCCCGGACACGCCGAGCGAGACGAGGAAGAAATTTCCGGCCTGGTCCACCGGCACGTTGTGGACCTTCTGGAGGAAGGTTGCGCCCCAATGTTGAAAGCCGCCGAGAGCGAACGTGTAGGCGGTGTATCCAAAGACCACGAGCAGGTAGCGCGGCAGCCGCAGCAGCCCGAGCATGTCGCGCCAGGACGGTTTGGCCGCCGGGGCCGCGTCGAGTCCGCCGCGCGCGGGTTCGGCGAAAGGCAGCAGCACCAGGGCGAGCACCAACCCCGGCGCGCCCGCAAAGATGAAGGCCTCGCGCCAGGACCAGTGCGCCGCGATTTGCCCGCCCGCGAAATTCCCCAGCGCCGCGCCAATCGGGATGGCAGCGTAGAAGATGGTGAGCGCGGTGTTGCGCTTCGGGCCGGAGAATTTGTCGGAGATCAGGCTGGGGCTGATGGTCGCGTAGCTGGCCTCGCCCACGCCGACGAGCACGCGGCAAAGGAGCAACTGCTCGTAGCTTTTCGCGAAGCCCGTCAGCACCGTGCCGGCGCTCCAGATGAAGATGCCGGCGGCGATGAGCCATTTGCGCGATGCACGGTCGCCGAGATAGCCGAAGAGCGGCGAGGTGAGGAAATAGCCGAGCATGAACGCGGTGCCGATGGTTCCGCCCTGGTCGTAATTCAACTGCAGTTCCGCGCTCAACGGCGACAACACCACCGACAGCACGTAGCGGTCGAGGTAGTTGAAAAGGTTCAGCCCCGTCAGGACGAACAAGGTCCAGAATGGGGAAAGCGCGCGGTTCACCCGCTTCGTTTGCCGACGCAGGCTCGCGAGGTCAAGCGCGGCGAGAGAATCTACCGAACGACGCGTTCCTTCCGGCCGATACTGTGCCGCGGTCTCGCATGGTGGCGTTTTCGTAACTCGGCACGGCATCCGCTCTGGGGGCCGGTTCTCAACTATGGGAAACACGACCTTGAACGAGTTTCGGCCCGGCAGTTCCACGCATCTGGACCTGTTTTCCGCCGCGCGTTTCCGCACCACGCGCTGGAGCATGGTGCTTCAGGCGGCGGGCAGCGGCTGGTCCGCGCCGGATTCCGTGGGCGCGCTGGAAAAGCTCTGCCGCGCGTATTGGAACCCGATTTACTCGTACGTGCTGCGGGCTGGGCACGACGCCCACGCGGCGCAGGATCTCACCCAGGAATTTTTCTCACGAATGCTCCACAACGACTGGCTCTCGGGCGTGCATCCGAGCAAGGGCCGGTTCCGCTCGTTCCTGCTGGCGGCGGTGAAGCATTTCCTGGCCAACGAATGGGACCGCGCCCACGCGATCAAACGCGGCGGGGCGACCACCACCGTTTCGCTCGATGCCGCCGAGGACGACGAGCGCGCCGCCCTCGAACCGGTCACGGACAACGGCCCGGACAAGCTCTTTGAGCGCCGCTGGGTCGAGACCGTGCTTGCCCGCGTGAACAGCCGGCTGCGGCGCGATTACGAGGCCGCCGGCCAGGCTGGCCGCTTCGAGGTGCTGAAGATTTATCTCCTCAATGATTACGACCCGCTTTCCTACGCCGAGGTGGCGGTGAAGCTCGGCATCTCCGAGAGCGCGGTGAAATCCGCCATTTACAAACTGCGCCAGCGCTACGGCGAGTTGTTCCGGGCCGAGATCGCACAGACGCTCGATGACCCCGGCGAAGTCGAGGAGGAAATCCGTTTCCTCTTCCGCGTCCTGAGCGAATAGCGCGCGGCGGCCGGAAACTTCGCGCCCGCGTTTCTTCTGTAATCCCTGAGCAATGACACCGGCGGCGCACACTCTCACCACCTGCCCGAAGTGCGGCGCCTCGGTGGCGCTCACGGCGTCGGAAGGGTTGTGCCCGAGATGTCTCATCGCCGGCGTGCTGGCGCGGTCGATGAGCCGCGGGCCGGAGACGGCGGCGTTGGAGGATGAACCGCTGGTGCTGAAGGACGGCGCGCCACGGCGGTTTGGCGAGTATGAGCTGACCGGGACAATCGCCCGGGGCGGCATGGGAGTGGTTTATCGCGCGCGGCACACGCGGTTGAACCGGCTGGTCGCCCTCAAGATGATCCGGGCCGGGCAGTTCGCCGGGCCGGCCGAGGTGCGACGTTTTCGCATCGAGGCCGAGGCCGCAGCGCGGCTGGAGCATCCCAACATCGTTCCCATCTACGAGGTGGGTGAACACGAGGGCCGCCCGTTCTTCACCATGAAGCTGATCGAGGGCGGCACGCTGGCCGCGAAGCTCGATAGTGGCGCGTTCTGGGAACGTGGCGAGATGTTGCCCAGCCCGTTGCTGCGCATCGCCATGTTGATGGCGGCGGTGGCGCGAGCCGTTCACTTCGCACACGAACGCGGCGTCCTGCACCGCGATCTCAAGCCGGCCAACATACTTCTCCAGCCCGACGGTGATCCGATGGTCAGCGACTTCGGCCTCGCCAAAATCGCGCAGGCGGACAGCGATTACACCCTTCCCGGCTCGACGATGGGCACGCCGGCTTACATGTCGCCGGAACAGGCGGCGGGCCGCGCGCGCGAGGTCACCACGGCGTCGGACACGTACAGCCTCGGCGCGATCCTCTACCATTTGCTGGCCGGGCAGCCGCCGTTCGCGGCCGGGACGCCGTTGGAAACGCTGCGTTGCGCGGCCGAGGAGGAACCGCGCCCGCCGCATCTGTTGAGGCCCGGCATCGACCGCGATCTCGAAACGATCTGTCTCAAGTGCCTGGAAAAAAATCCTGCGCGCCGTTACCGGACGGCCGGCGCGCTGGCGGAGGATTTGGAACGCTGGCTTCGCGCCGAACCCATCGAGGCGCGGCCGGTCACGCCCGGGGAACGCGCCCTCAAATGGGCGCAACGCAAACCCGCGCACGCGGCGTTGCTGATGGTCAGCGCCGTTGGCGCGGTTGCCTTCGTGGGACTGTTGCTCGCCTCCGAGCGCCGCCTCGCCCGCGAACGGAACTACGCGCAGGCCCAGGAACAGACCGCCCTCGTGCAGGCCGCCCGCGCCGCCGCCAGCGAGCAACACGCCCGCCTTCACCTTTACGCCGCCGACATTTCGCTGGCCCATCACGCGCTCGAAGACGGCAACCTCGGCCTGGCCCGCCGCACTTTGTCCGCGCATGTCCCCGTTCCCAATGGCGCGGCCCCGTCCCAGGATTTGCGCGGCTTCGAGTGGCATTATTTGTGGCGGTTAAGCGCGGGAGCGGATGTCGCGGTGTTGCGCCGGCACACGCGCGCGGTGACGGCGCTGGTCTTCAGCCCGGACGGACGGAACCTGGCCAGCGCCTCCCGCGATGGCACGGTGCGTTTCTGGGAACTGCCCTCTGGTGCCACGACCGCGGAACTGCCGCCACCGGAAGGCACCCGCGGACTGGCCGAGCACGCCGCCGTGAGCGCGATCCTCGCCGGTTCGCCGGAGGCGCTCGGATTGCTCGCGGGCGGCGAACGCTACGACTCGCTCGTGATGCGAACGCGCCCGTCGACACTCGGCGAACTGCGCGCGGCGGACTGGTCCCGCGATGGCCAGTGGCTGGTCACAGGCGGCGACGGATTCTTCGTCCGCGTATGGAACACGAAGGTGGGGGCGGTCGAATTCGTGATTCCAACCCAGGCAGCCCGGCAAATCACGATCACGCCGGACAGCGCGCGGTTGATCATCGCCGACGCCGGCACGAGTACACGGTTTCCGGCAGACATCCGCGTGTATGACCTCGTTACGCATTTGCGGATCGCCACTTTCACAAACGTCCACCCGTGTTTCGCCCTGTCCTCCGACGGCCGCACGCTGGTGGTGGCCTTCGAGGATGGCCGGCTGGAATCGCGGGAACTGACCGACGGCCGCGTGCGCTGGCAGAGCGTCTTGTCCACTCCGCCCGGAGCCTTGACCCTCTCGCCGGACGGCTCGACGCTTGCGATCATCGAACGGGATCGTGAAACCGTGCAGGTGTTCGACACCCGGCAGGGCGAGGCTCGCGGAAAACTGCGGGCGGGTCGGGATCGCGTGTGGACCCTCGCCTTTGCGCCCGACAACCGCACTCTCGCCACAGCCGGCGGGGATCACGCGGTGCGGTTGTGGGATTTGGAAACGCTGCGCCAGCGCGCCTGCTTGCGTGGCCATGAGGACGAGGTGCTCGCGCTCGCCTACGCGCCGGAAACCGGTCTGCTCGCCTCGGCGGGCAAGGACAACACCGTCCGCCTTTGGAGCCCCGACGACCAGACCGGCCAACCTGCCGCCGTGGTCGAGGCCGGCACCGTGGTGGCTGTCTCGCCGGACGGCGATGCGCTGCTGACCCGCGATGGGGCGGGCCGGCTCTTTCGTCGCGCGGTGGATGGCCCGGGAAATGCGGTGGTAGAAAGCACTGAGAAGCTTTTCCCACTCGGCTTCACCGATGGCGGCGCAAATATCGCGACACTGTGGCGCGAGGCCGGCGCGGGGCCGGGTGGGATTCTCTTTTCGGGCGTGGATGGAAAGCGGAGTTTCACTCCGCTGAATGTCCAATTCGCAGCCACCAACTGGCATCGCGTGACCACCGCCGCAGCCGGCTTGTTCATGATTGCCGAGAACCGCGGTGCGCTCCATTTGCTCGATCTGCGTGGCCGCGAGTTGCGCGCCTTTCCCTCCGGCCAGCGCCAGCCGTTGCATCAATTCGCCCTCTCGGCCGATGGACGGCGTGCCGTCGGGCAGGTCTGGCCGCGCTCCTTCGCGACCTGGGAAACGGCCACCGGAAGCGGCAGTGGTTGGTGGAAGACGTCCGGCGGGATCGTTCATGCCATCGCCCTTTCGCCCGATGGAGCGCTGCTCGCCACCGGCGGCGATGACAACGTGGTGAGCATTTGGAACGCGGCGACCGGCGCGCGTGTGACCTCGCTCCGTGCTCACAAAGCGGAGATTCGCGCGCTGACCTTTGCGCCGGACGGGCGGACGCTGGTCTCCTCCGGCGCCGATCTGGCGCTCAAATTCTGGCACGTGCCGACGTGGCGCGAGCTGCTCACCGTGCGCGGAGACGAAGCAGCCAACGCGCTTCAGTTCGCACCGGACGGCACAACCCTCTTTGCCAGCGACCCACGGCGCGTGGTGCAGGTTTTGCGGGCGCGGTGACGGGCAGATTCGATTGTTGCCGGCCGCGATGCGTGCCGCGCGGTTTATCCAGTTGCCTCATTCCAGCCAGTTGAGTAAAGCTGCGGGCCTATGAAGTTTCTCAAGTCCTCGCTGTGGCTTTGCATTGCCGCCCTCGGCATCGCTCCGTTGCACGCCCAGCAGAAGTTGACGCCCGAGCAGGAGAAGGAAGCCGCCGAAGCCCTGCGCAAGGCCTTTGAAAAGGACGAGGTGGACAACCCCGTTTCCAAGCGCAAGGCCGACGAGGCCGCCCGCAAGGCCGCCGAGGAAAAAGCCAAAGCGGAAGCCAAGGCCCGTCGCGAGGCCGAGGCTAAAAAGGTCGCCGAGGAAGTGAAGGCCGCTGAATCCTCCCGCAACGCCGAGAAAGAAAAGGTCGCCGCCGAGAAAGCCGCCGCCGAGGCCAAGGCTCGCGCCGAGGCCCGCGCCGCCGCCCGTGCTGCGGCTACCGCGGAGAAGGCCGCGAAAGCCAAGGCCGCCGAGGAGGAAGTTTCCCGCCGCGAAGCCGCTGAACGCGCGAAGCAGGGCATCGCGACACCGCCGCCGATCAAACCTGCGTCGCCTCCTCCCACTTCGTCGGTCGATGATCCTCGCGATAAGGCCGCCGCAAAAATGAAAGCCGAGGCCGCAGAAAAGGCGGCTCGCGACGCCGAGGAACAACGTGTTGCCGCCGAGAAGCGCGCCAAGGCAGAGGCCAAGGTGAAACAGGCGGCGGAAGAGGAGGCGCGCAAGGCCGAGGCGAAACGCCTGGCGGCTGAGAAAGCCGCGGCGGACAAGGCCGCCAAAGAAGCCGCCGATGCAAAGGCCGCCGCCGACAAGGCCGAGGCCAAACGGATGGCTGCGGAAAAGGCCGTGGCCGACAAGGCGGCCAAGGACGCTGCTGAGAAGAAGATTGCTGCCGAAAAAGCCGCTGAAGCCGAGCGTATGGCCGCAGAGAAGCGGGTGCAGGCCGAAGCCAAGGCGGCAAGGCTCGCTGCCGAACGTCGCATCGCTGAAGAACGCAAGGCCTTTGACGAGAGGCGGAAAATGGAGGAGCGGAAGCTTGCTGAGCAACGTGCGGCAGAGGCCGCCAGGGCAAAGGCGGAAGCGAAGATTGCCGCGGACAAACTGAAGATCGAACGCGAGCGCCAACTCGCCGAGGCAGAAGCCGCTCGCAAGGCCGAGGCAAAGGCAAAAGCAGAGGCCGAGGCCAACCGCATCGCCGAGGAGAAGCGCGCCAAGGCCGCGGCGGCTGCCGCGCTTGTCGCCGCCAACGCAGCCAAGCCGGCTCCGGTCGAAACCGCGCCTGTCGCGCCTGTCACACCAACTGCCCCGGCAGTGGCCCAGACGCCCGCCGAATCTGACGCCGCTCGCGAGGCGTTGCGCAAGGCGCTGGAAAAGGTCGAACCTGCCACGCCACCGAAGCCTGTCGCGCCGCCCGCCGAAGTGGCAAAGCCCGCTCCCAAGCCCGTGGTGCCGCCCGCGGAAATTGCCAAACCCGTTGAACCCGCAAAGCCCGTTGAGGTCGTAAAGCCTGCCGTGGCTGCTGCGCCGACGCCCGCGCCGGCTCCGGCGGTCACGCCTGCCGAAGTAGCCGCCGCGCGCGAGGCGTTGTACAAGCAGTTTGAGGCGATGGAGGCCGCGACGTTAAGCGCCGAGCAATTGAAGGCCGCGCGCGAGGCCGCGAAGAAGGAAGCCGAGCGTAAACGCCGCGAACAACAACTGGCCGAGGAAAAGGCCGCTGCGGAGAAGAAAGCCCAGGCCGCCGCCGAAAAGAAACGCCGCGAAGAGGAAATCCGCATGGCCCGGTCGAACGCAGTAAAGCCTGCGCCCGCCGAGACCGTTGCCCCCGTCGTAACCCCGGTTGTCAGCACGCCGCCGGCAGTCGCGCCGGTTGTGGCCGCGCCGGCCGGTCCCAAGTCCAGGTCCCAAAGGCTGGCTGAACTGCTCGATCAATACCGCCGCGACCTGATTTCTCCCGCCGAGTATCACCAGCAACGCGCGAAAATTCTCACCGAGTAGTCTATGCGGCGGCGGATTTGCCGCCGTGGCGCAACCCCGTCCTTTGTTTCCTGCCACTTATTCGGTGGTGATTTCCTTTCCGGGCTTTTGTTCAATCCGCCCGTGAATTCCACCGTTCCCGTCCTAGCCGTGCTGGCGTCCGTCTTCGTCGCCGGCGCGCAACAACAGCTTCACTGGTTCAAGGGCAATCTTCACACGCACACGTTGTGGAGCGATGGCGATGATTTCCCGGAGATGGTCGTAGATTGGTACAAGGCGCGCGGCTACGACTTCCTCGGCTTGTCAGACCACAATGTTCTGCTTGAGGGCGAAGCGTGGATTCACGCGACGAACAGGACGATGACCACGGTGACATTGCCGCGCTACCTGCGGCGGTTTGGATCGAACTGGGTCGAGACGGGTGAATCCGCCGGCGCGGCGGTGGTGCGGTTGAAAACGCTGGGCGAATTCCGCGGCATGTTCGAGCAACCGGGGCGGTTCCTGCTCATTCCCGCGGAGGAGATCACCGATCGTTTCAGCCGTTGGCCGGTACACCTCATCGCCTCGAACATTCGCGAACTGGTCCCGCCGCAGGGCGGCCGGGGCATTCGCGAGGTGTTGCAGCGGAACATTGACGCGGTGCTCGAACAACGTCAGCGCACTGGCGTGCCGATGATTGCGCACATCGCCCACCCGAACTTCGGTTGGGCGCTTACCGCCGAGGACATGGCGCAGGTTAAGGGCGGGCGTTTCTTCGAGATCTACAACGGCCACGCGCAGGTCCACAACGAGGGCGACTCCACGCATGCGGGCATGGAAAGGATGTGGGACATCATCAACACCTCGCGCGTGGCCGAGCATCGCGACGCGCCAATGTGGGGACTGGCCGTGGACGACGCGCACAATTACCACCGTATCTCGCCGTCGAAGCACAACCCCGGGCGCGGTTGGGTGCAAGTGCGGGCGGCCGAACTGACGGCGGAGCGGGTCATCCAATCGTTGGAGCGCGGCGACTTCTACTCCTCGACCGGAGTGCGATTGAAGGAGGTGGCCCTGCGCGGAAACCGCATCGTCATCGAGATCGAAGGCGAGCCGAATGTGATCTACACCACGCAGTTCATCGGCACGCGCCGGCCCGTCGATTGGCGGACGACCGAGGTGAAGGACGCGCAGGGGCATCCGCTGGCCGTGACGCCGATTCCGAGCAGGGGCGTGGGCGCGGTGCTGGCGGAACAGAAAGGGCTGCACCCCGCATTCACCTTCGAGGGAACCGAGCTTTACGTTCGCGGGAAGATCGTCTCCTCAAAACGCAAGGATAACGTGGCGAACGACGAGGAGACGGAATGTGCCTGGACGCAACCGATGCTGTTGCCGCGCGGGCGGTGAAGGTCAGCGGGGTGGCGCGGGATTGAATACGAGCAGGGCCAGACCACAGAGGAGAATCGAACTCAGGCCGAGGCTGCTGAGGAGGTTCGTCATCAAGAACCACGCCGTCGAGGTGTTGCCGCCCGTCGCATTCGTCATTATTCGCACGAAAAGGGGTTGCAGCAGGTGTGCCGCTGGAATCCAGAAGATCGACAACCCGGCCCACATGGCCAGCACCATGTGGCCGAGGTGCTTTTTCCGCCGCCAACCGACGATCGCGACCACGAGGATGGCGAGATAGAACCCGCATTGGGCGGCCGAGCCGAAGATTTGAATCAACCAGTAGGGGTCTTTGGATTGCATGGGGAGTTGCGTGGTCATTGAGGTGTTGCGGCGTGTCGGTTTTGGCAGATGGGTTCAGCGTGGCGTCTCGCGTTTGAAAACAAGCAACGCGAGGCCGGCGAGAAGAATGGCGTTTAATGTCAGTGTGCTGATCAAACTCGAAACCATGAACCAGACCACGTTCGCCGATGTGCCAGGCAAGGCACCGACGACGCGCGAGATCAGCAGATAAACCAAGCGTGCAGCAATAAACCAGAAGGCAGACAACGCGGCCCACATGGCGAGCACCAGGTAGGCAAGATGCCGATACCGTCGCCAGCCGATGATCAGAACCACGAGCATCAGCAAACAAAGCACGACATGCCCGGCGGTGCTGAGAATGGAGAACAGTTCGTATGGTCGTGATTGCATGACAGGCCTTTTGGATTCGCGGGCGACTGTGCGCTGTTGTGGCGTGGGCGTCGAGTTTTGCGGCGCATTGGCGGGTTCAGGGGCAGCTCAACCGGTAAAAGCGTGGGCCTTGGGGCAAGGGTGAATCCAGAAACTCGAACTGGCCGGGGGCGACTTCGGTAACATGGCCGGCGATCGTCCAGACAGAAAGATCTTGCGAAACCAGCACGCGGCAACTGGCGCCCGCGGCGGCTTGAATGCGCAATCGGAATTGTCCCGGCCCGGCGAACGCCGCGTCCACGATGCGAGCTGGTTCGCCAAGGATGGTGAAGACGTTCTCAGGCGCGAAGGCGGAACCGGCGAAGGCCGGGTCAACGGCCTGGACGCTCCAGTAGTACGTGCCGGGCGGAAGATTGGCGCGCCAGCGCGTGCCCGCTCCGGCGTTGCCGGGTCGCGCGACGCGGCGCCGGCCCGTGGCGGTGTCGGCATGAGGCGACATGATTTGCGATCCGCCGGCGTTGGTGCCGATGCGCAGGTTGTAGGTGAGCGCGGCGGCGTTGGTGGTTTGCGCGTTGGTGGCCGGATCCCACGAGAGAATGGCGCCGGGTAAAATGTCCAGGCCGGCTGGCGCGGCGGGCGGCGTGTTGAGGTTTGGGAAAAGATTGTGCGCAAGGAAAGTGCCCGCGCCGCTGGAAATTCCGTTCGAGGTTCCCGCATGGAGCAGGTCGAGGCGACCATCAGCGTCGTAATCTCCGAAGGCGGCCGCGCTCCAACTGGCGGCCGTGAATGGTTCGCTTGTTTCAGCGAAGTTGTTGCTTCCGTCGTTGCGATAGAGCCTGGCCACGCGCCCGCCGTCGCGTCCCGGGGTCACGCCGGCCATGAAGATGTCCGGCCGGCCGTCGTTGTCGTAGTCGCCCCAGACTCCCGTGCCGGCGTTGATGCCGGGGAGGTTCGTGGCCACCACGGTGAACGTGCTGCCGGTGTGATTATGCAACAGCGTGGCGAGCGAGTAGTTGCCGCTGAGTCCCGTCACCAGAAGATCCAGCCAGCCATCCAAGTCTGCATCCGCCCAGGACCACGTGCCGGCGGTCACGCCCTGGACGCCTGCGACGAAGTTGGTGGAGAAGCGCCCCTGGCCGTCGTTGCGGCAGAACGCCGTCACTAGCGCCTGCTTCTCAAAAACTCCGCCCAGAGCGAGGTCCACATCGCCGTCATTGTCGTAATCCGCCGGGGCCGCGAACGAGGCCTGCGGCAAGACGAGGTTGCTGTTGGTGAAGGCACCGCCGTCGTTTCGGTAAATGCGCGTCGGTTGCGCGCCGGCAGTGAATGCGCCGGCTGCGAGCACGATATCGAGATCGCCATCATTGTCGCAATCGAACCAAGCCCCCGCGGCGGAGGACGCCGGCAGTCCGGCGGCAATGTCGGTGAAGGTACCGTTGCCCTGATTGCGATACACGCGGGCGACGCCGCCACCGACGAGGAGAATATCCAAATGCCCGTCGCCATTGAAATCGCCCCACGACGCGGTCGGAGGTGTCGTGCCGCTGACTCCGGGCAGGCCGGCGACGATGTCGGTGAAGGTTCCATTGCCGTTGTTCCGGTAAACGCGCGTGATGGAGCTGTTGTTCGGCAGCCGGCCGCAGATCAGGACGTCGAGATCCCCGTCGTTGTCGAAGTCGCCCCAGTCCACGGCGCCTTGCTGGACATCGGGCAGCCCGGACGAAACCAGGTCGAAAGCGCTGATGCGCAGCACGAAGGAATTCGTCGCCATCGCGCCCAGGGCATCGGTGGCCACCACCCGGATCGTCGTGACCCCTTTCGAGCCGGGCGAAGGCATGACTTGCAGGACGCGATTCGAGCCGGCGCCGCTGAGGAATAAATTCGAGTTCGCGACAAGATTCGTGTTCGAGGACGAGACGAGCACCGAAAGTTCGCCGGGAGACGATTCGGCATCACCGATCACGAATGAGACCGGCGGCACCGGCAGGCCGGGCAGCACCGTGATGTTTGACAAGCCGGCGATTTGAGGCGCGGCGTTGGTGACGATCACGAGCAGGTCGAGGTTCCGGGTCCAGCCGCCCTCGTCCATCACGGTCACAGTGATGGTCACCGGGCCGGGTTGATTTGTCCGCGGCCGGAGCTGCACGAGACGATTGCTGCCCGAGCCGCTGAAGAAGATATGCTCATTGGCAATGCGGTTTGTGTTGGAAGAAGAAGCAGTGACGGCGAGGAGCGAAGCCGGTGTTTCAAGATCGCCGACCACGAACGCGATCGGCTGGCTCAGGATGCCATGCGAGACAATCTGCGTGGCGACGCCGGAGATGTCCGGTCTCGCATTGGAGATCACGAAGCTTCCCTCGGTGCTGAAGGGCGATCCGATGAAGCCCGGATCGACGGCCTGTACGCTCCAGAAGTAAGTCCCCGGCGGGAAATCGCGGAGCAGCGCGGAGTTGGTGGCGATGCCTCCACGCGCCGCCAACCGGCGGCGACCCGTCCCCGGGTCTGATGGTGGCGACGCGATTTCAATGCCGCCCGTCGTGGTGCCGACACGTAAGTCGTAGTTAAGGCCGGCTGAGTTTGTTGTCTCGTTATCCGCAGCGGCCTGCCACGCGAGGAGTACGTTGTTGTTCGTAATGATCAGCGCCGCCAGGCCTGTTGGAGGCGCGGGTGGCGTGTTTTTCTTCGGCGTGTCGTTGTGGAAAAGGCGCGGCCAGTTGGGGTCGGCCCAGTTCACCAGCAAATCCAGCGCGCCATCCGCGTCGTAATCAATCCACTGGATGTTGCCGTAGCCGCCGGGGAATTCCACGAACGTGTCGTTGAATGTGCCATCGCCGTTGTTGTGATACGCCAGCGCGGGAACCCAGAAGCTGCCCATGTAATTCGTGGTGCCGGTGATCGCGAGGTCGAGCCATCCGTCGTTGTCGAAGTCCCCCCAGGCCAGCCCGGCGTTGCTCAACGGCCACAAGCCGGCGTTGATGTCCGTGAAGGTGTGGTCGCGGTTGTTTCGATAAACACGGGTCGTGCGATTGGTCGGCCATGGTCCGTTGAACCCGATGATAGCCACGTCCAGATAACCGTCGCCGTCGTGGTCGCCCCAGCCCGCGGCGCCGCCGAAGACGCCTTCGAGATTGGCCTGAATGTCGGTGAACGTGCCGTTGCCGTTATTCCGGAAGATGCTCGTGCCGAGAAGCAAATCGAGGAAGCCGTCGCGGTCATAATCGCCCCACGGGTCGGGTGAGAAACCGCCAACGGGCAATCCCGTGTTGGCCAGCGCGAATATGCCGTGGTCGTTCCGCCAGATGCCGCTCCCGCCGATGAGCAAATCCAGATCACCGTCGTTGTCGTAATCTCCCCACGCCAGCGAACCGCCGGACTGGGGCAGGCCGGCTTGAATGTTGGTGAAGGCCCCGGAGCCGGTGTTGCGAAAAATCGCCGTGAGGTAGCCGGAACCGGTCCACCCGCTCAACGCGAGATCCATCAAACCGTCATGGTTGTAATCGCCCCACACCGCCCCGCCTGAAAGGTCGGCCGGCAATCCTGCGGACACTTCGGTGAAGTTGCTGCCACCGTTGTTCCGGTAAAGCCTCAGCGGCGAGCTCAACAAGAGCAGGTCGGGAAAGCCGTCGTTGTCGTAATCGCCCCAGGCCGTGCCGCCCGCCGGAAAGCTGAAGTTCGAATAGGTGAAGGCGTGCCGCACCGTCAGCTCGAAGGAGTCGGTGGCAGTTGCCCCGTTCGTGTCGGTCACGGTCACCGTCACGGTGGTCGTGCCGCGGCGATTGCGGGCCGGCGTGATGACCAGCGTGCGGTTGTTTCCGGAACCGAGGAACGCAAATCCGTTGGTGGGAACCAAGGTGTTGTCCGACGCGACGGCGGAAAAGGAAAGCGTGTGGAGCGGTGTCCCAACGGCGGAAACAACAAACGGGATCGAAGCCGGCATGTCGGGAAAGATGGCCTGGTCTGGAATGTCCGAAAGCGTCGGCATGGCGATGGTGAACGAGGCTTCGGCCGCAAAAGCCGAACCGGCGTAGGAATGGTCGATGGCTTGAACGCTCCAGTAGTAAACCCCGGCGGGGAAATTCGTGAACGTGCGGCTGCGTTGCCCGCCGCAGTTGCCGTCTGCCACGACCCGGCGGAAACCATTCGTCGGGTCAGCCACGGCGCTGAACACGTCACTCGCGCCCGATTGTGTGCCGACGCGCAGATTGTAGGTCAGGCCCGCCGCCTGGTTCGAATCCACGGCGGCGTTCCAACGCAGCGTCAGCACCGTGTTGAGATTGGACGTGGTGGCGGTCAGGCCGCCGGGCGGATTCGGACGGACGTTTTTGGTGATCATGTTGTTCCGGTAGATCCTGAACACCGGGTTCACGCCCCCGGGCGTGCCCAGACCAAGGACCGCGAAATCAAGATCACCATCATTGTCAAAGTCGGCGCAGCGCACGGGCCCGGTGGCGGCCAGCAGGTTGGTGCTCGTGTCGATGAAGGAACCGCCGGCGTTGTTGCGGAAAAGCTTCGCCACGATGTTCGGCCCGCCGATATCGCCTGTCACGAGAATGTCGAGCCAGCCATCGTTGTTGAAGTCGCCGAAGGCCGTTGAGCCGCCGGACGGAACGGACAGGCCCAGCGCCACGGACGTGAACAGATCGTTCCCGTCGTTGCGGTAGATTTCGTTGCCGCCAATCAGCAGGTCAGGGTCGCCGTCATTGTCGTAATCGCCCCACGCAAAATCGCCGGTCGAAAACCCGATGCCGATGTCCGTGAAGGTGCCGTCGCGATTGTTGCGAAAGAGACGGCGGACCCACCCGCTGCCCGGGTTGCCGGTGCCCAGCACATCGGCGAAGCCGTCCTGATTGTAGTCGCACCAAGCGGCAGAGTGGGTAAAGCCGGAGGAGTAGAAGGTCGCAGGCAAGGGATCGCCGAGGCTGGCAAACGTGCCGCCGTCGTTGCGAAACAGTTCCGACGGAAGCCCGGATACGAGATAGGCCCGGGCCAATACGTCCGGGTCGCCGTCGTTGTCAAGGTCGCCCCACGAGACGCTGTTCGCGCTCACTGGAGGGCCGAAACTGGCCGCGAAGCTGAAGGTGCCGTCCCCCAGTCCGCGAAAGATGCCGGGCGCCGCGCCATTCGTTCCGCTTGTGTTGGAAAGCAGGTCCACGTTGCCGTCATTGTTGTAATCACCTGCGGTTGCGTCCACGGCATTCCCGGCGGGCATTCCCGGCGCGGCGAGTTCCGCGAACATGCAGTTCCCAAGGTTCCGATAGATTTGCACGCGCCCCACCCAGCCATTCGAGCCGCTCGCGTCGATGCCGGAGGCGATCAAGTCCAGCCGGCCGTCGTTGTCGAAATCGCCGCACACCAGTTCACCCCACAGGCCGGTGAAATTCGTGGCCAGCGTGAACGTCTGGCCCGGGCAGACGGTTGGTGCGGCCAACGCGAGCAGCAGGCCCACCAAGGCAGCCCACGCCACTCGCTGCCGGCGCGTGGGAGACACCGCAGCCGTCGCCCAAGCCGTCCCGCCGACGAATCGCACAGGTGAAACGGGCGGGAGGGCGGCATCAGCGTTGGTTCTGAACGGGATGGCCATGCCTGGTTTCAATAGCAGTTCGGATCGCGACGGGGAAGCCTCCGTTTCGTTGGTTCTCGGCCACGACGATGCACCGTGGCCGGGGATAATTTCCGGGGGATGATTTCTCCGTTGCATTCGCGCGGGCGCTTCCGATATTCGCCACCCAAAATTTCAAACGCACCATGGCCGAAGAGAAAAAGCAGCACGTTTATGACGAGAGCAAAATTAAGACGCTCTCCAGCCTCGAACACATCCGCCTGCGCACGGGCATGTACATCGGGCGCATTGGCAACGGGTCGCATCAGGACGACGGCTGTTACATCCTGATGAAGGAGGTGCTCGATAACACCATTGATGAATACATCATGGGCCACGGCAAGGAGGTTCAGCTCAGCGTCGAGGGCAATCGCATCAAGGTGCGCGATTTCGGGCGCGGCATTCCTCTAGGCAAAGTCGTGGAGTGCGTCAGCCAGATTAACACGGGTGCGAAGTACAACGACGAGGTGTTTCAGTTCAGCGTCGGCTTGAATGGTGTCGGCACCAAGGCTGTCAACGCGCTCTCGAAGGAATTCATCGTGCGCTCGCATCGCGACGGGCAGTTCGTCGAGGCGCGTTTCAAGCAGGGCAAGTTGAAGAAGGAGGACAAGGGCAAGACGGCGGAGCCGAACGGCACCTACGTCGAGTTCGAGCCGGACCCGGAAATTTTCAAGGACTCGGAGTTCAAGCTGGAATACATCGAGAAGCGCCTGCGCCACTACACCTACCTGAACACGGGGCTGAAGATTCAGTTCAACGGCAAGACGTTCGTCTCGCGCCGCGGACTGATGGATCTCGTGCTGGAGGATTTGCAGGCGGACGGCGCGGAGCCGATTTACGCGCCGCTCCATTACACGAGCAAGACGCTGGAGTTCTGTTTCACCCACAGCAATTCGCGCTACGGCGAGACGTTCTACTCCTTCGTCAACGGCCAGTACACCAGCGACGGCGGCACGCATCTGAGCGCCTTCCGTGAAGGTCTGCTCAAGGCGGTGAACGAATACGCCAAGGGCAAGTTCGAGGGCGACGACGTGCGCGAATGCATGGTCGGCGCGGTGGCGATCCGGTTGAAGGACCCGATGTTCGAATCGCAGACGAAGAACAAGCTCGGCAACACGGAGATTCGCACCGAGCTGGTCAACACCGTGCGCGAAGAGTTGCTGCACTTCTTCAATCGCAACAAGGACATCGCGACGAAGATCGTCGAGAAGGTCACCGACACGCAGCAGTTGCGGAAGGAATTGCAGGAGGTGAAGAAGCTCGCGCGCGAGCGGGCCAAGGCCATCACCATTCGCATCCCGCAGCTCAAGGATTGCAAGGTCCACCTCGACAAGGCCAAGGGCAAAGGCAAGGGCTCCTCGATTTTCATTTGCGAGGGACAGTCCGCGAGCGGCTCCATCACGAGCTGCCGCGATGTGAACCTGCAGGCCGTGTTCACGCTCAAGGGCAAGCCGCTCAACGTCTGGGATCTCAAGCGCGACATCGTTTACAAGAACGACGAGATGTACAACCTCATGTGCGCGCTCGACATCGAGGACAACATCGAGCACCTGCGCTATGACCGGGTCATCCTTGCCACCGACGCCGACGTGGACGGGTTGCACATTCGCAATCTGATGATCACCTACTTCTTCCGCTTCTTCGAGCAGGTCGTGCAGGACGGGCATCTCTACGTGCTGGAGACGCCGCTCTTCCGCGTGCGCAACAAGCAGGAGACGATTTACTGCTACAGCGAAGCCGAGCGCGACGCGGCCTCGGCCAAGCTGGGCGGCAAGCCCGAGATCACGCGCTTCAAAGGACTGGGCGAAATCTCCCCGGCGGAGTTCAAGCAATTCATCGGCAAGGACATCCGGCTGAGCCAGGTGGAATACGCGCCCAAGGTGGACAGCCAGCAGATTCTCTCCTTCTACATGGGCAAGAACACGCCGGAGCGGAAGGATTACATCATGGAGAATCTGGTGGTGACGGTGGAGGAGTGAGGGCGAGCGTCGCGAAACTCCAAAGCTCTGCTGGAATCGGCGGTGAAGTTCTGGCAGCTTGCACCCATGCGAACCATCCATGCAGTGTTCCAGAACGACGGCGCGTGGTTCATTGCGCGCTGCCTGGATTTCCCCATTACCACTCAGGGCAAGACGCTCGCCGCCGCGAAAAAGAATTTGGAAGAAGCCGTCGAGCTTTACCTCGAAACGTGGGGCGATGCCGGGACGAAACCCGCGAAGGAAGTTTATCTCACCAGTATTGAAGTCGCCGCATGAGTCGGCACCTGCCCGCAATTTCCGGCCGGCAACTTCTCCGCGCCCTGCAACGCGCTGGTTTCGTTGTGCTGCGGCAGAAAGGCAGTCACGTCTCACTGGAAAGGCGAACCACTGACGGATATTGGCGAACAATCGTTCCGATGCACCGTGAGATTCGTGCCGGAACGCTCAGCGATATTCTGAACCAGAGCGGCCTGACCAAAGACCAACTTCGCGAGTTGCTCTGACACACCCCGCCTGAGCCAGGTGGAGTACGCGCCCAAGGTGGACAGCCAGCAGATTCTCTCCTTCTACATGGGCAAGAACACGCCCGAGCGGAAGGACTACATCATGGAGAATCTGGTGGTGACGGTGGAGGAGTAACAGGGAACGTGCGGTGCCCTACGCGGGTTGGCCCTAAGTTCCGTTGCCCTCACGCGGCGGTCACAACTTGAAGTTCAATGAATTACGCCGGGCCACATGTTGGGATGTGGCCCGGCGTTGATTCGCAAATGCCAGACAACAGGTCTGGCGCGAACCAAATCTCAAGGATTCAACACCCAGACTGCCGCGTGCCGTGTGCCGTCGGCGGCGGTCATCACACCGGCGACGTTGCCCCCGGCATCCACCGCGTAAGCAACAGAGCTGATGAATCCGGCGGGTACAAAGGCTTGAAGGTCGGTGGCCTGATAATTGGCATCCCAGACGAGCGCGCGAGGACGACCGATCGTGGTGGTGCCCGTGCTCAGGGTGGCATACCCAGCCACATAGCTACCGGCAACCGAAAGCGCGTAACTGCTCTCTAGCGCTGCCCCGTCTGCGCTGGAAGCGTATGGATGGATATTCAATGCGCTGGCGGCGGTGCCGGTCCAAACGTGGGCGTAATTAAAGCGCTTGTCCTTCTGGCCCTTCACCGCTTCCACGCGGACGCGAATATTAAATCCGGCATACCCCACTTGGCGGAGGCCATCCGTGGCATTGGCCGACGAAACTACAGCGTTCTTCGGGTGCAGCGAGGTGGCCGACTTGGTGCCCCGCCAAAGCGCCGCTGTGGCGGTCTTGGTCACGACTCCCACCTGCACGCCGCCGCTGACCCCGAGGAGGTTCACATCGGTGCCAATATCCACGGCGTCGCCGGTGGCGACATCCCAGATGAGCGCGTGAGGGCTGCTGAGCGTGGTGCCGTCGCGGTCGTAACCGATGGCCGAGCCGACGATCTGGATGCCGTCAGTGGCGTTGGCCTGTCCGCCCGCGTTCACGAAGGGGATGGGAAGCACGGTGGCGCTGGCCGCATCGCTATGCCACGCCATCGGGACGTTGCGATTGCCGGTGGCAGGACCGGCAGCGGAACCGACCTGAAGATTTCCCGCCATTCCAGCAACGGTGGAGCGGCCCAGGCCGATTAGCGCGTCTGGATGAAGATCGATCGCGCCATCCGCAGTCCAGAGCGTGGCGCGCCCCACGAACGCGTTAGCCAACGAACTGATGTAGCCACCGACCTGTCCGGCACTGGCGGCACTGGCGGCCCCGGAGCCATTGGGGGTGAGGTCAATCACGGTGTAATTCTGCGCCTGAATGCTAGGAACATGGGAGATTGCCAGGCCGAGCGCCGCGAGCAGCGCAGTTGATGTTGATTTGGTCATGTTAGTCTTTTTCTTTGCACGTCCCTCCGCCCAACCGGAAATGCTAGAACGTGTGCAAAATCCGTTTAGCACCGGATGTGCCACGAAATTCCCGGAACAAACTGAGGGTTGTCTGGCACCAATGCGAATCCATGGTGAACGCTCGATGAGCCAATGTTTACGGGTCTTTCCGGTCGATTCGTTTGCTTCTAAAAACGCTTTGAGGAATTTCGCTGAACCACGGTGAGCTGTTCCGTAATCGGAACTCGCTTCGCCGGGATCGGAATCGCGAGATGGAATTCAACGCGGTGTTGTGGTTTCCAGGCACTTTGGCGAGCGCTTTTCAAATCGACCATTGCAAGGGGTAGGGTTGTTCTTTCAGCGATGCTTAGCGCGACGCTGCGTCGGCGAAGCCGGGTGGCAAGCCCGAGATCACGCGCTTCAGAGGGATGGGCGAAATTTCCCCGAACAAGTTCAAGCGGTTCATTTGCGAAGAACTTCGCCTGAGGTGTTTGCACACGGCTACACGGTGGAATACGCGCTGTGGGGGATAGTCAGCAGTTCCCAAACTGCCACACGGGCAAGAACGCGCCCGAGCGGAAGGATTACATCACGGAGAATCTCATGGTGACACTGGAGGTATTGTGCGGCGTCGATCACGCACAAAAGGTTTTGAAGTATCTACCGGGTGAATTTAGCCTAGTCATCAGATCCTGTGATGAAAAGCCGCCTGTACGCGATTCCACTGCCTGCATGGGCAAGGTGCGGTTTTTGCATGAACAGGGTCCAGTCGGGTCTAAATCGCCTGTGTTAACTCCAAGCCAAATCCAAGCACCATGAATGGTTCATCGATACTCGTTTCACGTTCGTTCGCGAAAGCTCTCTGTGCGATCCTCGCCGTCGCGGCAGTCACATCCGTCCAGGCGCAGACCACCTACGTCTGGCAGCGGACCAGCGGCACTAACTCTTGGAACACCGCTGGGAACTGGAGTCCGGCCACCGTGGCTGGTGGCGTCGGCAACACGGCAGATTTCACCGGCTTCGACTTCACAACCACCATGGGGGTGACCTTGGATGGCAGCCGCACCATCGGGCACTTGAAGTTCGGGGATACCGGCGCGTTCAGGAACAACTGGAACCTGCTCAGCGGTTCGGGTGGCGCGCTCACTTTGGGGGTTTCGTCCGGGTCGCCGACCATCACGGTCAACGTCACCAACGCCGCCATTTTCCCTTCCATCAGCAGTTCGGCTGGCTTTGTGCAGGGCGGCATCTCGAACAGCGTGCTGGATCTTCGTTCGTCGAATGCGCTTTCAGGAACGGTGACGGTCAGCAATGGAACGCTTCAGATCCGCAACAGCGGCGGCTTGGGCACCAACTCCAGTGTCGTGGTGAGTTGGGATGCCGGCGTGGCTGGCGGTACCGGCACCCGGCTGCAACTTGAAAACGTGACCATTCCCGCTGGCGTGGGCATCACGCTGACCTCCTCCAATCAGGCTGGCGTCAGCCGGCGCACCAGCCTCTATGCCAATAGCGGCACCAACTTCTGGAACGGCCCGATCGCGATTTCTGGCAATGACCTGACCCAGATCTATGCGATTGGCACGGGAGTGCGCCTGACGGTGAACGGCTCCATCACCGGCAGTTCCGGGTTGACCTTTCTTCGAGGGGCCAGTGGCACCGGCATCATAGCCGGCAATGTCAGCATTGGCGGCACCGGGATAAGCAAGACGGACAACGGTACTTGGATCATCAACTCCGTGAACAACATTTGGGGGCCCACTGCTGTGGCCGACGGCACCCTGCGTTTGGGCGCTAACAACGCCCTGCCCGTTACCACCGTGCTGACGCTTGGTCAGAGCAGTTCCACGACTGGCACCCTCGACCTGGGTGGTTTCAACCAGACTGTCGCGGGCTTGGTTGTGGCCACGCCCAGCGGTTCCTCTGCGCACAGCGTCGGCAACAGCAGCACGACCAGCGATTCCACTCTCGTTTTCAACGGTACGACCCCCTCCACTTTTCGCGCACTCATCCGTGACACGTTGGGCAGCGGCAATCGACGCGTCAGCCTCAACGTCTTGGGCGGCCAGTTGACCCTGGCGACCAACAACGCTTTCACAGGCCGGACTTGGATCACCGGTGGCACTCTGGCCCTCTCGTCCTTCGGTGGGTTGGCTTCCACCAACATCGTGGTGGATGCAACCAATGGTTTCGATGTTTCAGCCAATGCGTTTGTGGTGGCTTCCAATCAGGTGCTTTCCGGCACCGGTTCTATCAGTGGCCTGGTGACGGTGGGCACGGTCGGATATGTTGCTCCCGGTGGTTCCGGTGTGGCGAGTACGCTTAAGTTCAACAATGGCCTCGTATGCAATGATCGCTCGTTTCTGAGTTTTGACCTGGCAAATGTCGCCACCGAGGGTGGTGGGACCAACGATCTCGTCATGGTTAATGGCGACCTGACCATTAATGGGACCGTTCGCTGTGTGCTCAACACGCTCAATGGCTCGTTTGCCAGTCCGGGTACTTACGTGCTGATACGCTACACCGGCAATCTGATTGGGGCCGGCACTTTCGCGGCTTCCGGCCCGCGTTACACCTACACCTTTGACACTTCGACGCCCGGCGAAGTCCGCCTGACAATCTCCGGCACCGCCACTCCCGCCAGCCTTGTCTGGGTTGGTGATTGCATCACAGACATTTGGGAAACCGCTGGCACTCCCGGACTGTGGATCAACGATTCCACGTTTTTGGATGACGCGTTTTTCCAAGGCGATCATGTGACGCTGGATGACACCACGCTTTGCTTTCCTCCCAACGTCAACCTGCTGGGCGCACTCCAGCCAGGCTCGGTGCGGCTGAACAACACTGTCGCCTATACCTTGCAGGGTGGTGGCAGCCTGATTGGCACGATGAACCTGATCAAGGATGCCCCCGGTTCGCTGGCCATCTCCAACGCCAACACCTACACCGGCACCAATTTCCTGAACGACGGAACCACCATTACGGGCAATCCTGCTGCGCTCGGATCGCCGGTGGGGCCGACCATCATCGCCAGCACCGCCACGCTCGACTTGAACGGTCAGAACCTTGGTGCGGAACCGATCGTGGCGCGCGGGCCTGGCTACGCCAGTTTGGGGGCCATCATCAACAGCGGTCCCGAGCAGCAGAGCGCGTTGCGCAACGTGACGCTCGTTGCGGACACCACCTTTGCGGGAGCTAACCGTTGGGACATGCGCTCGCTGGTTTCCGGCGACCCTGTTCTTCAAGCCAATGGGTTCAAGGTGACCAAGAACGGTCCCAACACCGTTTACATCGTGAACAATCAGACCAATCTGGTGAACTCCGGGCTTGGAGATGTGGATGTGGCCCAGGGCACCTTGGGCGCGGCGTACAACATCACCTTGGGCAACCCGACCAACATTCTGACGCTTCAATCCGGCGCTGGATTCCAGATCAGCAGCACCGGCACAAACCGCCTTGAGAAGGTGTTGATCATGCAGAACGACACCAGATTTGAAACTCGCAGCGGCGCCAACGCCTTCGCCGGGCCGGTTACGCTCAACGGCAACGCGGTATTTGATCACTCCAGCGCTACATCTGTCCGCCTTGATGGCAACGTGGATGGCACAGCGGGCTACCTCATCAAGACGACCAACACAGGCACATTGCAGCTCGCCGGCACGAACAACTTTGCCAACCCGATCAACGTCTATGGCGGAATCCTTGCGGCCAACAACGACCTTGCCTTTGGTTCCACTGCGGTCATCAACATCCACTCGAATCCTGCGGCCGCTGCGGCTGGCACTGGATCGAGCCTTCAGCTCAACAACGCGGCCATCCCGGCGGGTGTGCAACTGTATCTCAACACCAGCCTTCCAAGCCTTCCAAATCTTCGCGCTTCGTTGATTGCAAGCGCCGGTACCAACATTTGGTCCGGGCCGGTCACCTGCTCCGGCGGTTCTCCCGCCGGCATCTATGCCAATGCCCCGTTCACGGTGAATGGGAATGTGACAGCCGCTGAGCCGGATTATTTCAGTGGCGGGGTCTTCTTCCGCGGCGCAAGCACCGGCGTCGTAAATGGAGTAATCAATCTGGGAACCAACTACTTCTTCAAAACCGAGGGCGGTGTATGGGTCGTGAACTCAGGGGGCCATCAATGGGGTTTGTCGCTGATCGCAGACGGCACGCTCCGGTTGGGCGGAAATAACGTGCTCCCGACCACCGTGCCCGTGCGCCTTGGCCAGCCCAGCGGCACCACCGGCCATTTCGATCTGGCGGGCTTTAATCAGACCGTGCCGGCCATGGACGTCGATCCAGCCACCACTTCTTTTGCGCATGACGTGGGCAACAGTAGCACGAACACGGACTCGCGCCTCACGATTGCGGGGCCTGGCACTACCTTGTTTGGCGGCGTCATTCGTGACGTTTTGGGATCCGGCACGCGCAAGGTGGGTCTGTCCGTTTCGGGTGGCCGGTTTATCCTGACGAACGACAACTTGTATAGTGACACGACCGTCATCGCGGCCGGTGCGATGCTGCAGCTCGGAAACGGCACCGCCCGCGGCTCAATCGGCACGGGCGCGATCAACAACGAAGGCTCGCTGGTGTTCAACCGCTCGACGACGGCCACGATTACCAACGTCATCACCGGTGCCGGCGATATTACAAACAACGGTGCTGGCACCATCGTGCTGGCCGGGCCGAACACATATTCCGGGCTCACGGTCGTGAGCAGCGGCAAGATCGTGCTCACCACCGCCAAGGTTGGTTCGGGCGACCTGGTGGCTAACGATGGCACGACCCTCGGAGTCAAGGTTCTGGCCCAAGGCGCGAAGGTGACGGCCGAAAGCGCGACCCTCGGCTTTGGAGCTGGCGCAGTCTTGGAGGTGGATATGGGTCTGCTGGGCAATCTCACCGGGCCCGCGCTCGATGTCTCAAGCAGCCTGGCGATCAATGGCCCGCTGACGGTGAATGTCATTGCGGCCAACGGCCTGCTGACGAGTGGCCGTTTTCCGCTAATGCGCTACGACACGCTGGCTCTCGCAGGATCGCTTGTGGTGGGCACCCTGCCTCCGCGCGTCTCCGCGACGATCGAGGACAATCCGGGCGCCAAGACCATCGACCTGGTGATATCCAGCGCCGATTCCATCCGCTGGTCCGGCAGCGCGAATGCGAACTGGGACATCAACTTCTCGGTCAACTGGCAGACTCTGATCGGTGCGTCCGCCGCCACCTACCAGCAATTTGGAGCATTGGGCGAAACGGTCTTCTTCGATGACAACCTGAGCGCCAATCCGGGAGTGGACCTTGTGACGACGCTCTCTCCAGCTCTGCTGACTGTGAGCAACACGAGCGCAAGTTACGCGTTCTCCGGCAGCGGCAAGGTCACCGGTGGGGCCGTCGTGGTGAAGGACGGGACTGGCAGCCGGACCATCGGGACGACCAACGACTACACGGGGCAGACCGAGATCAGGGCGGGTACGGTGGTCCTGAGCAATAACGCCGCCTTGGGCGCGACCACGGCGGGGACCGTCATCTCCGCTGGCGCAACGTTGGACTCGAACACGCGCAGTCCGGGCTTGGAGCCCATCGCGGTTTCCGGCGTTGGCGTGGGGGGGATCGGGGCCATCATCAACTCCTCATCCACCAACCAGGACGTCACCTCGGATTTCCGCGACATCACCCTCGCTGGCCATACCACCTTCGGCGGCAGCGGGCGTTGGGATATTCGCGCCGTTGCCGTTACCGACCTCGGGCTGCGAGGCAACGGTTACAATCTCTCAAAGGTGGGTTCTGGCACCGTGGCCATTGTAGCCGGCAGTGGCCGGCATTGGGACACCGCAGTTGCGGACGTGGACGTCGTCTCGGGGCAGTTGGCCTTCGAGCAGGATTGTACGCTTGGGCTTCCGGCTGCGACTATGACCGTGCGATCAAACGCGGCACTTCAGATTTACAACACGGGGCCGACCAATCCGGCCGACAAGATCTTTGTGCTCGAGGACCGCAGCACCTTCCGCAGCACTGGGCCCTCTGCTGACCCGCGGGCTACGAACGTCTGCGTTGGCCCCATCGCCGTCAGCGGAGTGCCAATCCTCGACGTGGGCAACCTTTCCACCCTCTATTTATTCAGCCAAGTCTCCGGTAGCGGCGGCCTGGACCGCGCCGGTACCGGCAACTTGTTTGTTCATGGCTCGAATTATCTTGGAGGCGCGCTGACTTTGCAGAACGGCGTCACCTACTTGGATTCCACCAACTCGCCCAGTGTGGTGGCGTCCAACGTCGTGCTGTCTGCCAGTGCCGGCAGTGTGCGGTTGATTCTGAACCGCGACGAGCAGTTGGGTGACGGCACGCTGGTCACCCTGGCCAGCACCGCTGCCAACCAGTCGCGCTTCATCCCCAATGGGCATACCGAAACGCTTGCCGGTCTCGCGGGTAACCAGGGTGCCCAACCCCGCATTGTTGAGGCTGCTTCTGACAACGTGGAGAACACGCCTTCCACCCTCGTACTCACACCTCTGGCGGGCGCGACCAACGACTTCAATGGTTACGTCCGTGACGCGGCCGGCACCCCGCGCCCCACGAACTCACAGTTGACCATCATCAAGTCCGGCCCGGGCGTGCAGATTTTCAGCGGCCCGGCGGCCCAGGTGAGCTACTCCGGTGATACCACGATCAACGCCGGCATCCTGGCCGTCTCTGGCACGGACAGCGTCCTTAATAACTCGCGGATCAATCTGGGCGGCGGCACGATCGTCTTCTTCGGCGGCGGGACCCGCACGAACGTCATCAGCGGCACGGGTAACGTAGCCGTGGATGGTGCGAGCACCCTCACTTTGATGGGCACCAACACTTACCAGGGCACCACTCTGGTCCGCACCGGCACATTGGTGGTTTCCGGCGCGATTGGAACAGGCAGCGGCAACGTGATCGTTGAGGGCGGTGGCGGCACACTCGGCGGTGCGGGCGTCATCAGCGATCCGGTCAATGTGCAGGCAGGCGGCACTTTGGCGCCTGGCACATCCGTCGGAATGCTCACCGTCAACAACACTCTGACCCTTGCGGGAACCGCGGTGATGGAGATCAACAAGAACGGCGCCACGCTGACGGCGGACAAAGTCACCGGCATCAGCACGCTGACCTACGGTGGAACCCTGACGGTGGCCGCGACGGGTGATGCGTTGGCAATTGGGGACACCTTTGACTTGTTCGACGCATCGAGTTTTACCGGGGCCTTCAGCACCCTGAATCTTCCGGCATTACCCGATGGCTTGAGCTGGGATACCGGTTCTTTGGCGACGGACGGCACGATCAAGGTCAGTGGGGCGGCACCGCGGCTCTCCGTTAAGTACGATGTCAGCGGCATCACTTTGGAATGGCCGGCGACGGCGGGCTACTCCCTCCAAGCCCAGACCAACGCCTTGGGCGAGGGGCTCCGGACCAACGCGATCGACTGGATCAACTGGCCGGGTGCGCCGAACCCGGTGTTTATCTCGCCAGTGCCGACGAATGAAAACGTGTTCTTCCGGCTGATCAAGCCGTGAGGCCGGATCGTGCGCGCACGCTTCGGGTATGAGAAGATTCACCTGTCTCATCCAGAGCGCCATTCAATGCCTGCGTGCTGCGGCCGCAGGCAAGATAGCAAAGGTGCCTTTGATGGTGTGGTGTGGCCTGGCGGCAGGATCAGTCCCTGCTGGCCAGGCCGCCGGCCCTCCGGCGACCGTGGTCCTCAACGAGATCTTGGTTGGCAATATTTCCACCAATGGCTTGATGGACGAAGACGGAGAGCTGCAGGACTGGATCGAACTCCAGAATCGCGGCCCCGCACCGGTGAATCTGTCCGGGTGGTCTCTTAGCGATGATGCTGACGAGCCGGGGCTTTGGGTTTTCCCACCGTTGGTCCTGAATCCCGGTCAATTTCTGGTGGTCTTCGCCTCCGGCAAGGACCGGACGAACACCGCCGCACCAAACCGCCTGCACACCAGTTTCAAACTCAGCGCCAACGGGGAACACCTCGGCCTTTACTCGCCAGATAACCCGCGGTTGCTGGTGAGCGGCTTTGCCGCAGCCTATCCCGAGATGCGCCATGATATCGCCTATGGTTGGGATGCCACCGGGCAATTGCGTTACTTGGGGCTTCCCACGCCGGGCGCGAGCAACGGCGCCAGCGGTATCACCGGCCTGGTGGCCCCGGTTCAAAGCAACGTGGAGCGAGGCTTTTTTACCCAACCCTTCAACCTCATTCTCTCTTGTGCCACGCGTGGTGCGCAGATTCGCTATTCCATGGACGGGAGCGAGCCGACCGCTGACACGGGGTTGGTTTACACGAATACCCTTCGCCTCACGAACACTACTCTTCTTCGTGCGGCGGCATTCAAAACGAACTTGCTACCCGCCCTCCCGGTTACTCACACCTACTTGTTCAACCAGAGCGCCGCAATCCGATCGTTGCCCGTGTTCTCGGTTGTCACCGGTACGAACAATCTGTATGGCCGCACGGGAATCATGGGCATCGGCGGCGGTGCCTATGATTCCAATGGTGTCTGGTACGCCATCTCGACGAACGACTACTTCAACCCGAACAAACACGGCGTGGCTTGGGAACGGCCAACGTCGGTCGAGTTCATCCGCCCCGCGGACAATTCAGGCTTCCAACTCAGTTGCGGAATCCGCGTGCAAGGCAGTGACTACACGCGTCCGCGCTACAAGGTGGACAGCAAATTCGGCTTCCGGCTCTACTTCCGCGGTGACTACGGGCCGGGAAAACTCGATTACCCGCTTTTTCCCACCACGCCTTTCCGCGAGTTTGACCAGATCGTTCTCCGTGCAGGGCACAACGACCTGACCAACCCCTTCATCCGCGACGAATTGACGCGGCGTCTGGCGCAGGACACCGGTCAGGCGGCGGTGCAGGGCACTTTCGTCAACCTCTTCGTGAACGGCGTTTACAAGGGGTACTACAATCCGTGCGAGCGGGTGGAAAATGATTTCCTCCAATCACGCCATGGTGGCGGAGCCGACTGGGACATCATGGAGCAAAGCGGCATCGTGCTGGCGGGCGATGGCGTGGCCTTCACCAACCTGGATCAGTACATCGCCCAGCAGGACGTGACCAGCAATGCGGTCTATCAGGAAGTGGCGCGACAACTCGATCTCGTGAACTTCGTGGATTACCTGCTGGTGCATGTCTATGCGGCCATGGGCGACTGGCCGCACAACAACTTCCGCGTCGCCCGCGAGCGTGTCCCCGGCGCCCTCTGGCGTTTCTACGCTTGGGACGGCGAGATGGGTTTTGGCTACTCAGGCCGGTCCCCGACGGCGGACACGTTCAACATGTATGGTGGAACCGCGCTGACCACTGGGCTGATGAACACCAACAACGCGCCCATGGCCCGGTTCTTCCAACGGCTGCGTTTGCATCCGGAATTCCGGCTCCTCTGGTCTGATCGCATCCAAAAACACTTGTTCAACGGCGGCGCGCTCACCGACACGAACATTACTAATCATTTCGAGACCATGCGCGCCGAGTTGGCGGGTGTCATCCCGAGCATGCAGCGGGACATCGCTACGAACTGGGTGCCGCAGCGCCGGCCAAACCTGCTGCAGGTGACCCTGACCAACGGTTTTCATCATTGGACCAACGCGCCTGTCTTCAGCCAGAACGGTGGGAGGGTGCCGCGCGGGTTCGCGCTCTCTGTGTCGAGCCCGTCCAGCAATGCGGTGATTTACTACACCACGGATGGTGCAGATCCGCAGGTGCCGTTCACCGGCGCGGTTTCCACCAACGCGCGCGCCTATGGTGGAGCGTTCGTGCTGGCGGGCACGGTGCAGGTCCGTGCCCGGGCACTGGTGGGCACGAACTGGAGCGCGCTTACAGAGGCCACCTTTCAGGCGGCCGCCTTGGGTGCGCCGTTGCGAATCACGGAAGTTCATTACAATCCTGCGGGTGGTTCGGCTTATGAGTTCATCGAACTCCGAAACCTCGGCACCGCGCCATTGGATGTGACCGGCTTCTCGCTCGGTGACGCGGTGGATTACCTGTTCCCGCAAGGCTCCGTCCTGGCTGGCGGGGAGATCGCGGTGGTGATTTCGAGCGTCAACCCCGTGGCGTTTGCCGCGCGCTACCCGGGCGTGGACACCAGTCGGCGTTTCACCAAGGACCTTAGCAACGGTGGTGAGCGCATTACTTTGCTCGATGCCGACGGACTAATTCTTCAGACGGTGGATTATGACGACCAGAGCGGTTGGCCATCGGCGGCTGACGGTGGCGGCTTTTCTCTGGAGGTTGTGAATCCTTTCGGCAACCCAGACGATCCCGCCAACTGGCGCGCGAGTACGGTGCTGCACGGCACGCCCGGCGCGTCAACGTCGCAGCCGTCGGTTCCCGCGGTGCGGATCAACGAAGTCATGGCCGACAATGTTTCATCCGTGACCAACTCTGGCACCTTCCCGGACTGGGTCGAACTCTTCAACGCTGGCCCGACCCCGGTGGCCTTGGGCGGCTGGAGCCTGAGTGATGGCGGTGATCCGCGCCGGTTCGTTCTTCCTCCGACCGTACTGGCACCGGGCGCGTTCCTCGTGGTTTGGTGCGATGACGCCACCAATGTCACGCCGGGGTTGCATGCTGGCTTCGCGCTCGACCGCAACGGCGGCAGTGTCTTCCTCCACGACGCCGCCACCAATCGCATTGATGCCATCACGCTCGGGAGTCAGATCGCGGACTTATCCGTGGGCCGTCTGTCGGAAGCATGGCAGCTCACGGTGCCGACGCCCGGTGCGTCAAATCAGGCTGCGGTGCTGGCCTCGCCCACGAACCTTGTCGTTAATGAGTGGCTGGCGAACGCCGTGGCCGGGCAACCGGACTGGTTCGAGATTTTTAATCGCGCGAGCAACGCGCCAGTGGCGCTTCACGGTTTGTATGTGGCCGCCAGCAACCGAATTCAGCAGATCACCGCGCTTTCCTACATCGCTCCGCGTGGCTTCGCGCGGTTGTTGGCCGACGAGGGTGTTGGGCCTGATCACGTGGATTTCAAACTGTCGGCGGAAGGCGGGAGTCTCACGCTTTACGATGACACTGGCGCGCAGATGCAGCGTGTCACCTACGGAGGACAGACTGAGGGCGTGTCCCAAGGCAATCTGCCTGACGGCAGCGCCACCGTGCAAAACTTTCCCGGCACCGCCAGCCCGGGTGCGCCCAACTACGTTCTGAATTACACCGGCGCCTACTTGAACGAAGTCATGGCCCGTAACTACAGCGCGGTGACCAATAGCAGTGGACGGGTTGCGGACTGGGTCGAATTGTTCAATCCCACTTCCACCAACTTCGATCTCGCCGGCATGAGTCTGGGCGTGGATAGGCTCGAGCCGGGGCAATGGACCTTCCCGCCTGGCTCACTGCTCCCGCCTGGCGGTTATCTCGTCGTGTGGTGCGACGGGGATCGTCCGGCGTCAACGACGGTGCCGTTCAACACTGGCCGTTCCATCGACGGCGAGAGCGGCGCGGTCTATCTTTTCGCAGTCAACGGGCGGATGCTGGACTATGTGACCTTCGGCCCGCAGGTGGAGAACCTGTCGATCGGCCGTAGCGGCGCGGTCTGGCGACTTATGAGTCGGCCCACCCCGGGGGCCACCAACTCCACGCTGGCTTCGCTGGGATCCGTATCCAGTCTGCGGTTCAACGAATGGATGGCGAATCCTGCCGGAGGGGATGACTGGTTCGAGCTGTTCAACACGAACGCCCTTCCCGTGGACTTGACCGGTTTGTTCGTAAGTGATGATCCATCAACCGCCGGGCAGACGAATCACAGCCTTGCGCCCCTGAGTTTCATTGCAGGCAGCGGCTGGGTGAAACTCATCGCCGATGGCAATCCGGGCGCGGGTCGCAACCACGTCAGCTTCAGCCTCGACGCTGGCGGTGAAGCACTGGTGCTTTCCACGGTGGGCTTGACGGTGCTTGATGCCGTGTATTTCGGCGCGCAACGAGTAGGTGTTTCTCAGGGGCGCTTCCCCGATGCCGGCGCGGTGATGGTGGATTTTCCGGGCACCGCTTCCCCCGGGGCTGCGAATTTCCTGCCTGCGGAGGTGGTCATCAACGAGCTGCTGGCCCACCCTGCTGCCGGGCAGCGTCAGGCCATCGAGTTGTTCAATTCCGGCGCCGGTGCGGCTTACATCGGCGGCTGGTTTCTCAGCGATAACCCGCGCAACTTCCGCAAGTACCGCATTGCGGACGGCGCCCTCCTGTCTCCCGGCGGCGCGCTGCTTCTGGATGAGACCAACTTCAACAACGGTTCATCGAACGGCTTCCGTCTCGACCCGGTGCGTGGTGGCGAACTGTGGCTGAGTGCAGTTGACGCCGGCGGGAATCTTACAGGAAGGCGCAGCATGGCCCGCTACGGCGCGGCGTTGACTGACGTCTCGTCGGGTTGGCATCAGACGAGCATGGGAGCGGATTTTGTGGCTCAGAGCCAGCGCACCTTTGGAGCTACGAACGCAGGACCGCTGGTCGGCCCGGTTGTGATCAGCGAGATCATGTTTCACCCGCCGGACGTGACAGACACGAATGGTCTGGTTTCCGCAGGCTGGGAGTATGTCGAACTACAAAACATCTCCGCCGTTTCGGTCCCCTTGTATGACCCGGCGTTTCCCACGAACCGCTGGCGTCTGGCGAACGGCGTGGAGTTTGCCTTCCCCCCTGGCACGGTGCTCACTGGGGGAGCGTCTATGCTGGTGGTGGATTTCGATCCGGTGGCCGAACCGGTTCAATTGGCGAATTTTCGAGCCCGCCATGGGTTGGCTTCCGCAGTGCCGGTACTCGGGCCATTCGCCGGCAAGTTGAACAACGAGGGGGAGACCTTGGAACTGTTCCGGCCGGATGCGCCCCTTGTTGAGCCTTATCCGGAGGCTGGTTTCGTGCCGCAGGTGCTGGTGGATAAGGTGGCGTATTCTCTTGCTCCGCCATGGCCTTCCGGTGCGGTGGACGGTGGTGGACTTTCTCTTCAACGCCGCAGCCCGTCTGCCTACGGCAACGACCCGGCAAACTGGCTGGCTTCTCTTCCCACGCCCGGTGCGACCAATGGGTCAGGGATGCCCGCACCTCCATCCCTCGTTCGGTCGCCTGAGCCGCTCCTGGTGCTTTCCGGTGGCACAGCAGTATTCGCGGTGGAGGTCACCGGCGTCGGGCCCTTGTCTTATCAGTGGCGCTTCAACGGCGGGGATCTTCTCGGAGAAACCAATGCCTGGCTCTTGCTGGACAAAGCCCAAACCGCGGATGAGGGCGTTTACGATGCTTTTGTCAGCAACCCCGGAGGATCCGTATTCAGCATGCCGGCCCGGCTCGCTGTGCGGATTCCAGCCAAAATCGTGCAGGCGCCGGCAAACCAGACGGTGGTCCGCGGCACGAACGTGACTCTGGCGGTCGAGGCCGTGGGAAGCGCGCCCCTGTCGTACCAGTGGTCATTCAACGGCGCGCCAATTAATGGTTCCATCGCTGCCACTCTGGTGCTGACGAATATTCAAACCGACCAGAATGGCTGGTACAGCGT
>CAYQWK010000004.1:0-46782 GCA_964420805.1 uncultured Bifidobacteriaceae bacterium | reverse complement strand
ATGGTACAAGGATGACGCGTCCATCCCTCAAACGTCGATGTACTGGTCCATCCCGGCCGCCCAGACGAACGACAGCGGAAACTACCGCGCGGTCATGACAGGCAGCTTCGGCACCGTGACCAGCGCGGTCATGCGCCTGGACGTGGTCGAAACCCCGCCCCTCATCTGGCATGAGCTGGTGGATGCGACCGTGGAAACCGGCAGTTGGTTCAGCCAATACGCGAGTTTCGGCGGCGGCCCGCGCCCGGTCCTTCGCTGGTTTCGCAACGGCACACTCCTTCCGAATGAGATGAACGAATGGATCATCTTTAACGCAGCCACGCCAGCGGACTCAGGGCACTACTATTTCACCGCGAGCAACCATCTGGGCGTCGCCACCAGCCATGTGGCCGTGCTGGTGGTCACAAGTACGCCGCCGGCGATCATCGGCCAACCGGCAGACCAGACGGTTTATTGGGGCGCATCGGCCAGCTTCTCCGTCTGGGTCAGCAGCCATTCCCCCGTGACAACAAGTTGGTTTCACAACGGCATTCCCCTGCCCGGCACCAACGGCTCGTCCTGGCTCTACCTGCCCAACGTCACGACGGCGGACGCGGGCGAATATTTTTGCGTGGCCGCAAACGCGGGCGGCTCGGTCACCAGCCAGGTCGCCACGTTGACGGTGGTGGAATCGCCGCCGGTTTTGTCCGGGCCGGAAGATCAGGGCATTGAAGCCGGTCGTGGTTTCTACTGGTACTACGGCCTGCAGAACCCGCCCGCGCTGGTGCAATGGCATTTTGAAAGCGCCAACCTTGGCGACGCCTACGTCGAGAATTTCACCGGATCGAGCCGGTATTTCGGCGCGGTGCAAACCAACCATTCCGGCAACTACTTCATCGTTGCCAGCAACCAGTTCGGCCAGAGCACCAGCCGCGTGGCCCGGCTCTCGGTCACGGGTGCGCCGCCCAGCCTGATTGTGAACGGCTCCGCCTTCTCCGTGCTCGAAGGCAGCCCGGTAGAGTTCTACGCTTACGTCTCCGGTTCCCCGCCCAAGCAGGCGTGGCTCCATCACGCCGGCAACGCCCTGCCGCTCTACTACCAATACGACAGCGGCACCTACCACGTCTGCGCCTGGCGCATCGCCTCCGCGTCGATGAGCGACGCGGGCGAATACACCGTGGTGGCGAGCAACGCCTTCGGCGTGGCGACCAGCACCTTCCAGTTCACCGTCCATCGCGCCGGGCCGCTCGACAAATGGACCATCCGCAATCCGCTGCCGCAGGGCCGGGATTTGCACGGCGTGGCGTGGGGACAATCCACCTTCGTGGCCGTCGGCGAAAATGGCGCAGTCGTCACCTCGCCTGACGGCACGAACTGGACCGCGCGCAACAGCCAGTCCGCGGCGTCGCTGCACGGAGTCGCGTTTGGAAACGGGCGGTTCGTGACGACGGGCTACGATGGAAAAGCGTTGGTTTCCACCAACGGAGCGGTTTGGGAATCGTTCGTCATCTCCACCAACGACAACTTCCTCGATATCACCTTCGGCAACGGCAGCTTCCTCGCCGTGGGCTACCAATGGTTCGGCCCATATCAGCCGGTCGCATTCCGCTCCGAGAACGGCGCGGACTGGACGGCAGTCAACATAGGCAGCCCGGTGAATTATCTGGTGACCGCCACGTTTGGCGCGGGCCGGTTCGTGGTCATGGATTCCTATGGAGGGATCATTTCCTCCGACGACCTGCTTTCCTGGACGCAAGCCGGACCGGTCGTCCCGTATGGACTCGGCATCGCGCACGCCAACGGCCGCTTCATCGCGCTGGGCTACGACGGTTACATGAACAGCTCGACCGACGGCGTGAACTGGGAGACTACCTACTTGAACGGAGCGGCGAACAAGAACCTCCGCGGAGCCGCCCACGGCGCGGGGCGCTATGTCGTCGTCAGCACCAAAGGCAGGATCATCACCTCCACCGGCGATCTTCATTCATGGACCAGTGCCGCCTCGGGCACGGGCGACCGTCTCGACCGCGTGGTCTTTGCCAACAACATGTTCGTGGCCGTCGGCGAAAACGGCACCATCGTGACCTCGTCAGACGGACTGACCTGGACCAACCGCACCCGCGGTGTGAACCACGACCTCGACGGCCTGGACGTGGCCAACGGACTCGCCATTGCCGTGGGCAAGGGCGGGACCATCCTCACCTCCACGGATGGCGCGAACTGGAGTTTCGTGCCCGCGCCCGGCGTTCCCGACGTGCTGCATGGCATCACATTCGGCGACGGCCGCTGGCTGGCGGTCGGCAAATCCTCCAACATCCTCGCCTCCACCAACGGCCTCGACTGGGCGATGATCCCGACCGGCCTCACCAACGCCTACCTCAAGAGCGTCGTTCGCGCGAACAACCTCTGGGTCGCGGTCGGAGAAGCCGGCCTCATTCTCACCTCGCCCGACGCCACCAACTGGACCGTGCGCACCCCGCCCGCCATTTACGATCTGAACGAAGTCACCTACGGCAACGGCCAGTTCGTGGCGGTGGGCGACGGTAATTTCGAGGCCGTGATATTTACGTCTCCGGACGGCGTGACGTGGAACAACAACACCTTCTACGGCCCCGGCAAGAACGCCCGCGCCATCGCATTTGCCAACGGCCTTTACGTCGCCGCCCTGAATGACGGCGTGATCCTCTACTCGACCAACGCGGTTGCCGGCACGAATTTCCCGTGGGTCAGTTCATGGCAGTACGGCGGCACGAGCTTTGGCTTTCAGGACGGGCGAAACCTTCGCGGCGCGACCTGGAGCAACGGCCTCTGGGTGGCGGTTGGCAACTACGGCACCATCGTCACCTCCACCAACGCGGTGATCTGGCGCGACCGTCGCTCGCCGACCTACGAAAACCTCCACGCGGTGCGTTACATCAACAACACCTTCATCGCCATCGGCAACCAGGGTCTCATCCTGCAAAGCGCGCCATTGGCGCCGGAACTATCCACCGAGCGCCGCGGCAACAATCTGCACCTGATCTTCAGCAGCCCGCACGAGGGTGTGCATTGCCTGCAAGGTTCCGCGAATTTCTCGTGGACCGACGAACTGTGGTTCACCAACAGCCTGGGCGTGAAAGAGTTCGACGTGCCGCTACCGTCGGAACCGGGAGCGCAATTCTACCGGGTCGTTTCGCCATAGGCGGGCTCCTCAATCTGTCTAAACTGCCAGCCGATGCGACGCGAACCGTCCGTCAACGCTGCGCGCTGCGGTAGAAGGCGGCACCGTTGGGCGCGTTCGTGTCAGCAAAGGTGAATACGCCGTTGGTACCAGCGGTGATGGCTTCGCCGCTCAATGTCGTCCAGGTGACTGGCTCGGCCAGGCTGGTCGCACGCTGCACGTCGTATTGGTAGCCGGGGATGCCGAAGAACTTCACCGTGGCCGCGCCGCCTGAGACGCTGATCGTTTGCGCAAGTCCGCCCGGCGAAACGGAGACGATCACAGTCACGGTGCCGGTCGCGGTGAGGCTGCCGTTGCCCACCACGTAGGTGAAGCTGTCGTTGTTGTCGTTGGCCGGCGTGTAAAAAATGCGCGTGCTGTCGTGGGTGAGCGTTGCGCCCTGCGCACTTTCTCCAAGCGACTGCACGGACACGGGCACGCTGTTCAAGTCCCGCGCGAGGTCTGCGATCCTGATCTTCAAACTCACCCCCCGACCGCGGGTGACGGTGAGGTTCGAGGCCACGAGTGAGGTGACGGTGATGACCTTCGTTCCCGCGCTGGCGAATGTGCCGTCCTCGTCCGTGAGTGAGACGCTGATGGTCTTGCTGCCGGCGGTGGCGAATGTATGCGTCTTGCCCAGGCCGGTTGGATGTCCGCTGAAGCTCTCGGTGTTTCCATCGCCCCAGTTGATGCTGTAGTTCGTGACCGTGTCCATGCCGGCGTCAGTGACCGCGCCGAGGTTCAGCGTGTAGCTCGTGCCGGCGGCCACGCTGCTGTTGCCGGTCAGGGCAATCGTCGGCGCGCGGTTGGTGACGGTGAGCGTGAAGGTGGTGGTGTTCGTGAAGTTGTCGCTGTCCACGATGGTGATGACGACGTTCGTGCTGAGCGGGCCGTCGGTGGGCACGTAACTCCACGTCCAGTTCGTGCCGTTGGTCGTCACGATGCCGACGTTGGCGAAGAGGGAGACGTCATCCACACCGGCGTCGCGGAAACCACCGCCGTTCGTGACGGTCAGGGCTTCCCCGGTCGTCACGCTGGCGAGCAGGCGCGAGAGCGTGGGCGCGAGGTTGTTCACGACGAGCACGAACGTGTAGGTGCTGGTTGCGCCGTCGCTGTCCGTGGCGGTGATAGTGACGTTCGTGGTCAGCGGGCCGTCGGCGGCGGAGTAACTCCAACCCCAGGTGCTGCTGCCCTGCGTCACTGTGCCGAGGCTGGTGGAAACCGTCACCGTGTCCACGCCGGGATCGCAGAAGCTGCCGTTGTTCGTCGCGGTCGAACCTTCGTTCACGGACACGGTGGTCGGCGCGACGTTGGCCTGAAGGTAACGCACGGTGTCGCTGAAGCCGACCAGGATGTCCTGACCGCCGTCGGCGTTCATGTCGGCGAGGGTGATGTTGATGGGGCTGAAGCCCGTCCCGTAAACCGTCGGTGCGCCGAAGCTGCCGCCGCCGTTGCCGGCCAGCAGCGCGACGCCGGACGTGAGCGCGACGCCCAGGTCCAGCACGCCGTCGTTGTTGAAATCCGCCGCGAGGACGAACTTCGCGCCCGCGCCCGCCGTGAACGTGCCTGCGGACGTGAAGCCGCCGGAGCCGTTGCCAAGCAGGATGGTCACGGTGCCCGCGCCGCTGTTCGGCACGGCCAGGTCTCGAAACCCGTCGTTGTTAAAATCGCCGGCGGTCAACTGCTTCGGTGTCGTGCCCACGGCAATGGGGCCGCCGGGCGCGAAGGTGAAGCCACCGGAGCCGTTGTTGAGCAGGATGGTCACGGTGTTCGTCTCGGAATCCGCCGCCGCGATGTCGGGCTTGCCGTCGTTGTTGAAGTCCGCCGTGGTGACGAAAATTTCTCCGGGGCCGACGAAATACTGCGTGATCGTGGGGAAGCTTCCGGAGCCGTTGTTCAAACGCACGCTCACCTGGCCGTTGTTGTCGCTGTTGCCGCGATTGATGCCCACGACGAAGTCCGGCCGGCCGTCGGCGTTCAGGTCCGCCACCGAGCCACTGGCTTCCGCGCCACCGCTGCCGACCACAACATTGCTGAACGTGCCGAATGCGCCGTTGCCGAAAAAGACGCGGTAGCTGCTGCCTTGATCCACCGCCACGTCGAGCAGACCGTCGCCATTGTAGTCGGCCAGCAGGGGGGTGAGCACCACGCGGGCGGCGCCGGGAAGCGTGGGCATCTGGGTGAAGGTGGCGTTGCCGTTGTTGCGGAAGGGCACCGGCGAAATGCCGCCGCCGGGATAGCCCATCACAATGTCCTGATCGCCGTCGCCGTCGAGGTCCCCCGGAGCTGCCGCCCAACCGGGGATGGTCGTGGTCACGAGGGTGAACGAAGGCGGAGTGCATTGGTTCAGCTTCGGCGCGCGGTTGGTCACGATGAGGGTGAAGCTCGTGGTCACGGCGCCGTTCACACCGTCGTTCGCAGTGATGATGACATTCGTGCCCGCGTCCGGGCCGTCGGCGGGCGTGTAAATCCAGGACCAGGTGCCTGCGCCGATGTTCGTGGTAAGGGTGCCGATGGAGGCAGTAAGCGTGACAGTGGCGTTGCCGTTGGCGTCGGAGTAGGTGCCGGAGTTCAACGCGCTCAAACCTTCGCCCGTGGTCACGGTGGCGTTGTCGCGTGTGACCACAGGCGGGGTGTCTTCGCCGACATCGGTGATCGTCACCGTCAGTGCCTTCTCGAAGAACAGCCCGCCGACATCGGTGGCGCGGATGCGCAACGCGTAGCTGTTTTTCGTTTCAAAGTCCGCGCTGGGCGTCAACCGCAACGCGCTGCCGGCAATGGTGAAGCTGCCGTTGTCCGCGCTGCCCACACCGCCGACGAGGGTGAAGGTGTGCGTGTCGCCGGTGTCTCCATCCGTGGCCGTGAGCGTGCCGACGGTGGCGTTTGTCGCGTTGTTCTCGGCAATGCTGGCCGGGCTTAACACGAGATCCGTCACCGCCTCGTTCACGTTGGCGATGGTCACGGCCAACGGCGTCTCGTAGCTCAGGCCGCCCTGGTCGGTGACGCGCACGCGGATGCTGTAGCTGCTCTTCGTCTCGTAGTCGAAGACGGCGGCGCTGCGCACCGTGTTGCCGCTGATCGTGAAGCTGGCGTTGTCCGTGTCGCCCGCGCCGCTGACAAGCGCGAAGGTGAAGGTGTTTCCGGAATCCGCATCGGAGGCGGTGAGCGTGCCGGCGCTGGTGTTGATGGCCGCGTTCTCGGCCACGACCAAGGACGCGCCCACTGGCATGCCGGTCATGCGCAGGCGATCCATCGTCACCCCGTCGCCCCCGAAGGTGTAGGTGAAGAGGTTGGCCATGTTGCCGGTGACATTGCCCGTTTTGGTCACGCGGCCGGTGACCTGCGTGGGCGCGCCGCCGATGGAGGCGGCGTTCAACTCCGCGTCGGTCAGGCCGTCGGGGGCGAAGTTGTCGTATTGGGCGGCGGTCAGAATCCACGCCGTGATGGATGATCCGGCATACGAGAAGCGGTACATGTAGGTCGTGTTCAAGGCGACCGCCCCCGCCGTGATGTTGGCGTAGCCGCCGCTGTTCAGTCCGACGATGGGAATGCCGCCGGTGGGAGTTGAATCGTTCGCGGGAGCGAGCGCGATGGTGAAGCCCTGGTTGTTGAAACCGCCAAGGCCAAACATCTGCACCCGGCCCGGAGGCGCGGAGTTCATGCTAAAGAGGAAGTCGCCGCTGATCGGTCCCGCCGCCGCCAAACTCGCGGCGAAGTTGCGGCTGCCGCTGCCGCCAACCCAGGCGCCACCGGGCGAGGTCAGGCTGCTGAAGGTCAGGCCGGCCGGTGAATAATTGCCACCACTCCAAGCGGAGGAGAAACCGGCACCACCGTTGCCACTCAGCGTCCCCCCTGAAGCGCCGTAGTCGAAATCCTCCACAATGGTCAGCGGTCCGTTGATGGCCGTGGGTGCGTGGTTGATCGTGATGCTCACGGTGTAGTCGGTGAGGCCGCCGTCCTTGTCGAGGATGCGGCCCTTCACCACGAGCGGCGAAGGCGCGGGCGAGGCGAAGTAGCTTGCGGGAATAGTCTTCGTCGCCGCCGTCAGGCTGCCGGCATACGTCCCGTCGCCGTCGTCCCACACGCCGTCGTTGTTGAAGTCGTAGCTGTATTTCAGGCCCGTGCTCACGTCGGTCGTGCCGGGATCGGTCTGGACGGTGAAGCTGACGTTCGGCGGCGACACAGTGTTCTCATTCGCCGTCGCGGCGCTGCGCGAGAAGGTCGCGGTCGGCGCGACGTTGTTCACGTTCAGCGTGAAGCTGGTCGTGCTGTTGGCGAGGCCGTCGTTGGCGGTGATGGTCACGTTGTGCGTGGCCGGGCCGTCGGGCGGGGTGTAGGTCCACGTCCAGGTGCCGCTGCTCGTGCCGGTCTTGGTGACTGACCCGACGCTGGCAGAGAAGGTGACGGTGTTGCCGTCCGCATCGCTGTAGGTGCCGGTGCGCGTGGCTTGAGTGCCTTCGGTGTCCACGTCGCCCAAGGCAATGCCCCACGAGCCGCTAACGCCGGCCAGGAAAGAGGTGTTCACGCCCGTGCCATCGAGATTGGCCCGACCGACGCCGCTGCCATCCGCCCAGAAGACTTTGCTCGCTTGCGGATCGACGATGAGGCTCCTCGGCGCTGTAACAGTGAGGAAAGCGCTCTGAATGCCCGTCCCATCCACATTGGCCCGGCCAATCTTGTTCGCACCGCTGATGGTCCAGTAAAGTTTGCCGTTGGTGCGGTCTATGGCCACATCGTCGGGGGGCGCGCCGCCACCCGTGGTGACGTAGGTCGGAGTATGGTTGCTTCCATCAAGGTCGGCGCGGCCGATGGCGGTGTTGAAGGCGTAGTAGAGCTTGTTGTTCGGCACATCGAGCGCGACACCGCTGCACGAAGTGAAGCCGGGTATGTCGAGGCCGGAAATCAGCGTGGTCAGTCCGGTGCCGTCCAGGCGCACCCGTTTGATCGCTCCACCCGCCAGGTAGAGCCAGCCGTTCGCCGTATCCACCGCCATCCCGATGGCATGCACACCGACGAGCCAATCGGGCTCAGATCCCGACCCGTCGAGGTTCATCCGGCCGATGCGGGAGCCGCCCGTGAAGGACGACCAGTAGAGCTTGCCGTTCACCGCGTCCACCGTGACGCCGATGGCATTGTTCGGCAGCGGGAAGTGGGTGGTGTTCAACGCGGAACCATCCACATTCGCCCGGGCGATGAAATTGCCGGTGATGTAGCGGGCGATGAAGAGCTTCGAGCCGGCGTCCGTGGCGACGGTGGGAGCGGTGTTCAAGCCCGTGCCCTGGACGGCGAAAGTGTAGGCGGCTTCGTTGCAGTCGTCGTTATTCACGGTGATCGTCGCGCTGCGAACTCCGGCGGCGCTGGGATCGAACGTGACCGTGAAGGTCGCGGATGTTCCCCCAGCCACCGGGCTGGCCGGCGTCAGGGTGCCGACGGTGAAATCCGCCGCGTGTGTGCCGCTGACAGCGACGCTGGAAACATTCAACGCGCTCGCGCCGGGACCGGTGTTCTGAACCGTGAAGGTCCGCACCACCGTGCCGCCGGTGACGAGCGCGCTGCCAAAGTCCGTGTGGTCCGCCGGGTCGGGCGTGCTGTCGCCGAGGACGATGCTGGCGGCGTTGCCCGTGAGGTTGATTTCCGGCGCGGCGGGATCCTGCACGGAAGCCACTTCGGTGATGCCGCTGCCCGTGGTCCAGTTCCCGGTGGTGCCCGTGAGGGCGAAGTTGTTCAGGGTGCCGCTCGCGCCACCGGTGGTGTCCGCGAGGGTGGTCACGCCGGCGTTGTTCCCGTCGGCCGTGCCCTGGTTGAATTTGTAGTAGCCCACCAGGCACGGCGGCATCACGGCCAGTTCGGCGTTCTTGTTCGCCTGAAGTTCGGCCGCCGTGCGGGCCACGGACCAGATCCGCACTTCATCCAACGTGCCGGCGAAGGGATACAGGAATCCCGTCGTCTCGTTGCCCAGGCGCAGGGGTGCCGTGGTGGTGGCCGGTCCCGGCGTGCCCGTGGTCCAGCCCGAGAAACCGTCGGAGACGCCATCCACGAAGAGACGGCCGCCGGTCGAATCCACCACGAAGGCCACATGGTGCCAGGCACCATTGTTGATGGTCGTGGCCCCCACGATCCCCGCGCCGCTCGGGAAAATGGTGCCGCCGGGCCGGAAGAACCACGCCGCCAGCTTTCCTCCGCTCATGCCCATCTGCCAGCCGTTGCCCGAACTGCCCACATACTTGGAGACGACTATGCCATCGGCGTCCGTCGTCTTCACCCACGCTTCCACCGTGAAAGGGTAGCTGATCTGGCCCGGCGTATGAGCGATGTCCACGGAATCGTTTATGCCATCGAAGTGCAATGCCGTGCCCGCCACCGCCGTGGTGAAGGTGAGGTTACCGCCGTTGCGGCTGCCCGCACTGTTGGTCCCGGTGATCCGAAAATTGTAGGTCGTGCCGGGCAGCAGGCCGGTGAGGTTGGCGCTCACGGACTGGTAGTTGGTGCCGTTGGCGGGAGAAAGCGTGACGCTGGCGGTGCTGCCATAGCTGATGTTGGTGCCGTATTCGAACTGTGCCGTGGTGGTCGCACCGCCCGGATTCACCGTGGCGTTGAGGGTCGCGGTGGTGGCAGTCACGCCGGTGGCGGCGCTGGTCGTCACGCCCGGCGGTTCGGCGACCGGGGTGCCAAGGGTGGCGCTGCCGAAGGTGAGGTTGTCGTAATTGGGCGAGCCGCTCCACTTGGCCAACACAACCGACTTGGCAGTGCCGGCGAAAGTCACCGAGGCGGTCGTGTTGCCGTTCAGAGAGAATCCCTGCTGGGCGATGAGTGTGCCGGTGCCGTTCTCACCGTCATAGACATTGATGGCAAAGCCCACGGCCACGTTGATCGCCTCCACCGAGAATCCACCGGTGAAACCACTGGGCACGCTGAAGGTGGGATTGCTGCCGCCATTGAGCACACCGCCGCCGGCGGCGTTGGCGGTGTTGGCCACGATGCCCACGTTCGGGCCGCTGTTTCCCGCCGCATCCGTGCCGCCGTTGTAATAGCTGCCCACCGAACCCGAGGCCGTGTGGAAGCCGATGGTGGTCGGGGGAATGGGGTCCGCCTGAACCGGGCCGCCGGTAAACAGCAGGCCGGCCAGCGCGATCCCGGCGGGAAGGGTTTTCATGGCGAAAAACAGTGGCGACACTTTGGTCATACAGGGCGAGATAAACGGGAAGGACAGCGGGAGGTTACTGGAGAATTTAGCCCGACTTCCGAAATCAAAAACCGCGAATGAACGCAAATGGACGCGAACGATGGAGCCCTGCGCGCAGTTCTCGAAGAAAGGAGCAGCGGTTGCCCTTGAGCAAACCATGCCGTCAAGTTGCCGCTACCCGACCGTTGTTTCATTCGCGTGCATTCGCGGTTCAACTGCGGAATTCGGGTTCAGATCAGTTGAAAAGTTGCACGGCTTCATCCATCACATCGGCCCCGAATACCGCTTCCACACCATCGCGGGTGATCCTGATGACGACGCTTTCGCGGCCTGTGCCATCGCGGTCGGAGCGGAGTGGAGTGGATCATCACATCCGATCACCACCTCGACGCCTTGATCAACTCAGGCGGCAAGCCACGCCCCATCCTGCCGGGAGAATTTGTCCGGCGGCATCTTGCGGGCCATTGAAGCGCTCACCGCGCTGGCCACAACTCGACCGATCTCCACGGCGAGCAGTGCAGCAGCGCCGTGTCCCGACCGCTCGCGTCGCGCGCGAACTGAATCCAATTGGCCGGATGATACAGCGGAAACGCCACGCGCTCGCGCCGGCCCGGCACGCCAGGCTCCGGCAGCGCCGGCAACAGTTTCATGGTGTCGTCGCCGCTCGTGGCGATAAGCGTGCCGTCGCTGGCCAGAGCCAGCGCGGTCACGGCGCCGCGATGCGCCAGCCAGCCGAGGTCGGGACGCGGCCGCCAGATGTCGCCGTGGCGTTCCCATACCCGCACATGCCCGTCCTCGTTGCCCACGAAAACCAGCGGCAGCACAGGGTGAAACGCCACCGCGGTGTCGAAGTCCCGGCTTCCGTACGTATCACCCAAGGTGACAGCAATCCGGCCCGGTTCGGCGACGGAATGGATGGTCGCGCGCTGGCCGAAACCCGAAGCCGCGATCCATTTGCCATCCGCGGAAACATCGTGCGCCGTCACGCCGTGCAGTCCTGTCTGATAGGCAAACGGTCCGCCCGTGCGCACGGAATGCGTTTCCAAATCCACGACGAACAGAAACCCCGCCGTGGCTCCCACCACGGTCCGCCCGTCGCGCAGCAGCACGCCGCGCCGCGTCCAACTATAGTCGGTGGAATGCGGCCCGTCGGCGGTCCACAGCGCGACGGTGTTGGTCCCGTCGAATTTCCAGCAATGCACGCGGCCGTCGCCGCCCTGTTGCGTGACGAACCGGCCGTCGTTCAACACCGCCAGCGGCCCGTGTCCCGCCGGCAATTTGGCCGACCGGTCCGTCACCAGGTCATGAACCCGCGCGAACCGGTCGCCGTGGTTGTAGAGAACCATGTGGCCGTCTGGCGATGCGGCGGTTTGCAGGCCGAAGTAGAGCGAATAAACCGGGCCGACACGCGCGCCGGGCCGCGCCGTTCCCACCGGCCACCGGCGCAACGTGCCGTCCGCGCCCGCGGAGAACAGCGCCTGCCCGTCCGGCGTGAAAGTGACCGCCGTGGTGCGGTCCTCGTGGCCCATGAGGAAGCGCACCGCGCCGTCGAAGGCCGAGCGCGTAAGCAATTCGCGGGGGGCCGCGCTCGCGCCATTGCCATCCAGCGGCTGGCGGATGGTGGAAAAGCCACCGTCGTCGTAGGTACCGCGCTGCTTGTCCCGTCCGGCGGCGCGACGGCGTTCGTCACGCTGGTAATCGTAGATGCGCAACATCGCGTCCTCGCCGGAGACGGCGACAAGCGACTGCTCCGGGTGAACCGTGAAACCGGAAATCGGAAACTTGAAATCTTGAAGGAACAACCGCCGGCCGCTGTTTCGCTCGAACACTTCGAGGGTGAGCGAGGGGCGGAGCCATTCACCGGAAGCCACGAGCAACGCCGTGCCGTGCCCGCTGAGTTGCACGCGGCTGGGGACGGCGCTGCCGCTGTAGCCAAGCGTGAAACTCGCGGCCGGCGCCGCGGTGAGCAGTTCCTCCGTCGCGTAAACCTCCACGGCGGGCTTGCCGCCGACTCGCGACAGGGCCGCAAAACGGCGGTCGCCGGAAACCGCGAGCGGGCCGCTCAGTCCCGGCGGCAACGGCGTGCGCGAGCGGTCACGCACCCTTACCATCCATGCGCCCTGCGTGCCACGCGACTGGTTCAGACCCGCGTGGCCGCCAAGCAGCACCCGCTCGTCATCGAGCCATGCCGCATCTGGCATGAAGATCGTTTCCGAATGCAGCACGCCAAAAGTTCTCCAGTCGAAGACGCGCAGGAGATTTCCCCACGCGACCACGAAGCGACGGGCGTCGGGTGAAAACGAAAGACCGTGATGCGCCGGGCGCGCGCCCGTCATGTCGAGGCCGGCGGGCGGAGGCGGAAGCGGGCGGGGCGGCGCGACCTCGTCTCCAGACGCGGAACGCAGGTGGAGCCGTCCGTCCGCGGTGATGACCGCGAGGTTCGTCCCCCCAGGCAGCCAGGCGAAGCACTCCGGCGCAGCCTCCTTGCCGAAAGAGAAGCTCCGCTCCTCGTCCCCCGCGCAAAGGCCACGCAAGAGCCGCCAGTCAAAACCCCGCCGGGCCGGCTCGACACCTTCGAGCAGGCGGCGGGCGAAACCGAGGTCGCCGTGTTCGCGGGCGGAGAGCGCGTTGGCGAGCGTGGCGGCGTAGGACGTGCGGCGCTCGGTCGCGGCCTTCTCGACAACGGCGTGGCGCGCGGTCTCAGCACGGCGCCAGAGGACCGTGCTGGTGATTCCGCCGGCCAGCAACGTGAACAGCAACAAGGCGCTGCCCGCGACAAAGCCGGGATGGCGCCGGGCGTATTTCCAGGCGCGTTCGCCCGCGGTAACCCGGCGGGAATGGATGGGCTCGCCGCGCTGCCATCGCTCCAGTTCACCGGCCAGTTCCGCGGCGCTGGAAACGCGGCGGGCGACATTTTTTTCCAGGCAACGCAGGCAGATGGTTTCGAGGTCACGGTCGAAGGCACGGGAGCGCGTCGAGGACTCATCGCGCATGGCGTCCGGCTCCTCGTCAATGACGCGGCGGATGATCTCGGGGCTGTTGGCACCGGCGAACGGAAGGCGCCCAGTCAGGCATTGGTAAAGCACCACACCGAGCGCCCACACATCGCTGGCGGTGGTGAGTTCGCGCACCCTGCCTGCGGCCTGCTCAGGCGACATGTATTGCGGCGTGCCGAGCATGGACTGCGAGAGGGTGACGGAACTGTCCACGTTGGTGAGCTTGGCCAGGCCGAAGTCGGTAAGGAACGGCTCGCCCGCGGTGTCGAAGAGAATATTGCCCGGCTTGATGTCGCGATGGAGCACGCCGCGCTCGTGCGCGTGCTGAACCGCGCGGGCAATCTTCGCGATGATGACCGCGGTGGCACGGGCGGGAAGCGGTCCGCTCTTGAGGCGCGCGGCGAGATTCCCGCCCTCCATCAGCTTCATGGTGAAGTAGGGTTGTCCGCCCGCCTCGCCTACCTCGTAGATGGGTACGATGTTGGCGTGATCAAGGCGCGCGACCGCCTCGGCCTCGGTGCGAAAACGCGTCACGTCTTCGGCGCGGCTGAGGAAGATGGAGCGGATCATCTTCAGCGCCACGGTGCGTTTGAGGCGCGTCTGCTCGGCCTCGTAAACCACGCCCATGCCGCCGCCCGCGACCTCGCGGCGGATGATGTACTCGCCGAACTTGGCCGGCAAATCCGGCGCGGCAAAGTCGTTGAAACCGCCCTTCGACCCGGATTCCAGCCCGACGGAACCAGGCGCCAGCAAGGCGTTTTCAAGGGCGCAGGCCAGGCATTCCGCGCCGGCCTCGATGGCCGCGCCGCACGATGAGCAAGAGTCGTTCGACATGGTTCCGGTCGGGATAAACGGGAAAGGCGGCGGGAAGTTACTGGCGAAGCAACTGGATCAGGTAGCGCAGTTCCTCGTCCACCCCGGACTCGTCGCGCACGGTCATGCGGATTTCTTCGCGAATTTTCCGCACGAACAAGGCACGCAAATCGAAGGCGGCCTTCTTCACCGCGCCCTCGCTCATGCCGAACCGCGCGGCAATGGTGGAGTAGTCCTCGGCCAGTTTTTCACCGGACAACATGGGGCGAAGGACGGCCAGCAACGGCGCGCGCTCGTGCCAGGCGGCGGCAATATTCCGCATGGCGTGGTCAAACACCTCCTTCGCCCAGCGACGGTCGAAAGCCTGCTCCGGGGTATCATTCTGCGGCTGGGGAATCTCGCGCACGCTGTCGAACTCCTCGATTGAGATGAACGCCCGGCCGCCGCCGCGCTTCAAGGCACGGGCGCGGTCGGACTGGTCGTTCAACCAGCGGGTGAACGATGCGAGCAAGAATGTCCGGAAGCGGCCTTCACGGGGGGTGACGAACCGGAGGAAATCCTGGCTCAACAAGTGCGCGAAGAACCCTTGCACCTCCTCCTCAGCCGCGTCATGTGTCCGGCCGCGCTGGCGCAGGAAGACGTAGAGCGGACGCCAGTAGGCGTGGGCAAGCCCTTCCAGGGCGCGCAACGCGTTCGGCGTGTCCGCCTCGCGCGCCTCCAGCACGGCCGTCCAGACCGTGGCGGGAAACATCGGTGCCCCGGGCGGGCGGGCGGATGGGTTGTCATCCGGAGACATGGGCGCGACGGTAAGGAAGGTAGAATTCAGGCAGCGAGCCGAAATCCAGTCACTGATACGTTCAACGGGAATAACGATCCGGATCGAGCAACCCAAGCGGGAACGAGGGTTTCTCGCCGGAGACAACCTCGCTCACCAACCGGCCGCTGATCGGGCCGAGGCTCAGTCCCATCATCGCGTGGCCAGTCGCAACGGTGAGGTTCGAGAATTGCGCCGTGCGGCCGAGGTAAGGCATGCCGTCGGGCGAACATGGCCGCAATCCGCGCCAGGGTTGAATGCCGGAAAAGTCTTCGGGCGCGAACTTCGGGAAATATTTCGGCACGGCCTTGATGATGCCCTGCACGCGCACGGGGTTGATGCTCTCGTCGAGCCCTGCGATCTCCATCGTACCGCCAATCCGCAGAGTATCGCCCATGGGGGTCACCGCCACGCGGGCTTCGGTGAAGATCGAGCAGAGCTGCGGCAGTTCGCGGGGTTTCGGGAGGGTGAGGCTGTAGCCCTTGCCGGCCTGCATCGGAAGCCGGAGTCCGAGGTCACGCGCCACGCCTGGCGACCAGGAGCCGCAGGCGAGAACGATTTCATCGGCGGTGAACCTGGCGGCTGTGGTTGAGACTTCAGTAATGCGCGAGGATTGATGCGTGAAGGCGGTGGTTTCGGTATTCCAGACGAACTTCACGCCAAGTTGCTCACATTGCCGCTGTAATCCCTCCATGAAGCGAGCGGGCGACAGGTGGCAGTCCTTGGGAAAATACACGCCACCGGCCACATCCATCGTCACGCCAGGATCAAGTTTCGCAAGCGCGCGGCCATCTAGAACCTCGGCAGGCACGCCGAGCGCGTTCGACTGTCGCGCGAAGGCCGCCTCGTGATCGAGCGCCCGCTGGGTTTTGCAGAGCATGACGAGGCCGCGTTTCACCAGTCCGAAATCATTCCCCGGCAGCGCGGACAATTCCTCGAAGCATTCCCGGCTGGCGAAACTCAGATCGCGGATCAAGGGGGCGCTGCGCCCGACGTGCCCCGCGTTCGCGGCGCGCATGAACTTCCAACCCCACGAGATCAGGTCCCCGTCCAGGCGCGGCTTGATATAAAGCGGCGACTCGGGATTGAACATCCACTTGAGCGCGGTGCCGACCGCGCCGGGGGCGGCGAGCGGGACAAAGTGGCTGGGCACGACCATGCCGGCGTTGCCATAAGAACAGCCATCCCGATGCGCGGGGTTGCGGTCGATGAGCGTGATGCGATGTCCGCGTCGCGCGCAGTAAAACGCGGTCGAGAGTCCGATCACTCCGCCGCCGATGATGAGAATGTTTTTCTCGGTGCCAGTGGCCATCAGTCTTTTCCGTTGCAAGGGTGTGGACACGAATAAGTCATGCCCGCGACGGCATCGTGGGCACAGACGGGCGCAAGCTCAAGCATTCTGCCCGGTCAACGCAGTTCCATGATGCGCGCGTGGCGGATCATGACGTGACTGTTGCCGCGGCTGAGTTCCTGGAAGCCGATGTGACCGCGACGCGGCCGGTCTTTCAGGGCGACGGCCGAAGAGTTGTCGTGGCGTTTTACGGTTTCAGTCTGGCCGGCAAGGTCGGTGTCGTGAATGAGTTCGCCATTGAGGATGACTTTGAGACGCATGCCGCGCAGTTCGATGCGGTAGCTGTTCCATTGCTCCGGCTTGTAAACCTGGCAGCGGGGCGCGAGGGCGCGATAAATGCCGCCCGTAAGTTCGGAGTCCCTGGCCTGCGTGTTGTAGCGGTAGTCGGCCATCTGGAGTTCCATTCCGTCAAAGGCGGGATCGCCAAGCAGCGGGGCGCGAAGGGCGCAGCCGCTGTTACCGGTGGGGCCAAGCTTGAATTCGTACTCGAGAACAAAGTCGCCGTATTCCTTATCACTCATCAGCCATGACCCGCGCGGAAGTCCGCCGTGCAGAATGCCATTGGTGACACGCCAGACGGAGTCGGCGGCGGGTTTGGAAACGTCATTCCACTGCCCAACGCGCCAGCCGGCCGGAATGCCATCCTGAGGGAAGAGCGGAACAAACCGTCCGGCACCCAGCCGGCGCGCGGCGGCGGACCCGCCGGAGCATCCGGCAAAGAGAAGGGCCAACGCGCAAGCAGCGATGACGCAGCGAAACGAAGCGGTTTTCATAGGCTGCGTGGACGCTTCCACGGCGTCTCTGCGGCGTCAGGTGTTTTTTTGCGCCGGGCTATTTGAGCGCGCCTTCCACCATCTTGCGGAAGTCGGCGTCGGAGGCTTTGACGAGGGCGGCGGGGCCGGTCAGTTTCACAAAAACGTTGCCTTGGGGTTGCTCGATAATCGCACCAAGCAAGGCGTGATCCTTGAGGTCCATGGTCATCTGGCCGGGCATGCCGCCGCTGTATGTTCCCTGTGTGCTGACGTAGATGATTTTCTGCCCGCCGATTTTGGTGTCGCTCACTTTCTTGTCCCTGGCGTCTTTGAACTGCATGAACCAGCGGTCGATGTTGGCCTGCGTTCCGCCGCCATCACCGGGACCGAAGTGGAAGAAAACAATGTCAGCGGCGGCGCCAGCGTCGCCGGGAACGCGGAGCTGGGCCTTGCGCATGGCGGAAGCGGGCGGGACAGATTCCCATTTGGCCGGGCGCTTGAAGGTGAGTTCAGAGACCTTGAAGGTGGCTGGCGAATCTGCGGCCAGGACCGCGGCGGCAGCGAGCAACAGGGCGACCAAATACTTCTTCATGGCGGATTACTTCGTGGAAAGGGCGGCTTCGATCGCAGCGATCACTTCCTTGGACTCTGGCTTCTCGCGCGGTTCGATGCGCTTGATGACCTTGCCGTCGCGTCCGACCAGGAATTTGCCGAAGTTCCATTTCACGTCGCCGGGGAAGGACGCATCGGGACCGGACAAGGCGGCGTAAAGCGGGTGCTGGTTTTTGCCCTTCACGTCGAGCTTGTCGAACATGGGGAAGGTGACGGCGTATTTGCTGGAGCAAAACTCCTTGATGTCGGCGTTCGAGCCGGGTTCCTGCCCGCCGAACTGGTTGCATGGAAAGCCAAGCACTACGAGGCCTTTGTCCTTGTACTTCTTGTATAGCTCTTCGAGGCCTGCGTATTGCGGCGTGTTGCCGCATTTGGAAGCAACATTGACGATGAGAAGTACCTTGCCCTGATAGGTTTTCAGGGAGGTTTCCTTGCCGTCAATGTCCTTCAACGGAATGTCATGGAGGCCGGCGGCATGAAGCGCGGCGGCAGTGAACAACAGAGTGACCAAGCTCAGGAGTTTCATGGGAGTGAGTATTCGGCGGCGGAGCGGAAAGTCAACGCGGGGTTCAGCCGAGGGCGCGGGCGACCAAGGCGCGTCCACGGTCGGAGAAATTCAGGCCCAGCGCGGCCAAGCGGCCGGCATCGGACATCTTCTCCCAGGATTTGCGAAGGGCGTTGATGGTCTTCTCGTCGTCGAGCTTCGCGGCGAGCGGATCGAAATGAAATTCCAGGAAGACGAGGCAGAGCGCATCTTCGAGTACGCGTGCCTCAGGGTCGGCAGGAAAGTGCCTCTTCAGGTTCAGGTCGGAGACACGAGAAATCGTCTCCTCCGGATAACCGATTTCCCGGAGAACCTCGGCGGATTTGGCCGCGTGGAAGCGTTTGAGTTCGTTCTTCCATTGGTGGTAGCCGGAGCGGGTTTGCGGGAAGCTCTCACGGGGAATTTGCCAGCGGCACAAGTGTTGGGAACGCGCGGCGAGGCGAAGCGCCTCCGAGGCATTCGGGGCCAGGCGCATAACCCAAGCGCAAACGCGCCCGGAGTCGATGAGTTCCTTGGGCCCAGAGCGGCCGGCGACCATTTCCGGGCGCGGGTCGGCTGAATTCAGCTCATCGAAGCGGGAGATGGCGGCACAGAAGCGCGAGGGATTCGGGACGTTGTCGAAGAACGGCGCGATGGACACGGGCGGACGGGCGGGCTACTGCGGATTTCCGGCGGTACCGAGGTTGCGCCACTCAGGAAGCACGAGCCACATGTTCACGGGATCGAGAGCACGGCCCCATTTCTCAAAGCGGGCGGAACCGTCCGCGAAGGTGTAGTTCGATCCGCCTGAGTTCTTCGCGATGCCGGAGTGACGGCTTTGCTCGGCAATGGTGCCGATATCCTCGCCGTACTCGTAATCAAGATACCAGTGCATGCAGGTGCTTTCCTTCTCGCCGAAGACAATGGTGTCGGAGGGGTAAATGAATTCGTTCTCGGAGATGGCGAGTTCGTTCGTCTTGACGATGTTCCGCCAGTTCGGATTGCCCGGGAATTTGGAAGCATACCAGTCGTTCCAGGAATTGTAGATGTAGCTCCGCGGCGCGCTGTCAGCGGGATAGAGTCCGGTTGTGTCGGTGCCGCTGGCGGGATTGGGTTTGTCGCTCGGGCAGAGGAGAATCTTCAGACTGCGGTAGCCGTCCTGCAAGCGGCTGGGCCAGCGGTGGGGATGCGCGCGGGGTGGAAGACGTTGCTCATTCTCATCGGTGTACATCATCAACGAGAGGCCAAGTTGCTTCATGTTGTTGAGGCACTGGATGCGTTTGCCTGCTTCCTTGGCACGGGCCAGCGCCGGGAGCAGGAGGCTGGCAAGAATGGCGATGATGGCAATGACCACCAGGAGTTCAATCAGGGTGAACCCGCTGTTCTGCATTTTGATTCGCTTTGTTTCCATCGCGCGCATCAGACGGGAGGCAGACGGCGTAAGTTACCGGGCAATTCATCTCCGGACCGGTCCTTCCGGCAAGGCATCAACCCTTCATTCGCCCGATCAATCCGGTGGTCGATTTGCCGGGCACGAAAGGAATGATGACGATGCGTCCCCCGGCGGACTCGACCACGCGGCGTTCGTCCTGATCAAGGGAATCCACGGTGTAATCACCGCCCTTCACGTAGATGTCCGGTTGCGCGCGAGCGAGGAAGTTTGTGGCGCGCATCTCCGGGAAGACTGCCACGGCATCGACACAGGCAAGGGCGGACAGAATGAAAGCCCGGTCGCCCTCGACGTTCAAGGGACGGCCCGGGCCTTTGAGCGCGCGGACACCTTCGTCGCCATTGACACCAACCAGCAAGAGGTCGCCGAGGGCACGCGCAGCCTGAAGGTAGGTGACATGTCCCGCATGTAGGATGTCGAAACAACCATTGGTGACCACCAGTTTGCGCCCGGCAGTCCGAATGCAGGAACGCCATCCGGCGAGTTGTTCGAAAGGAACGAGTTTTTCAGCACAAGTCACGGCAGTTGGTATGGCCCAACGCGGGCAACCTGGCAAACGACTTCCCGAGCCTGTCCAAGTTTCATGCATGTCTGGTGATTGTAGGACAACCATGCAGTCAAAGCAGATGGTGAGCGTGCGACAATCCGCCGGAAAATGGAGGCCGAAGCAGCAATTTTATCTGGCACCGCCACTGCTACGGTTCTTGCGCGGGTAGCTCAGGCAATACGCGAACACTGAAGTAATAAAAATAAACCCGCCTGAGCTGTGATGTTCGCCCCGCATGTCAGAAAGGTCAGCTATAACTATGCAAATCAAGAACAGCCGCAAGTCGGGTTTCACACTCGTTGAAATCATGATCGTCGTCGCCATCATCGGTCTCTTGGCCGCTATCGCGATTCCGAACTTCATCAAGGCGCGTGAGAACAGCCAGAAGAACGCCTGCATCAACAACCTGCGTCAGTTGGAAGGCGCGAAAGCCACTTGGGCGATCGAGCAGAAGAAGACCTCCACCGACTTGCCCGTGGACGGCGATCTCTTCGGACCCACGCTGTATATCCGCGAAAAACCCGCCTGCCCTGCCAACGGCACCTACACCCTGAATGCCGTGAACACCAAGGCCGCGTGCAGCATCTCCGGACACACGCTGTAAAACTCGATTGTTGAAATCGCTCAAGGCCCGGGGTTTTCTCCCCGGGCCTTTCTGTTTTGCGGTGGCCGCCCCCTGCTCCCGGAAATTGGCGGCACGAACCGCCCGCCCGATTCCTCCGCCGTTGACGCCCCGCCCCCTTCTTCGCAGTATCCGCCGTCGTTCGCACCCACGGACGACAATTGAACCGCAGCTTTGAAATGGACTTATGAACCTCGACAGCGTTTACGCGAAACACACCATCAAGACCGGGGCCAAACTTGTGCTCTTGGTCATGGACGGTCTCGGCGACATCGCCGTGGCACAAAACAACTACGTCACACCGCTCGAAGCGGCCACGACACCCAACCTTGACGCCATCACCAAGGACTCGGCACAAGGCCGCATGATTCCAGTCGCGCCAGGCATCACGCCGGGCAGCGGCCCGGGGCACCTCGGTTTGTTCGGCTATGATCCGCTGGAGTTCGAGGTCGGCCGTGGCGTGATCGAGGCATTGGGACTCGGGCTGGAACTCAAGGGCGGAGACGTCGCGGCACGGGCGAATTTTTGCACGCTCAATGACAAGGGCCTCGTCACAGACCGTCGCGCCGGCCGGATTCCCACCGAGAAATGCGAGGAGCTTTGCGCTCTGCTCTCCAGCAAAATCAAAAAGATTGGCGACACCCAGGTCATCATAAAGGCCGGCAAGGAGCATCGCTTCGTCGTCATCTTCCGTGGTAAGGGTCTCGAAGGCCCTCTCTCGGACAGCGACCCGAACCGCGAGGGGTTGCCCATTGCCACGGTGAAACCCACCGACGCAAAGTCCGCCCGGCAGAAGAAGGCTGCGAAGCTCGTCGCAGACTTTTACAAAGCCGCTCTTCCTCTTTTGAAAGGCAAACAACCCGCCAACGGCTTCCTCATGCGCGGCATCGCGCATCAACCGGAAATCCCGCTTTTCGAGGAACGCTACCAGATGCGCCCTGCCGCGCTGGCGGTCTATCCGATGTACAAGGGCCTCGCCCAACTCGTCGGTATGGCCAAGATCGAAGGACCTCAAACCATTCGCGAACAGTTCGAGCGTTACGTCGCCGAGTACGACAACTACGACTACTTCTTCATCCACTACAAGTACACGGACAAAGCCGGCGAAGACGGAAACTTCGCGGCCAAGAAGAAGGCGATCGAGGATCTCGACGCCGCGTTGCCCGTGCTGCTCAAGAAGAAACCCGACGTACTCGTGGTGACCGGCGACCACTCGACGCCGTGCCCGATGAAAAGCCACTCGTGGCATCCGCAACCGGTGCTTCTGCACTCTGCATGCAGTGGTTCAGACAAGCTTGATCGCTTCACCGAGACCGGCGCGAATACGGGCTCCCTCGGCGTCTTCGATGCAAAATTTCTCATCCGCCTGATGCAGGCCAACGCGAAGATGTTCGACAAATTTGGCGCGTGACTCATCGGGCGGCGCTTCCTGGCACGCGAGAAATCCTGCATTTCCTTGGAGAAAACGCTTCCCCCTTGCGGAGCTTCTCACTACAAGAAAGCCCATGAACCACGAAAAACTGATTGGGGGTGAAAAGTAATGCCCGCAAAGAAGAAAGCCGCTGCCAAGAAACCCGCCGCGAAGAAACCCGCCGCGAAGAAGAAAAAGTAGTTTGAATCAGATCAACCAGGATGGCCTCCCGCCATCCTGGTTTTCTTTTCATGGCCACCCTTGTCTTTGACATCGAGACCTCTGCCCTCCCGGTTGAATCTTTCGACGAAACCCAGCAGGAATACCTTTTCCGCGAGGCAGAGAAACTTCCCGAACCCGCCGATCGTGATAAGAAACGCGCGGAGCTTCAGGCCATGATGTCCCTCTGGCCCTTCACCTCTCGCGTCGTCTGCGTCGCCATGCTCAATGCCGACACCGCGCGCGGTCAGGTGCTGTTCACCGCTGACGACTTCGAGGATGACGCCATCGACGCCGGCCCGGTGGAGTTTGTTCCCTGCGTCGATGAGGCAGAGATGCTCACGCAATTCTGGGACGTGGCAAAACACTACGACAGCATCGCCACGTTCAACGGGCGCGGCTTCGACGTTCCGTTTCTCTATCTCCGCTCCGCGCAACTCGACGTGCCCATTTCGCGCAAGGACTGGCTCGGCTACCGGTTCGCAACCGAGCCGCATTGCGACCTGGCCGACCAGTTGACCTTCTACGGCGTGAGCGGACGCGACGGCGCGGCCCGAAAGTTCAACCTCGATTTCTACTGCAAGGCATTCGGCATCGAATCCCCCAAGAGCCACGGCGTCACCGGCATGGACGTGGGCCGGTTGCTCGATGAAGGCCGCTATCGTGAAATCGCCGAGTACTGCCTGCGCGACGTTGTGGCGACTGTGCAACTCTACCACGTCTGGAAAACCCGCCTGGCCGGAGTGAAATAGGATGAGCGCGTCCACGCTCGTCTGTTTCGCCGTCGAACCAGAGGCGAGGCCCTTCCGCCGGCAACTGGTCTTCCGCACCGACATCCGCGTGCTCGTCACCGGCATGGGAACCCGCCATGCACAGCAGTCCCTCGCCCACGCGCTGGCCGCGGAACGGCCCGCCCTCGTGCTGACCTGTGGCTTCGCGGGCGCGCTCTCACCCGCCTTGCGGGCCGGGGATGTGGTCTTCGACGCGGCGGATGCCGCACTCGCGATCCGGCTGGATTCCGCCGGCGCCCGGCCGGCGAAGTTTCTCTGCTCACCCGTCATCCTTTCCACCGCCGGGGAAAAACGCGACGCACGAGAACGCACCGGTTGCGACGCGGTCGAAATGGAATCCGCCGTAATCCGCGCCGCGTGCGAACAAGCGGGAATCGCGTCCGCTACTGTGCGCGCCATTTCCGATGCGGCAGACGAGGACATGCCTCTCAACTTCAACGCGCTGCTTAATTCCGACATGCGGATGAGCGGCCAGAAACTCGCGCTGGCGGTGCTGAAATCTCCTCAGAGAATCCCGGCGTTGATCCGGCTGGGCCGGCACAGCGCCATGGCGGCGCGCGAACTCGCGCGCGTCCTGCTGGCCGTCACTTAGCCGCGGGCGGCGGCTCCGGCTTCGGCTTCGTGTGTTCGCTGAGGCCGATGAGCACCGCACCCGCCACGATCAACACGACGCCGCCCCAACGCACGGCATCGACGTGTTCCTTGAGCAGGAACTTCGCCGCCAGCGTGGCGGTGACGAACGTCATGGCCGTCAGCGGCCAGACAAAACTCACGTCGCGCTGCCCGAGCAGGTATTGCAGCAGGATGAAAAAGATGGTCTCGAGCACCAGACCCACCATCACGTCCTTGTTGGTGAACCAGTCGCCCACCAGCTTCAGCACATTCTTCCAAACCGGCATGGAGGCCTTGCGCTCGGTGTATCGCGGGCCGATCTGGTCGAGCCCCTTCTTCAACGCAATGACCCCGAACGCCTCGAACACGAAGGCGATAATAAGAACAATCCAGATTTTCAGCATACTAAAGATCCTGGTAACGGATGAGTTCGATCCGCTCGTCGCGGACCAGTTGCGCCACGCGCGGACTGACCAACCCCTCAAACTCGTGCCCAAACTCGGCAAGCGACGGATGCGAGTAAAGTTCCGAATCGCCAGATGGCAACGCGGGCAGCAACCGGCGAATGTAAGCCTCGTCCACTTGCGCGTTCTGCAAAAGACCAAACACCACCTCCGTATGCCTCACGCCCAGAGCCGCCAGCGCACCGCGCGCGCGAGCAGACAGCACGCGGTAGATCAACGCATGGCTGGCGCGGTAAAACCACGCACCACCCGCCAACCGCGCATTCAGCCAGAACGGATCGCGCGTGAAGCGCAGGCGCGTGATCCCCCATTCGCGCGCACGCCGCCGTAAAATGCCGAACACCACCGGATGCAGGTGCATGTGCAAATGTCCGTTCACATGATCGAGCGCGAGGCCAGTGGCGCGGAAGCGGGCGAACTGCGCCTCGATCTCCGCCTCAATCTGCGGATGCAGGCTGCGCTGGAAGAAGAACCTCGCGCCCGCCCATGCCGGCTGTTCGCTGAACTCGCCTCGTTCGTTGACGAGTCCGGGAATCCGCTCCGGTGGCAGCGCGGAGCGGCCGAACAGCAGCGCAAGGTGCAGTCCCACGCCGAGACGGGGATTCGCCCGCGCCATCTCGACCGCCTCCGCGCAGGCCGGTTCGTTCACCATCAGGCTCGCCGTGGTGAGAATGCCCTCCCGATGCGCGCGGATGACCGCTTCGTTGATCGAACTGGACCGCCCGAAATCGTCCGCATTGACAATGAGCCGGCGGCGCGGCGCGACCGCCGACCCGTCCGCCTCATGGCGTGCCATAATTCGGCGCGAGCGCGCCGGAGAAAACGCGGAACCAGGTACGGAGGATCAGTAGGATCTTCTGCGCCTTGCTGACGCGCGTAAGCGTGGGACCGAACACGTTGAACTGCCGGGCCTCGATCTTCTGCAGCAGTCGCCAATAGACCGATCCCATCAACTCCGCCGCCGCCATCGCGCGCCGGTCCTCGCGCGGCAACGACTCATGAGCGCGGCGGTAAAAATCCTTGGCCCGCGTGGCCATGCCGCCGGCCAGTTCGCGGAACTTCGCCGAGTATTCGCCGCGCAGTATCTCATCCTCGGTCACGCCGAACCTGGCCATTTCCTCCAACGGCAGGTAAATCCGCCCGCGTTCCGCATCGGTCTGCACGTCGCGGACGATATTGGTGAGTTGCAGCGCCTTGCCCAGATGCACCGCGTATTCGCGCGTGAGCGGATTCGTGTAGCCGAAGATTTCGATGCTCAACAAACCGACCACCGAGGCGACGCGGTAGCAGTATTGCTCCAGTTCCGCGTGGGTGCCGTACCGCTTGATGTCGAGGTCCATTTCCACGCCGCGGATCAGTTCATCGAACAACTCAAAGGTGAGCCCGGGATGCGTGCGGATCACCGCCTGCAATTCCTGGTTGACCGGAAATTTCGGCGCTCCGCCACGGCAGGCCGCGTGGATATCCGCGCGCCATTCCGCCAGCGCGCGGCGCCGCTGCTCGACGGGGGTGGATTCGTCATCCGCCACGTCATCCACTTCGCGGCAAAAGGCGTAAAGCGCGGACATCCCATCGCGCTTCTCCTTGGGCAGCAGCACGAACGCGAGCGCGAGGTTGCTCGCGCTACGCTGGGTGATGGCCCTGCTTTGTTCCATCAGTAAGGCGGCGGCTGATCCTCGGGGCGCGGCGAGGGAAGTCCCCCGGTTTGGCTCAGGGTCGGGTTGCGCGGGCGGTGGTCACGGCGACGGCGACGGCGGCGCTTGTGCTTGCGGCGTCCGTGGTGGCCGGAGCTGGAGGGCGCCTCCACAATGCTCTCGGTGCGATGCGGATCCGGGTGGTCGTGTTCGTCCCGACGTTTGCGGAGAAAGACCGCCCAAATCAACAGTGCCAACCCCACGACCAGCGCGGCCGACACCACGATAAGCAGGTCCGTGGTGGTGAATCGGTGATCGGAACCAGTCTCTTCAAGACGGTTCACGATCTCAGTGTTCGCTTGTGCAAATAGAATCCCGAGCATGAATCAGGCGGCTGGCGAGGTTGTTTCTTCCTCTCCATCCGCCGGCCCGGAGATGTTGAGGCGTTGCATCCGATAACGCAAGGCGTGCCGGCTGATTTTGAGCTGCTCCGCGGTGCGGCCCTGATTGAACCGGTTTTGCTCCAGCGTCGTCTCGATCAACCTTCGTTCGTAATCGGCCATCGCCTCGTCGAGCGACGACGCGGTCGCCGGCACGGGTGCTTCCACCTTGCGCAGACCGCTCTCGATGGCGAAGTCCGGCAGGCTGCGCGCCGCGATCTCGGCCGCGGTCTCGAGAATGACCGCCCGCTCGATCACGTTGCGCAACTCGCGCACATTTCCCGGCCAGTGATGGGTCATGAGCTTCTGCTCCGCCAGGGGAGAAAAGGCTTTGATACTTTTCTTCATTACCACGTTGAAGTGCCGCAGAAAATGCCCGGCCAGCAACAGCACATCCCCGCCACGTTCCCGCAGCGGTGGCGGTCGCAACTGCACGACGTTCAACCGGTGGAACAAATCCTCGCGGAAATGCCCTTCACGGATCGCGGCCACAATGTCGCGGTTCGTGGCCGCAATCAGCCGCACGTCCACACGCAGCTCATCGTTTCCTCCCACGCGCGTGAACGAACCGTCCTCGAGAAACCGCAGCAGCTTGGCCTGGAGCGGCCGGCTCATGTCGCCAATCTCGTCCAGAAAGATGGTTCCGCCGTCGGCCTCCTCAACCCGCCCGGCCTTCTGGCGGATGGCACCAGTGAAGGCACCTTTCTCGTGGCCGAAAAGCTCGCTCTCCAGCAGCGCCTCGGGAATGGCCGCGCAGTTGATCCGCACGTACGGCGCGGTGGAACGCGCGCTCAGGAAATGCAACGCACCAGCGATGAGTTCCTTGCCCGTGCCGCTCTCGCCGAGGATTAGCACGGTGGCGTTGGCTGGAGCGACAGTGCGGACCAGGTCGCGCAGTTCGCGGACGCGCGGGCATTCGCCGATGATGTCCTCGACCCGGTTCGCCTCGCCCGAGCGCGCGCGCAATGTTGCGTTCTCACGCAGCAGCCGGTGGCGCTCCGCGCAGCGCGCCACGACATTGAGCAATTCCTCCGGCTCGAAGGGTTTCGGCAGGTAATCGAACGCGCCGGATTTGATCGCGTCCGCGGCCATCTTGGGCGTCGCATATGCCGTGATGAGCACGACGGGCATGTTTGGCCAGCGCTCGTGGCACTGCTTGATGAACTCGCCGCCGTTCATGCCGCCCAGCCGGAAATCCGAGATGGCCATGAAGAACTCCTCGCGCTCCAGCACCCGCAGCGCGTCCTCGGCCGACTCCATGAGGCGCGTTTCGTAACCCTCGCCGCCGAGGATGCCGCGGAGGGAGGCCCGCATGTTTCGTTCGTCATCGACGACAAGCAATGGAGGCAGGGGACGGGTCATTTGCGCAGCCGCATAAAGGTTCGTGTCGGCAAATCTAAGACGAAGCGCGCGCCGCGTCCAAGCTCCGATTCCACACGGGCGTGGCCGCCGTAAACCTCCGCGTTGTGCCGCACGATGGAAAGGCCGAGTCCGGTCCCCTGCGGCTTGGTGCTCACGTACGGCTCGAAGATGCGCTCGCATTGCTCCGGCGCGATCCCGGGACCGTCGTCCGCCACGGTGATCCGCACCGCGTCCTCCCGCGCCTCGGCGGTGATCTCAATCACGCCGCCCCCAGCCAGAACCTCGCGGGCGTTCAGCAGGAGGTTCGAGAGCATCTCCGAGAAGTGCCGCCGCTGCATAAGCAACGGCGGCAGGGCGCTGCCAAACGAAGTGCGGACCTGGATATTCCGGTACACGCCGGGCGGCAGAATCTGGTTAATGGCGTGGTTTATCTCTTGCACCACGTTCAGGCGCTCGACTGTCCCCTCCGCAAGCTGCGCGTAGCCCATCAACTCCGTGATGATCTTGTCCGAACGCGCGACCTCCTCGCGAATGATCCCGACCTGGTCCACCGGCACCGGCTTGCCCCCGGCAACCGCCCGCTGGATGGACCACGCGGCGTTGTTGATGATGCCAAGCGGGTTCTTGATCTGGTGCGCGATTTCGGCAGCCAGCCGCCCGGCGGCGCGCAACTGCTCCTGGCGGGAGGCGGACTCGCGGGTTTCCTCCGCCGCCTGTCGCGCGTTCTCGATCAACACCTGCAAGCCATAGCAAACGCCCGTGAACAACAGCAGCACCACGAACCGCAGGAACAATGGCTCCGCGTGCTCGGACGGCTCCGCCGGCGTCAGCAAATCCGACGCTGACGCGACAATGTCCAACCCCCCTGCGATGACGAAGCTCAACACCACCGACAGGTTCAGGATGATCTGTGGTCGCGCAGCCGGGTGGCTCAGGGAGTTGCGGATGATCAACCCTGGAAAGAGCCAGTAGAGAATCGAGTCGAAGCCACCCGTGACCAGGGTCAGCGCCGAAAGAAAAAGTCCGTCGATGAAGCTCACCGCGAAAACCACCCGCTGGGCGCGCCCCAGGTTCATCCGGGCGGGAATCAGGATAAACGCCGCCACCACCACATTGATGATGAGGTAAATGACGAAGAACCGCTCGGCCACCACCTGCACCAATTCCTGCGCAGTGCCAGTCTCGCCATACCAACGTGAGAAATAGAAGAAATAGACGAGGATGCCAAGGTAGAGCGCCTTGATCGGCAGGATGACATCGCGCTCGACCGCCTTGAGCCGGAATAATTGCTCCGCCGGGTCGGGCGCCGCTGGCCGCAGCAACTCCCGCAGGCGCTTCATTCGTGGCCAGTGGAATCGCATGGGCGGCCCGTGCCGGACATTTACCGCATGATTTCGCGCACCCGGGCGGCGATGGCCTCGACAGGCATCAACCGCCCGATGCCCTCGTAACCGCAGGACAACAGGCCGCTGTCCGGTCCGATGAACTCCGCGCCCCGCGACTTCAACGTGGCGGCGTTCTGCTGCGTGGCCGGGTGCTGCCACATCTTTCCGTTCATGGCCGGCGCGATCACCAGCCGCGCTTCCGGTTGCAACGCCAGTGCCATGCAGGTCAGCGCGTCATCTGCGATGCCGTGCGCCAGCTTAGCGATCACGTTCGCCGTGGCCGGGGCAATGAGCAGCAACCGCGCGCGGTCGGCCAGTTCGATATGCGCCGGCTTCCAGCCTTCCTCCTCGTCGTAGAGATCGGTGACCACCGGGTTCCGTGACATGGTCTTGAAGGGCAGCGTCGTGACAAACCGCTGCGCGTCCGCGGTCATCACCACATGCACATCGAACCCGTCCCTGGCCAGCAGGCTGGCGAGGTCCACCGCCTTGTGCGCGGCGATCGAACCGGTCACGCCGAGAAGGATGCATTGGTCTGGATTCATGCCGCGCCTTTCTGGTGTGAAACTCCGTCAAAACTCCGGCGCCTTCGCGCGCGCCTGCCGCATCTTCTCCGCATCCACAATGGCGAGCATCCGCCGCAGGTCTTCATCGATGCTCGTGCTCATGATGAGGTAATCGAAGTTCTTCCATTGCGCGACCTCCTGCCGTGCCACGCTCAGGCGCTTCTGGATGGCGGTCTCGGGATCCTGCCCGCGTTTGCGCAGGCGCGCCTCGAGAATCTGTATCGAGGCCGGCGTGAGAAACACGGACACAAAAGCCCGCTTCAACTCTTCGTCGCCCTCCACGCTTGCGCGCACGCTGGCCGCGCCCTGCACATCAATGTTGAGCAGCACATCCCTGCCCTGGCGCAGCTTGTCCAGCACCTCGGAGCGCAAGGTGCCGTAGCTGTTTCCGTACACCGTGGCGTGCTCGAGAAAATGCCCGGCCTGCACCCGCTTCAAGAACGTGCCGGCGTCGAGAAAGTAGTAATCCACGCCGTCCTTCTCACCAGGGCGCGGCGCGCGCGTGGTGCAGGTGATGGCGCGGGCCATCTCCTTGCGCGCGGCCAGCAACTCGTTGCAAAGCGTTGTCTTGCCACCGCCCGATGGCGCGGAGATCACGAAAAGCAGCGGCGTCCTCGCCAACAACGGCTCCGGCAGCGGCACCGGTTTCGGTGCCGGTTGCGGACGTTGGACTGGCGCGACGGCCGGGCGTGTGGCCTCGGGACTTGCGGGGCGCGCACGGCGTTGACGCCGTGAGCCGGCCCGGATGGCGGAGTTTTGGGCGGGAGATTTCATTCCACGTTCTGGGCCTGTTCACGGAACTTCTCGAGTTCCGTCTTCAATGTCACCACCTCGCGCGAGATCAACTCGTCGTTGGCCTTCGATCCGATGGTGTTGATCTCGCGGTTCATTTCCTGCGCCAGAAAATCCAGCGCACGGCCCACCGGCTCGCGCGAGTTCACGCAGTCGTCGAACTGTTTGAAATGGCTTTGCAGGCGCGTGATTTCCTCCGTGATGTCAGAGCGGTCAGCGAAGAAGATCACTTCCTTCAACACGCGCTCCTCCTCGATCTGCGCCGCCTCGAGGCCGGCGCTCCGGATGCGCGCCAGCAATTGCTCGCGGTAGCGTTGCTGGACCTGTGGCGCGCGCTGGGCGACGCGTTTCGCGGCCTTGCGCATCAGTTCAACTCGTTTGACCAGGTCCACCCGCAGGTGCGCGCCTTCCTTCTCGCGCATGGCAACAAGCATTTCGAGCGCGGGCCGCAGCGCCTTCTCCACCGAGGGCCAGAAATCCTCCGCGTCCGGCGCATCCGAGTCCGCCTCCACCACGCCGGGTGCGCGGACGACGAGGTCGAGCGTGACCTCGCCGGCGAGCTTGAGTTCGCGCGCCAGGGCACGAAGTTCCCTGGCGTAGGCTTTGGCGATAGATTTGTTGATGCGCGGGGCGGTGGCTGGCTTGTCCTCGCCGGCATGAAGCGCGACCCGCGCGGTCACGCGGCCGCGGGCGACGCGCTTGTTCAACTCGTCGCGAATTTGCGCCTCAAGCACTTCGAGTTCGCGCGGGAGGTTCACCGAGATTTCGCTCTGCTTGCGGTTCACGGAGCTGAGTTCGACGGTGACCTTGAACCCGTTCTGCGCCGCTTCCCCCCAGCCGTAGCCGGTCATTGACTTCATGTGCGGCGGAATATGCCGGAAGCCCGTCCTGGGGCGAAGGAATTTTCCACCTTGGGCTTGAACATCCCGCCGTCCGCCTGAGTCTGCTGTGCGTCATGGTTTCATCTGCGTCTTCCATTCGTGCCCACGGCCTGATGCCGTTCGACTTTCAGCCGCGCACGCGCCTGATTTTTGGCCCCGGCACCTCGGCGAAGATTCCTGACCTTGTCAAAGAATTGAACGCGCGATCCGCGCTGCTGGTCACGGATGCTGGAATCATCGCAGCAGGCCACGCGGAGAAGTTGGCCGAAGAAGTGAGGTCAACCGGGGTGCAGGTGACAATCTTCGACCGCGTGCGGGAGAACCCCACCACGCGCGACGTGGACGCCTGCCTGGCCGTGGCGCGGGAATGCCGCCCGGAGGTCATCATCGGGCTGGGCGGCGGCAGTTCGATGGACACCGCCAAGGGCTGCAACTTCCTGCTCACCAACGGCGGGCGGATGCGCGATTACTGGGGCGTGGGCAAGGCTACGCAGCCGATGCTGCCGCTCATTGCCGTGCCCACCACCGCCGGCACCGGTAGCGAATGCCAGTCCGCCGCGCTGATCGCCGATGAAGAAACGCACCAGAAGATGGCATGCCTTGATCCCAAGGCTGCCGCGCGTGTCGCGATCCTCGACCCAATACTGACACTGTCGCAACCGCCGCGCGTGACCGCCTGCACCGGGATCGACGCGGTGGCGCACGCCGTGGAAACCGCCGTGACCCGCAAGCGCAACCCGTTCTCTTCCATGTGCTCGCGCGAGGCGTTCCAGCTTCTGGCGGGGAGTTTCCGCGCCGTGATTCAAGACGCTGGCGACGTCTCGGCACGCGGCCGGATGCAATGGGGCGCGGCGCTCGCGGGCACGGCCATTGAGAACTCGATGCTCGGCGCGGCGCATTCCGCAGCCAACCCGCTCACCGCGCGCTTCAACGTCATTCACGGCCAAGCCGCAGGCATGATGCTGCCGCACGTGGTGCGCTTCAACGGACAGGAAGAGACCGCACGCGATGCGTATTCCGGGCTTGCCCTCGCCGCCGGACTGACGAACAGCAGCGGCAATCCAGTCGAGGCGCTCGCCGCGGAAATAGACGCCTTGTTGCGCGCGGCGGGAATGCCGGTGCGCCTGCGCGATTGTGGCGTGCGCGCCGACGCCATCCCCGCTCTTGCCGCTGAGGCCGCGCGTCAATGGACGGCGGGCTTCAATCCGCGGCCGGTAACCGATGCCGACTTCGCAGCGCTGTTCGAGGCGGCGTTTTGAGATTCGGCCAGAGCGGCAGGAACCTCTACTCGCGTGCAATCAATCAACCAAACCGTACGGTCGCGACTTCACGCCTGCCGGCAGCCGATGGTCAGCAACACGTTGGCCCAGAGTGCCTGGTCGGCGGTCTGGATCGTGAGAACGTGGTCGGGTGATTCGACGGCCTGGTAGAAATTCCACTTTAGAATCGGTTCAAGTTCCACCTTGAGTCCGGCCTCGCGGACGATCTGACGATAGTCGTTCCACACGGGCGGTTCGCCGGCCTTGGCGTAGGGATCGTCAGCCGGGATGCCCATGGTGTTGACCAAATCGACCGGAACGGCGCTGAGAACGGCGCGCAATGCCTGCGCGCAAGTGATCACGCCGGGCGAGAGATTCAGGCACACAACCTCGGCGTTCGGCCCCTTCTTGGTCGAGGCCGGATAATTGCCGTCGGCAATCAGGACTTTGGCGTGGTGCCCGGCACGGCCGAGGATTTCATTGATTCGCGGGTGGATGAGTTGGTGTTTCAGCATGGTCAGGCCTTCTTCCCAAACGCCTTGCGGAAGCTCGACATGGTCTGCTTCGCCGCGGTTTCGCTGTCGGGCAGCGGGAGAATCTCGGCGGAGATATAGCCCTCGAATTCCATGTCCTTGAGCATCTTCGCGACTGGGGCGATGTCCAGGTGACCGAGGCCGACGGCGTGGCGGTTGGTGTCGGCGAAATGCACGTGGCCCAAGCGCCGGCCCGCGGCGCGCAATCCAGCAGCAATGTCGCCCTCCTCGATGTTCATGTGGAACAGGTCGCAGAGAATGCGGATGTTCTTCGTGCGCAGGAGGCCGAGGAACTCGACCGTGGAACGGACGTGGTTGAAGAGGTTCGTCTCGTAGCGGTTGAGCGGCTCGTATAGGAACGGCATTCCGTGCGACTTCGCGCGTGCGCCCAGGTTTTCCATGGACTCGGCAAGCCATTCAATAGCCTGCTGTCGCTTCACACCCTCGCCCCAGCGGCCCTGCATCGAGCCGAGAATGGCCGGCGCGTCGAACGCCGCGCCCAGGTCGATGAACGCCCCGATGTATTCCTCCGCCTCGCGGCGGATGCGCGCATCGGGATCGGTGAGCCGCAGTCGGTGCTTGACCCAGCCCGCGCCGGTGCCGAACGCGGCCACGGAAAGCTTGTGTTTGGCCAGTAAATCCTCGAGTTCCCGAATCTTCAAAGAGGCGGCGGAAGGCAGGAACAACTCGACGGCGTCGAAGCCGTGTTTCGCCGCGGCGGCGCAGCCCGCGGCAAGATTATCCCAAAACACAAAGGGGCCGCCGCGCGATTCCGGCACGAGCGATATGGTGACAGCGGATTTCATGGTCAGGCGGAGATAAGGACGAGGTTGCCGTACATCGTGGTGTCGCCGGTGCGAACCAGGCCGATGGCACCGGGCACGCGCTTCTTGAACTCGACGTGGGGTTCGAAGGCGACTGGGGCGCCGATGGCGCGGGCAAAGGCGCGCCGATGGGCCGGTGTGTTGTGGGTGTTGAACTCGGCCGCCATGAAGGCCTGGCCGCATTTCCAATTGGGTAAGAGCACTTCGAGAACCTGCGGAATGGTGGGCACGCCATGAGTAAGGGCCAGATCGACCGTCTCGATCTGCGGCCAGAACGGAAACGCGGCGTCGGCAATCACCAGGGCATTGGTGTGCCGCACGCGACAAAGCAGCGAGGCAAGCTGGGGGTTGATGAGTCCGCGAACAATCATGTGCGGCGAGGCTAGGCAATGGCGCCGGGACATTCAACCGCAAGAACACGGAACCGCCTTCGTGCCGCTTGACTTCGCTTCGGGCGTGAGAAAACTTCCCGCGCCGTATGCCGAAGAAGACAACGCCCAAGCGACTTTCCCGCGATGAAAAGCGCAATCTCGATGTCGAGATTGCCTTCATCGAGGGCGTCGTCCGGCGCGATCCAGGCTACGTCGAGGCGTTGCAAATCCTCGGCGATGATTACACCCGGCGCGGGCGCATCGACGACGGATTGAAGGTGGACCAGCAACTGGCGCAGTTGCTCCCTGACGACCCGAGCGTGCTGTACAACCTCGCGTGCAGTTACTCGCTCACCAACGACGCGGAGGCCGCTTTGTCCACCCTGGACCGCGCGTTGTCCGCCGGTTACTCGGACTTCAAATGGCTCGCCTCGGATCCGGACCTTGAGAACGTGCGCAACCATCCCGCGTTCGACTCGGTGCGCGCGAAGATCAAGAACCTCAAGGCACGCGGCAATGCAGCGTGAACGTCCGCCTCGGCAAAACCACGAAGCACCACCGCACGGTCACCTTTGACCGGGCTTCCAACCGCGTCTGGTTGATCGAGCAGCGCCTTCTTCCTCATCAGTTCAAGCTCGTCGGCACCCGGAATCACCGTGAAACCGCCGCGGCCATCAAGGACATGGTGGTGCGCGGGGCTGGAGCCATCGGCGCGACAGCAGCCTACGGACTCGCCCAGGGCGCGCTCACGTTCCGCGGCCGCGACGTTGGAAAATTCAAACAGCACGTGGACGAGGTGTTCGACATTCTCAAAGCGGCGCGGCCCACCGCGGTCGATCCCGTCAATGCCATGTTGCAGGTGCGGGCGGAAATTGCCGCCGGCCAGACCGTGGCGGAACAGCAAGATCTTGCCGTGGCGGCGGCGGAGGAATTCGCGAATGAGGACGCGCGCCATTGCCAGGAACTCGGCCGGCACGGAGCCAGGCTCATCCGCGAAGGTTGCACCGTGCTTACGCATTGCAACGCGGGTTGGCTGGCTTTCGTGGATTACGGAAGCGCGACAGCGCCCATGTACGCCGCGCAGGAGCAGGGCCGGAGATTCCATGTTCTGTGCGATGAAACCCGCCCGCGCAGCCAGGGCGCGACCTTGACCGCATGGGAACTGGCGCAGCAGGGCATCTCGCACGAGATCATCGCAGACAACGCGGCCGGCCTGCTGATGGCGCGCGGGGAAATCGACCTCGTAATTGTCGGAAGCGACCGCACGCTCGGGCGCACCGGCGAAGTCGCGAACAAAATCGGCACCTACACCAAGGCCGTACTCGCGCACCGGCATCGGATTCCGTTTTACGTCGCAATTCCCCTCTCAACCATCGACTGGAATCTCCGCTCCGGGCGCGATATTCCGATTGAGGAGCGACACGAGGACGAGGTGTTGGGAGCGTGGGGCATTACGGGTGGAGGGAAGCGGGCATTTGTTCGCGTGGCCAATCCGACCAGCCACGCGCGGAATCCGGGCTTCGATGTCACCCCGCCGGAATTGATCACCGGCATCGTCACACCGGCTGGAATCTTCAAGCCCGGGGAGCTTTGGAGGAACCGCGCGCGGCTTCGGTAAGCCGAGCCGTCAGGCGTAGCCCAAGCGCTCGAGTTGCACGCGCAGTTCGTTTTGGAACGCGCGGAAATCCTCCGGGGAAGGACGGTACCCGGCCTCCGTCCCAGCCAGACCCAGCCGCCCCATTTCGTCGAGGAACCATTCCGCGCCCTTGCCATCCGAGAAGCGAACGCGGCCGCTGACCAGCGCGCCGGCCCGCGTCACCTGGTCCACGGACACCGAGACACTACCAGCGGTCACCGGGACCGGCGCGACTGGTGCGGCGACCGGCGCATCCGTCACGATCGGCGCAACCGCTTTTGGCAACTCGGCGTCCTTGATCTTGAGCTTCAAGTCATCGATCAAGAAACGCACGTCCATGTAAGTCATGGACACGCCCAGTTCGGAGGCAATCCGGCTCTGGATGTCCGAAAGTTTCAACCCCTGCTCGATCCAACCAGCCACCTGCCGCTGTTGCGCGTCGTCCAATTTCATACGTGGCGGGATACTGCGAAACGGCGGCGTGTCATTTCAACCCGGATTCCGAATCGGATTTCAAATTGGGCCACGGGACGGGCGCATCTCACCTTTTCGCAGGTAGTGGTTGTCACGCTGCGGCATCCCGGTCCACGCAGAGCGGACGGAAAGGACGGCGCGAGTCCGTCCATTGCGCCGCTTAACGCGGCGCCACTCGTTGCAGCGCGACGAGTTCCACCATTGAGAAATGCGCATCCAGCAAGAAACCGAGGTGCGCCGACGCGGTCAGAAATCACCGGTTCGGCTGCGGGGTGTAGCGGAGGTATGGCTTCACGCGGCGGTGCCCTTTCGGGAACTGGGCAGGAATTTCCTCATCCTTGACCGCAGTGGTGATGATGCAGTCCTCGCCATCGCTCCAGTTGGCCGGCGTGGCGACCTTGAACTTCGCGGTGAGTTGCAACGAGTCGATGACGCGCAGGAGTTCGAGGAAGTTGCGGCCGGTGGAGGCCGGATAGGTCAGCGTGAGTTTGATCTTCTTGTCCGGCCCGATGACAAAGACGGACCGCACGGTGAAGGTCGTGTCCGCGTTGGGATGGATCATGTCGTAAAGGGCCGCGACCTCGCGCTTCGGATCGGCGATGATCGGAAAGTTCATGCGCGCGCACTGCGTTTCCTCGATGTCTTTGATCCAGCCATGATGGGCGTCGATGGGATCCACGCTGATGGCAATGACCTTGACGTTCCGGCGCTCGAACTCCTGCTTCATCTTCGCAACTGCGCCCAACTCGGTGGTGCAGACAGGTGTGTAATCGGCCGGATGGGAAAAAAGGACGGCCCAGGCGCCCCCGAGCCACTCATGGAAGTCGACGCGGCCCTCGGTGGTGTCCGCAGTGAAATTCGGGGCTTCGTCGCCTAATCGCAGTGCCATAACTTTTCTTTCGCTGTGTTGTTGTATTAAAGGCGCGGAGGCTACCGGTGGCCGGAGGCGAAAATCAAATTTGAATTCGCCGCCGGCGCGGTCACATTCTGCGCCAGCAAAGAATGTCTCGAACAATCATTATCGCCATCGTCGTGTTGTGCGTGGCGCTGTCCGCATTGTTGCTCCTGCCGAAGTTCGCCGGGAGGGGCGGCACCGTCGCGCCATCCGTTGTGACAACGCAGGCGGAGCCGGTCGCAACACCCCTCCAGCCGGTCGCGAATTCGCCGCAACCAGCGGCTCCCGCGGTGCCCGCCGTCGCCCCGGCGGCCACCAGCGCAATGGCGAGCGCGGCGGTCCAGGCGGCGAACCAGCGTGCCGTGAACCCGCCAGAGCCACCGGATGAAACGCCGTTGGCAAAGCCGCTGCCGGCATTGGAGAGGGATTACGCGGCAACCACGAATCAAGACACGCGCATCGACATCATCATGGAGATTGCTGAACGGCCCGGCGTGGAATCGGTTCGCACGCTGACGCGATTGTTCCAAGTCGAGCGCGACCAGCAGTTGCTGGTGGACATCGTGGATTCATTGCTGGCCATTGAGGGCTACAAAGACGAGAAGCTGGTGCTACTCGGGCTGGCGGTGCGCCAGGGATTGCCAAACGAAGTGAGGCAAAGCGCCATCGACGGCCTGATCGACCTCGAAGACCAGCGCGTGGTGGGCTTGCTCAACGGCCTGCTGAACGACCCGGATCCGGAGATTCGCGAAGGGGCGCAAGACGCGCTGGAACTGGTGCAGCTTCCGCCGCAGGAACTGCCCAAGAACAAATTGAAATGATCAACGTGCCAGCACCGGAGGTGTCGGCGGCTGAGCCGGATAGGGAATGTTGATCGGCACGCCTGCGGGAACGCGGTTGATGTCCAGCCCGGGATTCGCCTCACGAATGTCGCGAATGCTGACCCGAAAGCGAAACGCCATTTCCCCCAGTGTCTCGCCGGGTTCCTTGGCATGGACGCGCAGCGGCGGGGCCGATGGTTGCGGCGGCGGCGGATCGGCGACCGTTTGCTCACCGAGGAGCATGGCGCGGGCCCGTTGTTGGTCCAGTTCGATTTCACGAAGTTGCTGCTGCTTTTCGGCCGCGCTCAACGAGGCATCGCCCGTGACACGATCCACCTCTTCCTTGGTCGCCTTGCTGATCTCGTACAGGGCAGTGGCGGTCTCCTTGTTCGCTCCGATGCGACCGGCCAGTGCCAGGGCCTCCTTGTAGTCCGGATCCCCCATCATCGCGAACGTCTCAAAACGTTCGGCACCGAGAATTTTCGCGATAACCGAGGCACGCTCCTGTTCGAGAGCCGCCCTCTGACGTTGCGAATCAGGATCGTCTCCAATGAGCTTGAGTTCGAGATCGCGGTCGATCTTGTCCGTGGCGCGGAACAAGGCGCGAAAGTCCTCGGGGGAGAGCGGCAGGCCGGCGAACTGGGCGCGCAGGCGGTTGGCGTTGTTGGAATAGCGGAGCAGAAACTCCTCAAGCTGCTGAGCGTTGAGGACTTTGGCGAGTTCTTCGCGGGTTTGTTCGCGCAGCTTCGCCAATTCGAACTCGTTCACCGGACGGCCTTGGGAGTCCATCTGCCCAATGTACTCTGCGGCCCGCTGGCCGGCGAGCGACGCGATTTTGCGCACGGATTGTTTCACGTCCTCGGGCAGTGCGCCCAAAATTTCCCCTGCCAGCGGAATGGCCTCGGTCGCAGGTGTCTCGCGGTCCCGCTTCCAATTCTCCCCGAGCAACCGTGTGAGCAAAGCTTCACGGTCAGCATCAAGGGCGGTGGCACGGGCAAGCGCATTGGATTGAAAGGAGTCGCTCGGTTCGGCGCGCCACCATTCGATATCCTGCGACGCCGCCTCTTCGCGCCGCCGCCGCGCGAAGATCTGGTCAACGTCGGCGACAATGATGTCACGCACTGTGGTTTCAGGCATACCGAGACTGCGCAAGTTCTGCACGTAAGCAACGTAGTCGGGAGTCTCGACCTCCTGCCACATGAAGGTACGCGGACGGACGAGGACGTTTGTCTTGATGATGCGCACGACGTTGGTATTGACGGGGGACACCACCACGGGGCGCGGCACGGAGACCACGTTCTTGGGCTGCAAGCTGAACCAGCCGAAGAACGCGGCCGCCAAGGCAACGTTCAGCACGATCGAGAGCAGAAGGAGAAGTCTCACGCGCATGGAGACACTGTTCCCGGCGCGCGCGCGGCAGGCAAACCAATTTCTACGGGATGAGGTGCCGATGAGGTGATCAGCGCCTGGTTGGGAGCCTGAAGTTCGGTTCTCTGCCAAAACAAACCGCGGCTTCGGCTTTCATGCGTCCGGCTTCTTGGGCAGCGGCCGCGGCGGAAAAGTCGCCCAAGTGTTGCCAACCTCAGGCTTGTGCTCAACGGTCCGGCCAGGAACCGCCGGGATGGTGATGAGATGGTTGCAGGACGGGCAGACGATCTGCCGCCCGGACATCTTCTCGCTGCACTGGAGCTTTTGTTGGCAGTGCGGGCATTGAAACTTAAAATCAGACATAGGCGCCGTTTCCAACACGACCGTCAAACGGTCATGATTTCCTTTTCCTTGTGCGCAAGGTGCTCCTCGATCTTGGCAATGTATTGATCGGTGAGTTTCTGAACCTCGGTCTCGGCGTGCTTCACGTCCTCCTCGGAAACGCCACCGCTCTTGGATTCCTTCTTGATGTGCTCAATGGCATCGCGGCGCACATGGCGGACGGCGACGCGACCGTCCTCAGTCATTTTACGCGCAATCTTCACCAATTCATGCCGGCGTTCCTGACTCAAGTCGGGGAGCACGATGCGGATGGCTTTTCCTTGCACCGCCGGGTTGATGCCTAAATTGGACTTCTGGATGGCCTTCTCGATGGGCCCTGTTGTCTGCATGTCCCACGGTTGGATCAGGATTTGGCGGGACTCGGGAGTGGTGATGCCGGCCAACTCACGGATACGCATGTGCGAGCCATAGACCTCCACCATGATGTTCTCGACCAACGCGGGCGAAGCCTTGCCGGTGCGCAAGCCGCTGAACTCGTGCTGCACCACCTGCTCGGTCTTCATCATCTTCTCCTCCGCTTCCAACAGGATGTCATCAAGTGCCATAAGTGCAGGCACCCTAGCGAAACAGGGTTCGGGGCGGAAGTGAGAAAACAACCGTGCCAGATTCCGAATCGCGGCCGATACGCGCGGTGCGTGAGGCGCGACCGCGCTCATGCCATCCCGGGCTGGAGGCCAACCGTGCCGGAGGCGACGGGCTGTGCAATTTTCGCCTGTTGGGACGCCGAGCAAATGCCCCGATTCAACGCCACACTCAGACCAACCAGGCCCGTGAACGTCGCCACGTCCGAGCGCATCGATCCGAATACGAAAAGGAACATGATGATGCGCACTACATACGAGGCCAGAAGAAAGCGGTTGATAGTCAGCAGGCGCTGGTCGCCGAACTTGTAGTTACGCCACAACGCGCGCAGTCCCGCGATCAGGAACGCGGCGAAAGTCACAACGCCCGGGAGGCCGAACGGAATATAGAGTGAAAGTGGCCCGTTGTGATAATCACCGGCGACAAGTGAATTCTGGTAGTCGGGAGCCAGGCCGCGCCGCACCGATTCCTGAGTCAGCGCCATTTCAGTCGGGTTCATTGAGAAGCCTTTGCCGACCCAGACATATTTCGGCAAATCCGGCAGCACTGCCATCCACATGCGCACCCGCCATTCCGAGGACGCGCGCGCGTCCGCGACCGCGGCGGGGTCCACATCGACATGCAACACGGAAACCGCGCGCTGCATGTTGAGCGGAAGCTTCTTCGCGCCGACAAATAGCGCCGTATAGCCACAACCGGCCAGGAACAAGGCGGCCAAAGTCCACCGCGTCAGGAAAAGACCCTCAAACAGATACAGCACCCCCACCATCGTGAAAATAAGCAGCAGCGAAGACCGGAAACCACCCCACATGCTCAAAAACACCAGCGCGCCGAACAATACGATCTTCCGCCAATCGCGGAGAATGCCCGACACGCCGTATCGCATCAGGAGATATTGAACCACTGCCACGGCCGCAATCGAGAATCCGCCGAGCCGGGTGAACATGCCGCCACTGTACTGCGCCTGCGCCTGCGCCATTGCCAGCGTAGAGGGAAAGATCGTGTAAAGGAACCAGAGTGCCGGAAAGAAGAACAACAGGTTACTGACCACGCTCAATGTGGCGGACAAATTGAAATAGCCGATGTACCGGTTCAACCGCTCGAAGGGGATTGGCTGGCTGGCCAGCGCGAAGTACCCCGCCAAACTGGCCAACAAATAGAAATAGCCTTTTGCGCCGTACGTTCCGCTCCCGAACATGCGCGCGCCCAGGCCGCCATTCACCTTGGCGGTAAACAACACAACCACCGCAAACGCCGCCAACGTCAGAGTGACCGAAGGCGCGGAGATGAAAGTCGGCCGCCGCTGCAAAATCCGGTACGCCACTGCCATGGCCAGGTTCACCGCAACCATCACCGTCCAGAACATCGGCTGGCCCGGCACGAAGAAAGCCACGATCAGCGCGTTCCAACTGAAGAGCAGCAAGGCATAGTGATGCGCCAGAATCAGGGGCAAAAGCAGCATGAACATCACGCCACCCACCACCGCCGCGCTCTTCATTTCCAGCGGGCTGCTCAACATCCAGCCCACCATCACCGCCAGCGGCAGGACAATCCCGTACACCAGCAGCGTTCGTATGATCGTGGAATTCACAAGAGCCGCCACGCTACTCCAAATCGGTCGTCTGGCAAAAGCTTTGTCAGTTCCCGGCGGCGTCTCCACGCTTTTGCGTTGCGAGCCGCACAGCCGACATTTCATCGTCGCTTCATGGCGACACTATTTCGCATTTCATCCGGCCACCCGCATGAGTAGGCCGCGACCAGCATCCTCATGAAAATACAGCCCGCCCGCTCCACCTGGCCCGCCATGAGCAAGCCCTGCTTTGTCGGCATCGGCGCGCAAAAGGCCGGCACCTCCTGGCTCGCCGAGTACCTCGATGCCCATCCGCAAGTCGGGTTTTCCCCCTTCAAGGAACTCCATTTCTTTGACTCGGTTCATCGCCCCGACCTTTGCACGCTCTTCAACCAAAAATACTCCGACCGCTTGAAGGAACTTGCCGGCCGTATCGGCGAACACCCGGCCCGCGAGCAAATCAAGCGGCTCCGCTGCCTCTGCCTGCGCACGGAAATGACCTGGGATCCGCGCCGCTACATCGACTTCTTTAACCTGGTCGCAGAACCGCAACACCGCGTCGTCGGCGAGATCACCCCGTCCTATTCCCTGCTCGATGCCTCCGGTTTCCGAGCAATTCGCGACCTTATTCCCGGCGCAAAGTTCGTGTTTATCATGCGCGACCCGGTGGACCGCTACTGGTCGGCCCTCCGCTACAAGGAAACCCTCGTCGGGGTCGAAGAATTCAGCGCCAGCGCCCAGGCCACGGCCGAACTAGCCAACGCCAAGGTGACCCAGCGCACGGATTACAAGCGGACACTCACCGAACTGCTCCATGTCGTGCCACCGCAGGAAATCTGCGTTCTCTTCTACGAACACCTCATGAGCGAGACGACTCACGCCTCCGAACTCCGCCGGCTCACGGATTTCCTCGGTATTGATTTCATCCCCGGCGATCCCGGCTCACGCGTCAACGTCAGCAAATCCATCGATCTCGGCACCAACGAACTGGCGAAGATTGCCGCGCACTTTTCCGACACCTACGACTACGTGGCGGAGAACTACCCGGAACGCCTCCCTGACCGCTGGCGCGAACACGCGCAACTCGCGACCACCACGAAGTAATCCTCCACCGGCGACATTGGCGGACCGTCGCCAGATTCATCACTCCGTCATCATCCCAAACTCCGCCAGCGCCACATACGGCTGGCCATCGAAGCCCGATAACGCGACGAACTTCACGAAAAGCCCGCGCGCCGGAGTCGCGAGCGTGACGGTCTTCATGGCGCTGTCGCGCGCGAATGTTCCACGCGCCACTGGCGCGCCCCAGTGCGCCGGATCGTCGCTGACAAAGATGGCGTAGTCCTTGATCCAGCCGTTTCGGTTTCCGTCCTGACGCGGTGTGATGGTGAAGGCGCGGATGGTCGCGGGTTCGTTGAACTGAAGCTGCAATTCGTGCGGGTGCGCGGGCTTCGAGTTCTGGTAGGCGGTGTGCCACATCGTGTTCACGTTGCCATCGATGGCGTTGGCCGCCTCGAATCCGTGTTCCTCGCTGCTGGCTTTCAAAACACGCGCGCCGAGTCGTTCCATGGCCGATGGCGCGGAGAACAGCGCGCGGATTTGTTCCGGCGCGACCTTCGTTCGCGGCGCGAACTTTTCTCCCGCCAGATATCCGAAAAGGCTGGCGCGGAACTGCCGGGCGACGGGGTTTGTGCTCAAGTCGCCGTCGAGGTCGATACTGCACACGGCGAGTTTACCGCCGCTCACTCTTGCCTCGAAGAACAGGCCAAGCCGCCGGTTGGTTACCCAGTCGTCGATCACCTGCACCTGCGGGCGCACGTCGGCAGGCAGGTCGTCGAGGATCATCGCGCCGGCGCGGGTGATGAGATACCACCACTGCCAGTTGCTGTGCGGTTCGGTGGGGAATGAGGCGAAAAGCGGATGCTTCGGGTCGCAGAGAATCCCCAGCGTGTGCGGCGGCTGGCGGTGAGTCCACGCGGTGTTCCAGAAGATGCTGGAGAATCCGAGCGCGACTTTGCCGAGTCGCTTGTCCGGCGCAACGCGCGAAGGCGGAACGAGCAGGAGCACCTTGCCACCGGCGTTGAGTTTCTGCATCGCCGCGTCGTCGAGTTCATGCGTGATCGTGACATCGGCGGGCGCGGCGTCCGACACACGGGGCGGATAGACCCAAATGTCCCAGCCGTTCTCGGCAATGGTGTCCCGTCCATCCGGATGTCGCGCGATACCGAGCGTGAAGGTGTAACGCGCCGGGGCGGGCAGGTTCGAGAGGACATAGTTGAACTCGCTCAACGTGTCCTGGTCGCCCACTTCGATGTCGCGCAGACTGTCGTGGCCTTTCAGGTATGTCTTCCCGTCAGCGGCTACGAACTTCACGGTCGGCCAGACATTTGACAGGGGTTCCGGCCCGAAATGCGCGACATCGAATGACGCGCGCATGATTTCATCTTGTGTGAACACCCTCTTCTCCAACCGCGCCAGCGGCACGGTCGCGTTGCAGAAGCGGCTGAACTCCGCCGGTGTCACATAGCCCTTCTCCTCCCAGAACGGATCGAGCACGCCAACCAGCGCGGTGCCCTGGCCGGGAAAGTCGTGCAGGTCCAGCAACTGAAACCCGCCCATGCCCGGCGTGCGCAACGCCGCCTCGATGTCCTCCTTGTAGCAAAGCGTCTGGAGCTTCCCACTGGCGTGCAGAAAATCGCGGGCCTGGTCGCCGAGATGATTTTTCCGCAGCGTGTCGCGGAAGATCTCAAAGTTCCTCGGCTTCAAGTAGCCGGTGTATTTCTTGATCTCGTCGAAGTTCGGATACACGCACCATTGCCCGATCTCGTGGCTGATCACCGGGACGGTGCGCCGGCCTATGTAGTCGCGGTAATCCGTCACCGTCTCCGGCGGCTTCGAGTTGATGCGCGAGCGCAGCCCGCCGCCCCACGCCTGAACGCGCGGGTCGGGCGTGACGTGGAATTGATTCTCCGCGATCTGCGGCCAGCCCGCGCCGCTGGTGTAGAGCCGGCGCGCGTCCGCCTTCTTCCAATGCTCAACCCAGGACGCCAGCCAGCGCGCGTGGTTCCTGCCGCCCGGCTCGTTGCCGTAGGGCATGAGCACGAACGAAGGATGATTGCCATACGCCTTGAGCATCCGCGCGGCTTCGGCGTAGAGCCACGCCTCCACCGGCTTGCCGTCCCCGAGCGACGTTGTCGAGTTGGCCCACGAGGAAACCTCGACCTGGTAGTAGAAGCCCAGTTCATCCGCCGCCACAAAAGCCGCCTCGGGCGGGCACCACGAGTGAAAGCGGATCATGTTCAACCCGTGCGCCTTGGCCACGCGGATGATGCGCCGCCACGAATCGAGGTCTGTCGGCGGATGGCCGGTCTTCGGGAAAATCGCGCATTCGAGCGTGCCCCGGAAGAACGTCTTCCGCCCGTTGATGAGGAACTGCGTGCCCTGAGTGGAAATCTCGCGGAAGCCAAACAACGCAACCCGCGCGTCCCTTGGCCCCTGGCGTTCTTCCACCCACGCCTCGGCGTTGTAGAGCGCCGGGTGGAATTCGTCCCACGCCTTTGGCGAAGGCACGTGAACCTCGGCCTCGAAGGCGCCGCCTTCCGCAGTCCAGTTTATCGGCACCTTCACCTGCGGCGGCGGCTCAAACGTTCCGCGCTCAATGGCTTCGGCCACCTGCACGACGAGCGTTCCCTGCCCGGCTTGTCCGGTCGCGTTGGCGATGCGTCCGCGCACGCTGACCAGGCCCCGCGCGAGATTCGGGAACACCTGAAGATCATCCACCCACACGGCGGCGTGTGAGCGCAGATGAATGTTGCCGACGATGCCATTCCAATTCCCCTGCGTGTGATCGGTGACGCTGTGCGAGTCGTGGCCCACATCGACAACCATCCGGTTGTCCACGCGCACCGTCAGCGTGTGGCGTCCTGCCGCGAGCGCGCCCAAATCATATTCGTGCGGCGTGCCAAGCGAGTCGTTCGTCCCGATCAACGCGCCGTCTACCCAGACGCGCGTTTCCCAGTGCGGACGCTCCAGCGTCAGCACGACGCGCCGGCCCGCCCAGGCTTTCGGCGTGTCGATGTCCCGCTGAAACCACGCCGAGCCCACATAGTATTTCTCCGGCTGGAGCCAGAACGGGAAATGGAAGTCGTTCGACTTCACGTACGGCGCGTAGATCGGATTCGACGCCCAGTTCCGGTCCTGAATACCGCCGGTCCACTTTGTCGCGAGCGACGGCGCGTCGCCGATGCCTTGTTGCGGCAGCGACCCGGGCAGTTTGATCGAGCCCCTTAACTCCCGCGCGAACCAGCGTTCGCTCACGCCCACATCGGCGCGGTCGAGCGCGAACCGCCACTTGCCAGCGAGAGAGACGGTTTGCGAGGCGCCGCCGACAGGGAGGGCGAGGAAGCCCAGGCACGCAATTTGTGAGATCAAGTTTCTGGCATTCATGGCATCCGAGATTTCGCGGCAAACGGTGGCATCAGGGACGCGAACTTTCGTTGAGTCCGGTCAATGCCGCGCCATCGGGTGGGCGGAAATCCTGATGTCGATACACAATCCCATGAAGACGATCCCGCTCCTCAACCGCCGCAAGTTCCTCCAAAAGACCGCCGCCGCCGGCGCGGCGGGATTCGCACTGCCGCATTTCGTCT
>CAYQWK010000003.1:12130-51511 GCA_964420805.1 uncultured Bifidobacteriaceae bacterium | reverse complement strand
GTTGAGCGCAGACTGGGTGGTGCTCATGTCGGCCTCGGTGTGCGGCTGGTAGAACGAGCCATACGGGTTGTCGAAGTAATCGGTCTCGAGTTGCAGGCCGAGGTTTTTGTTCAACTCGGCAATGACCTCGTTGAACGAAACCGCGTGGCCGGAGCCGCAGTTGAAGATGCCGCTTTGGGGCGCGTTGATGGCGTGCATGGTGAGCGCCACCACATCCTTTACATAGACGAAGTCGCGCTTGTGTTCGCCGGCGCGGAAGACGCGCGGGCGTTTGCCGGCCTTCATCTGTGTGTAAAGCTGGTAGATCATGCTCGCGGCGGCCTTCTTGTGCGGCTCGCGCGGGCCATAGACATTGAAGTAACGCAGGCCCACGATGCGCCATGAGGGGTTTGCCTGGGCGCGGCGGCGGGCCAGGTTGTCGAGTTGCACCTTGCTGAAGGCGTAGATGTTCGCCGGCGCGGGCGGCCGGTCCACCTTGATGGGGGCGACCTCGGGCACGATGCCGTAGGTCGCGGCCGAGGACGCATAGACAATGGGCGTCTGCGTGGGCGCGGCGAAGTCGAGCAGGCGGCGGAAGCCCTCGATGTTGTCATGCGCCTGGAGGAACTGGTCGTGGACCGTTGTGTCGGTAATCGATGCTTCATGGAAGATCGCATCAAAGGTGGTGTCCTTGAACTGCGCCGCCCAGTCGAGCCGCGAGACGTCCGCGGTCACGAAGTCGCCACGGAATCCGCGCAGGTTCTTGAAGTCGCCCGAGCGGAAATCGTCCACCACGACGATCTGCGCGTCCGGATGCTTGTCCTGAAGGGCGAGGGTGAGGTTCGAGCCGATGAAACCCGCGCCGCCGGTGACCAATATGTTTCGCATGGGCGGGCAATTTAGGGGCGGGCGGATGAAGTTCAACTGGATTTCCGGGTGCCATCTGGCGGAATCCGCCGACGGTTTCGCGATGCATGGGAGGGGCGCGTTGTGTTCTTTGATGTTGCCACCGCGCGGATTGCCGTATGTTCCGGCCGTGCCAACACTGGGCGAACAACTCGACAACATTCCGGGCCTGACCCAGGTCGCCATTCCCGACCTTTGGCAGCAGCAGGCCGTGGCATTTCTGCGCGAGGGCAGGGACGTGGTTGTCCACGCCCCGACTGGCGCGGGTAAGACGCTCATCTTCGAGCTTTGGTCCAACGGCGGAAAAAATCGCGGGCAGGCCATCTACACAGTGCCCACCCGCGCCCTCGCCAATGACAAGCTGGCCGAGTGGCGCGCCCGCGGCTGGAATGTCGGCATCGCCACCGGTGATCTTGCCGAGAACCTTTCCGCGCCCGTGCTCGTGGCGACGCTCGAAACCCAGAAGAACCGGCTCATCGCCGGAGACGGTCCGGCGCTGCTCGTCATCGACGAATACCAGATGCTTGGCGACGCGGACCGCGGGTTGAACTACGAACTGGCCATCGCGCTCGCGCCGCCACAAACCCAATTGCTGCTGCTGAGCGGCAGCGTGGCCAACCCGCAGGACATCGTGAAGTGGCTCCGCCGCCTCGGTCGCAAGGCGGAGTTGATCCGCACTGACCACCGCCCGGTGCCGCTTGAGGAGGTGTTTGTGAACGGCCTCAGTTACCATGTGCCCTCGGAGGTGCGCGGTTACTGGCCGCGCTTCTGCGCCAAGGCACTGGCCGAGAACCTCGGGCCGGTGCTCATCTTTGCCCCGCGGCGTGCGGCCGCCGAGGATCTGGCGGCAGAATTAGCGCGCCACCTTCCCAATCCGAACCCGCTTCAACTCTCGCCCGGCCAGAAGCAGATCGTTGGCCCGCATCTCGAACGTCTGCTCAAAAGCCGCGTGGCTTACCATCACAGTGGCCTGAGTTACGCCACGCGTGCAGGGGTCATCGAGCCGCTGGCCAAGGCCGGACAGCTCCGGGTCGTCGTCGCCACCATGGGGCTGGCCGCGGGGATTAACTTCTCCCTGCGCAGTGTCACGCTGGCGGCGGCGTCCTACCGGCGTGATTTTGCCGAGCAGCCAATCCGGGAGGATGAGATTCTGCAGATGTTCGGCCGCGCCGGGCGGCGTGGCATCGACGAGGTGGGGTACGTGCTGGTGAACCAAAACGAAGTGCGGATGCGCGACGGACACGCCGCGCATTTGCTGCGTAGCGGCATGGTGGACTGGAACGCGTTGCTCGGCCTCATGACCGCCGCCGCGCAGCAAGGGCGCGATCCGTTCGTCGAGGCGGTGCGGGTGCAGCAGCGGTTGTTCACCACCAAACCGATTCTGCTTGGCGTCGAGGAGTCGATGAAGTGCCCGGATGTGCCCTGCGGACTCAAGACCGACGCCGAACGCGCGCGGCATGTGCGGCGGCGCGTCAAACAAATGCTCAACAGCCGGGGCGGATGGGAACGCATTCCCTCCCCGCTGGAACGGCCGCTCCGCGATGTGCGCGTGATGGAGCCGATTCCCGAGGGCGCGCTCAATTTATTGAAGTTGAAATCAGCGGAGCCGGGCGGGGAAGGACCGTTTGACCAAAGCGGTGTGACGGCACCTGAGGCAGCGGAGTCCGCCGGCCATACTCCAGGCGTGATCGTCCTTCGCCCCGCGCTCTCGTGGCCGGAGGCGTTGGAGAAATCCGGGCAGGGATTGCTGTGCGTGGTCGGCGAAGAGGGCGGGCAGAAGGTTTTCGGTCGCGCCTCGACCGTGGCGGAACTTGCCGGGCACGATGGCATCGTTCTCGTGAAATGGGTTCGGCGGCTGGTCAACTGGCACGGCCGCCAGGCGACGCGCGCGCAGTGGGCGGCCAGGATCGCGCCGCAGTTGCAGTCGCATCTCGCGCAACGCCGCACACCGGTCATCCGGTTTGAGGAAAACGAGTTCAAGATCACCGCCATACTGAGCCTGGCCGACCTGGTGGCGCGCGTGCCGGTGGATTCGTACGGGGTGCCAGTCTGGAAACCGGTCGAGCGCGACATCGTTCCGCCGGATTGCGCCCAATGCGCGCTCATTGCGACCTGCCGCTCGCTCCCGACTGGCACTGGCGTGGCGATGTTGTGGCGGCGGCTTGGGCTGGTGGATACCGCGGGCGTGCCCACGCGGCGCGGCCGCATCGTGAGTTTCTTCTCGCAAGGCGATGGCCTGGCTGTGGCCGCGGCGCTGGAGGATGAGCAATATGCGCTCGACGAACTCGTTTATGATCTCGCGAACCTGGATGCGGGATTCCGATTCTGCGCCGACGAGAACCGCTGGGGCGGCCGGTTGGCCATGGACTGCCAGCGAGCTTATGGTGTGCAGTCGATTCCCGGTTACCTCGAGAACGGCGTTCCTCCCCGCTACGGCTGGGGCGCGGCCGAAGTGGTGCGGAGCATTCACAAAGACCCCTTCAGCAAATCCCGGTGGATCACGCAGTTTCTGGGCGCGGGCGACATCGACCGTGTGATCATCGAATGGCGCTCGATGCTGCGGCGCGTCTCGAATTCTCCAACCCTCGACTGGGCGCGCTGGACGGCGTTGCAGCAAATGGCGAAGGCGATTCTCAACGAGACCGAATCCCCGACCATGACTGACCTTCCGCCGCTTGAGTACAATCAGACGCGGCGCATCGATCACCGGCTGGTATTCCGTCGCCACTGAACACGAAGGCCGGAGTTGAACCGCGAATCGACGCCAATGAGCGTGAATGATGGCGCGGCAAAACGTCCACGGTTGAGGCGCGCTATTTTCGCGGCCATCGGATTGAGCTTGCCGCCGGCCCGTTCTGTCGGGGGTCGCGTCCGGCGAGGTTGATGGATTTGGAGCAGTGCCGGTGCGTTCCGCCTGCCGGCAGATTGGCCGTTTCCAACTGGATAACCCTGCTCGGGGAATGAAGCAACCGTTCGTTCTCCAGCGATCCAATTCAATATCCGGACTCAAGCCAGCGCCTTGGCCAGTTCAGCTTCGATCTTCAGCATCGTCTCTGCGGCCTCCAGCTTCTTTCCCTGTTCGTCGGTGACGAAGAAGACGTCGCGGGCCACACCTTCCACGGTGTCGATGACCGCGTCGGCAATGTTCAGGCGGTGCGCGGTGAGGATCTCCAGCATGTCGTGAAGGAGGCCCAACCGCTCGGCTGCCGCCACGCTCAGGATGGTACGGTCCTCCGAGTCCTCGTTGTTGAAATGAATGGCTGGTGCCATCCGCTCGCCGCGCGGCAGAAACTTGTGCGAATGACAGGCCCAGGTGGAGACAAAGCGCGGCGGGTCGCAAAGGCCGCCCTCGAAAAGAAACTCAAGCTGCCGCAGGCGTTCCGGCTCGATCACATCGCCACCCTCGCTGTCCGTGACCCAGAAGATGTCGAGGGCGATGTTGTCAGCGCGGGTATAGACTTCGGCGCGCACGACGTTGAGGCGCAGCGCACTCATGTAACCGGCGAGTTTCACCAGCAATCCAGGTCGATCCCAGGTGCAGACGAGTACCTTGGTGCAGCCCAACTCGGGAAAATGCCGCGCTTCCATGATCGCTGCCGTAGCCGCGTCGGCATCGGTGGTCAGCCGGCCAAGGAACTGGTGCACCGTTTTCAGGCTCCAGGCGAGTTCGTCCGCCGTGACTTGCGCCCAATAGCGCGGCGGCATTCCGTCGAAGTGCGCCTCAAGCTCCTCTGCGGCCAGGGCGGCGACCAATTTCGAGTCCAGCGTCTCGCGCAACCGGGCCTGGCGGATCTGCCATGCGCCTCCCGCTGGATCCGGGGTTTCGTTCTCAATGTGTGTCATTGGCTCGCTCATGCGGGTCATATCGTAACCGTGGAGCCGTTGCCGTGCCACGGTGATTTCGGAAAGAAAGGCAGTGATTGAGATTCGCCCGCGCCAAATTCGTACGGCAAAATCCGCGCACGCTGTACAAACCTGCTCACGACAATCTGTCGGCACCGGGTCACGCGAGAATTCCCTTTACGATTTCGCCCGCGATGCCCGTAAGCCGCGCGTCGAGGCCCTGGTATTTCACCGTCAGCCGTTTGTGGTCGATGCCCAGGAGCTTGAGCATGGTCGCATGGAGATCGTGGACGCTTACCACGTCCTCGACGGAACGGTAGCCCAGTTCGTCCGTCGCCCCGTAGCTGATGCCGGGCTTCGCGCCGCCGCCGGCGAGAAACACGGAGAAGGCAAGGATGTGGTGATCGCGTCCGCTGCCCTGGCCCATGGGCGTGCGGCCGAATTCGCCGCCCCAGAGGATCAAAGTGTCGTCGAGCATCCCGCGCTGCTTCAGGTCCTTGATCAACGCCGCGCTGGCCTGGTCCACGGCCTTGGCGGCCTTGGGCATCTCCTTCTCGATCTCGCCATGATGGTCCCACGCGCGATGGTAGAGCTGGATCATGCGCACGCCGCGCTCGGCCAACCGGCGGGCCATGAGGCAGTTCGAGGCGAAGCTGCCATCGCCCGGCTCGGTCACGCCGTACATTTCCAGCATGGACTTCGGTTCGTTGCGGAAATCGGTCAGCTCCGGCACGGAGGTCTGCATCCGGAAGGCGAGTTCATATTGCGCGATGCGGGTCTGAATTTCCGGATCCACGTGGTCCTCGGCCAGCAGGCCATTGAGCCGGTTGATTTCCTCGACGACCTGGCGCTGGGTGCTCTGGCAGACGCCATCAGGATTGCCGATGTAATGCACCGCGTCGCCCTTGGCCTGGAACTGGATGCCTTGAAACTTGCTCGGCAAAATGCCCGCCGACCATTGCCGCGCGGACACGGGCTGCGCGCCGGTCTTGCCCTGCGAAGTGAACACGATGAACCCCGGCAGATTCTCCGTCTCCGCGCCGAGTCCGTAGAGCAGCCACGAGCCCATGCTGGGTCGGCCCTTGATGATCGAGCCGGTGTTCATGAAGGCATGCGCTGGGTCGTGGTTGAACTGCTCGGTTTGCATCGAGCGGATCACGCACAACTCGTCCGCCACGCCCTGCAAATGCGGGAACAAATCCGACACCTCGACACCCGACCGGCCGCACTTCTTGAAATCCACGAACGCGCCGCGCGCCTTGAGTTCCGTGTTCTGAAGCTGGGCCAGTTGCTGTCCCTTGGTGAAAGACTCGGGGAATGGTTTACCGTTGAGCTTCTTCAGCTCCGGCTTCCAGTCGAACGTCTCCAGATGCGACGGCCCGCCCGCCATGCAGAGGTGGATGACACGCTTTGCCTTGGGCGCGTAATGGAGCGGGTTCAGCACGCCGTGCCGTTTGCTGGCGGCGGCTTTGTCCGCGCCGAAGAGTTTCGGGTCCATCAATCCCGCCAGCGCCATCGCGCCCAGCCCGTAGGCTGAGCGCTGGAGGAAGGTACGGCGGTTGAGGCTGAGGGCGAAGGAGGATTCGTCGAAGAGTTTCATGCTTAAGCTCAGTAACGGGTGATCGTCTCGTGCAGGTTTAGCACCACGCGGCAGACCTGCGTCCACGCCGCCAGTTCCCCCGTCGGCTCGGGTGTTTCCGCAAGGCCGGTCCTTAGAAGCTTCGCCGGCTCGTCTATGTCCTTCGCGTAGTGTTCGCGCTGTCCGGACAGGAACGTTTTGAGCGACTCCGTTTCCTTGGCCTTGATGCTGCGACCGAGGGCGCGTTGGAACGCCAGTTCCAGCCGGTCATCATCCGTTCGCGCCGAGGCGATGAGTTTCCCCGCCCAGACGCGCGCGGCTTCAACGAAGGTCGGATCATTCAACAACGTGAGCGCCTGTTGCGGCGTGTTCGAGACGTTGCGGATGGCGGTGCATTCCTCGCGCGCGGGCGCGTCGAAGTTGGCCAGCATCGGCTGAAGGAAAGTCCGCTGCCAGTGCGAGTAAAGGCCGCGCCGGTACTGCCGGTCGTCCTTGCTCGCGAAGTAGTCGCGGTCGGGGAACTGAAGGTTCGAGTAGTAACCGCCGGGTTGGTACGGATGCACGCTGGGTCCACCGAGGTCGCGGTTCAACAAGCCGGCAATGGCCAGCGCGTTGTCACGCACCAGTTCGGCATCGAGACGGCGCGGGTTCTGCGAGGACAGCAACCGGTTGTTCGGGTCGATCTCGCGCCACTCCGGGCGCAGGTTCGCGCTCTGCCGGTAAGCTGCAGAGGTGACCATGAGGCGGACGAGGTGTTTCACGTCCCAGCCCTTCTCGCGAAACTCGACGGCCAGCCAGTCGAGCAACTCGGGATGGCTTGGCGGCTCGCCCTGCGCGCCGAGGTCATCGACCGGGTTGGCGAGGGCATTACCGAAGAACTGTTTCCAGAAACGGTTCACCACCGTGCGCGAGGTGAGCGGGTTGTCCTTCGACACGAGCCATTTCGCCAGGTCGAGCCGCGTGAGCCGGTTCGTGTCCGCGCGCCGCGCACCAGGCAGGAAATGTGGTGTGGCCGGTTCCATGATGTCGCCGGATTCGCTCTGCCAGTTGCCGCGCGGCAGGATACGCACCACCTCGGGCTTCCACGCCACGGTGACCAGCGTGGGAGATTTACCCTCGCGGCATTCGAGCCAGTCGCGGTGCACCTTTTTGAACGCGGCGAAGGCGTTCGTGTCCGCCGCGGTGCTGGCAAGCCAGTCGAGTTTCGAGGGCGAACGGACGGCCGCCTTCTGGTTGAAATGTGTCTCGCGACCGCGGGCGCTGGCTAGTTCCAACGAGGCTACCGGCGAAACGCTCACGCGCAATCGGCCCAGCACGTTCGTGTTCAAGGTCACGCTCAATGTGTCGCCGTCCGCCACCTCGACGGGCGGGTCAAGCAGCCAGACGCCGGATTGCACGTTGGTCGCGCGGTCCCGCGCCGCGCGCCAGGAGTCCTTGATGCCGATGATCTCGAAGCCGTTGGCGTAACGCGCTTCTCTGGCGTCCGCCTCGGCATGGTGAAAGACAAGCCTGGTCGCCTTCTTCATGCCGGCGCGTTCGAGCGACGCGGATAGCTTCACGTTCGCCGCCTTGGCCCCAGCGCGGAAGATCGAGCCGCCATGCCGCGCATCCGGGATTAATTCGAGGCGAACCGCAGCAATGGTTCCGGCCGGAAGGCGCACGCGCAGGGCTGGATTCTCCCGCGCCTTGGCGTCAAACAACATCGAACCGTCCGTAAGCGCGGTGAAGTTGGTAGTCACCGCCACGTTGGTCTTCAGGACGGTGACGTTTGCCGCCGCCTTGTCGGTCGCGCCCTTTTTCGCGGCGACCTTGTTGGTGGTCACCGAGATGTTCGTGGTGACGGTGACCAGCGGTGTTCCGGCCAGCCAGCCATCCGGCGACTGCTTGAGGGCGGCTTTGATGGATTTCGCCCAGGCGTTGAAGGCGGCCGGTTGTTTGTCGCCGAGCGCCGACGTGGCAATCGCGTTCATCTGCGCGCGCAGATTCTCGACGCGCCGATGCAGGTAAGGATTGTCCACCGTTTCCTCCGGCGGGAACGGGTATTCGTTATCAAAGCCCTTCAGGTCTGGATTGGGCGTGTATTTGTAATCGTTGTAAACGCCCCACTGCTTCACATCCGCGAAGAAGGATTTCATCGAATAGAAATCCCGCATGGTGAACGGGTCGAACTTGTGGTCGTGGCACTCGGCGCAGCCGACCGCGAGGCCGAGCCAGGTCATGCCGACAGTGCGGACGCGGTCGGCGCCGTACTTGGCGAGATACTCCTTGGGCTGCGCGCCGCCTTCGCGCGTCATCATGTTCAGGCGGTTGAAGGCGGTGGCGATACGCTGCTCGGCGGTGTTGCCGGGCAGCAAATCGCCGGCGAGCTGCTCGATGGTAAACTGGTCGAAGGGCTTGTTGCGGTTGAACGAGTCGATCACGTAATCGCGGTACGGAAAAACATTCACGTTCTGGTCGCCGTGATAGCCCACCGTGTCGGCGTAGCGCACCACGTCGAGCCACGGCATCGCCATGCGCTCGCCGTAATGCGGCGAGGCCAGCAACCGCTCGACCTGCTTTTCGTAGGCATTGCGGCTCTTATCCGACTCGAAAGCAGCCACCTCTTCTGGCGTGGGCGGCAAACCGGTGAGATCCAGGCTCAGACGGCGCAACAACATGCGGCGGTCCGACTCGGCGGAGGGTTTGATCTTCTTCGCGTCGAGTTGCGCGAGGATGAAGGCGTCGATGGGGTTGCGGCCCCACTTCTTGTCCGAGACTCTCGGCGGTTCCGGCCGTGCCGGCGTTATGAACGCCCAGTGGGGCTCGTATTTTGCGCCTTGGGCGATCCATTGCTTGAACATCTCCTTTTGCGCGGCGGTGAGGGTCTTGTGCGTTTCGAGCGGCGGCATCACGTCATCGGCATTGGTGGTGTAAAGGCGACGGACGAGTTCACTCTCGTCGGGTTTACCTGGCACGATGGCACCCTTGGCGATGGCGTTGTCCCGTTCATCGAGGCGAAGCTTGGCCTTTCGATGGTTTTTGTCCGGACCGTGGCAGAGGAAGCAGTTGTCCGAGAGGACTGGGCGGATGTCGCGGTTGTAGCGAATCTCCGGCGGCGCCCCATCGGCCGCCACGAGGGCTGGCGCGACCGCGGCGAGCAGCGCGAGAATTGATGTTGTCCGACTCATAGTTGGGATGCGCTTATTTTGAGGTGAAGTGGACGGCTTGCCAAGCAGGCATCCCGTTTGAGTTGTTGCCCCGCGCGCGGGATTGCCGCATAAACGCCCGCGCAACAAAAAAACCGGAGAATAATATGACCAAAGGAAAACTTTTTGCGGTGGCACTCGCCGCCCTTCCGCTCGCGGGCTGCCTGACTGACCAACCGCCGGCCAATGTGCCGCATGCCGTGGCGCAGCTAAATCCCGCCTCGGGCAGCGACGTTCGCGGCACGGTGCATTTTTACGAATTGAAGAAAGGGGTGCGCGTGGTTGCCGAGGTGACCGGGCTTTCGCCGGGCAAACATGGGTTCCACATTCACGACAAGGGCGACTGTTCCGACCCGAATGCGAACTCGGCCGGGCCGCATTTCAACCCGGGCGGTCTCAAGCACGGAAGCCCGGAGGGTCCCGAACGTCACGTTGGCGATCTGGGTAACATCATCGCCGACGCCTCGGGCAAAGGCCGGTATGATCGCCTTGATGCCGCGTTGTCCTTCGGCGGCACGAACGGCATTTTGGGCCGGGCGGTGATTATTCACGCCACGGCCGACGACTTGACGTCGCAGCCAGCCGGCAACGCAGGAGCGCGTATCGCCTGCGGCAAGATCGAATTGAAATGAGCGCCCTTTGAATTCAACGGCGCGGACGGCGACGCTGTCCGCGCCTTTTTCTTTTGGGTCTACAGTCCGCTGGGCGCATCACACTTTCCCGCTCGATGCACACTTCTGGGAGGTGGAACTCGTCGCGCCGAGACGAGTGGCACCGCGTCCAGCGGCGCAACGGACGGCCTCACGCTTTCCGTTCCGTCCGCTCTGCGCCGACGGGGTTGTCGCAGTGCGACAAACACTACCGGCAAGAAATTGAGATGCGCCACGGTTCGCTGTAGTCCGAGTTCAACCCTTGCGCGGGCCGCCTGCTTTCGTGTCCACTCCGGCATTCCAATGCGCCAGTTCCTTTCGCTCCTCGTTTGGGTTCTTGCCGCCCGCGCGTTTGCCGACGGGCCGGCGGACAATGTGGTTGAGAAGGTCCGTCCGGTTCCGCCGCCGGGAGTGGCGTTGAGCCAGGAGGTGCGCGCGGAGCTTGAGGCAGGCGTGGCACAGCTTGGGCGGGAGATCGAATCCTTGCGCAAGGATCTCGAACGGAACCCGGGCATGAATCTGTTCCTGCCGGACGTGGTGGTGTTCCACAAGGCGGTGGACTGGGCGCTGCGCTACAACGAAATCTTCAACCCCACCAACGAGGTGCCGGCGGCGCGGAAGCTCCTGAAGCAAGGACTGGAACGCGCCGGGCAGTTGCGGGCCGGCAAGCCGGCGTGGCTGGCGGCCACCGGCCTGGTGGTGCGCGGGTATGCGTCGAAGCTGGACGGCTCAGTGCAGCCGTTCGGTTTGGTGGTGCCGGCGGCGTTCCAGTCCGGCGGGAAGAAACAGTGGCGGCTGGACCTGTGGTTCCACGGCCGCAACGAAAAATTGAGTGAACTGAACTTCCTCGCCGACCGCTTGAGGTCGCCCGGCGATTTCGCGCCGACGAACGCCATCGTGCTGCACACCTATAGCCGTTTTTGCAACGGCCAGAAGCTGGCCGGCGAGGTGGATGTGTTCGAGGCGCTGGAGGCGGCACGCCGGACTTACCTGATCGACATGGACCGGTTGGTGGTGCGCGGCTTCTCGCTGGGCGGCGCGGCGTGCTGGCAGATCGCGGCGCATTATCCAGGCCTGTGGGTGGCCGCTGCGCCCGGCGCGGGGTTCTCCGAGACGCCGGAGTTTCTCAAGGTGTTCCAGAACGAGAAGATTGCCCCGACGTGGTTCGAGCAGAAGCTTTGGCACCAGTACAACGCCACCGATTACGCCCTCAATTTCTTCAACCTCCCGGTTGTGGCTTACAGCGGCGAGCTCGACGCGCAGAAGCAGGCCGCCGACATCATGGCCAAGGCGCTTAAAGCCGAGGGGCTTGAACTCACGCACATCATCGGGCCGAGAACGAAACATTCCTATCACCCGGCCGCCCGGCAGGAGATCAGCCGGCGCATCGACGAAATCGCGCAGCGTGGACGGGACCCGTTGCCGCGGCAGGTGAAGTTCACGACTTGGACCCTGCGTTACAACAAATCCGCCTGGGTGGCGGTGAACGGCCTGACGCGACATTGGGAGCGAGCGCGGATCGAGGCGGAGCTTGGCAACGGCGACACTGTGCGTGTGACCACGACGAATGTTTCCGAACTCACGCTCTCGATGCCGCCGGGCCGCGCGCCTTTCCCGGCCGGCGTCCGGGCAAAGGTCGTCCTCGATGGCGCAACCATCGAAGGTCCGGCCGTGGCCGCGAACAAATCCTGGCAAGCGCAGTTTCACCGGACGGACGCGGGGTGGGCGGCCGGCGCGGTGCCGGCGGACGGATTGCGGAAGAAGCACGGGTTGCAAGGGCCGATTGACGACGCCTTCATGGACAGTTTCCTCGTCGTGCGCCCAACTGGAAAATCTAGCCACGAGAAGCTGGCGCAATGGGCGGCGGGTGAGTTAGCGCATTTCACGAATGAATGGCGTCGGCATTTTCGTGGCGACGCTCGCGTGAAGGACGACTCCGCAGTGACCGCGGAGGACATCGCACAGCACAATTTGATTCTCTGGGGCGACTCCGCCGCGAACGCATTATTAGCCAGGATCATGCCCCGATTGCCGTTGCAATGGGACGCCAAGGAAATCCGGTTGGCCGGCAAAACCTTCGCCGCGGAGGACAATGTGCCGGTGATGATTTATCCCAACCCGTTGAACCCTGCGCGGTACGTGGTGCTGAACAGTGGCTTCACCATCCGCGAATATGATTACCTAAACAACGCGCGGCAGGTACCGAAACTCCCGGATTGGGCCGTGGTGGACATGAAGACGCCCCCATCCTCGCGCTGGCCCGGCGCGGTTGCGGATGCGGGGTTCTTCGACGAGCGTTGGAAATGACGGCGCGGGCCGCCGGTCAGTTTCCGAGATTGCCCAGATTCCCGAACGGGTTGTTCACGAACCCGGCCGGCTTGTCGGCGGACTTGGGCTGTGGTGCCGGTTTCGGCGCGGGCGGTTGCGGCTTCGTTGCCGTGGGCGCGCCAGGCTGCGTCGACGCAATGGAGGCGACTACCTCGCCGTTCGGATGCTTCGCTCGCTTGGAGCGCGGGTGCGGGCTGATCATCACATTGATGCCCTTGCCGACGAGTTTCGGTTCAAAATCTGGATGGCCCCACGGTCCGAGGTCGGCGATGAACTTCTGCACTTGCTGGAAACCGAATTCCTTGTGGGCCAGTTCGCGGCCGCGGAAACGGAGCGTCACCTTGACCTTCATGTCCTCGCACAGGAAGTCGATGGCGTGGTTGAGCTTCACGCCAAAATCATGCGGGTCGATTTGCGGTGAAAGCTGGACCTCCTTCACCTTGTTGGCGTGCTGGTGCTTCTTGGATTCCTTCTCCTTCTTGGCCTGCTCGTAACGGAACTTGCCGTAATCGACGATGCGGCACACCGGGGGAGTCGCATTGGGCGCGATCTCGACCAGATCGACTCCTTGCGCCTGGGCCTGACGGATGGCATCCGCCAGCGGGAGAACTCCAACCTGCTGGCCGTCCAAGCCGATGACCCGGACCTCGCGAGCGCGGATCTTTCCGTTTATGCGAACGAAGGAGGCAGGGGAAGAGGAACGGGGAGGAAACGGGCGGCTCAAGACGCCCTCCTGTCGAGGATGTTCATGCAGACTTTGATGTCAGACTTGCGGCCATGTTTGGCAGTAATCGCGAGCGTAAGATAGCGGTGCCCGCCGGAGTGGCAAGCCAATTCTAGCCAGATGCTTCACGGCGAGAGCCAGAGCGCCAAATGACAAACCCCGCGCTTTCGTTCTTCCACCGCAGTGACATGCTGTGGCCGTGATTCCGAAACTCTGGCGATCGGTGCGCGGCGTGGTCTTCGCGGTGGCGCTGGTCCTGTCCGTTCACCTCGGCGAGGCACAACCGCTCATCACACCGGACGCGCCGGTGATGAATCTCGATGAAATCGGCGTGTATTCGGTTGGCTACGCCTATCGTTTGCAGGCTGAGCAGCAGTTTCCTCTCGGCTGGTCGGGCTTTTTCGATGACAAGACCGGCATCGCCTGCGAGGCATACGGAACGCAGAAAGGGCGGCGGGTCTTCTTGCTTCATCCACCATGGCGCGGCGGCACAGGCATTACATTCCAGCAGTTTGCCTTCCGCATTCCAACCAATGCCACCGGTGTCTCATTGCGTGGTGCCACGGCCATCAAGTCGGACATTGTGACGAATTCCGACGGCGTGACCTTTCGCGTCTTAATCAACGGAACCAAGGTGCTGGACACCAATCGCACGACTGATGTTTGGGCCGACTTCGATTTCAACCTTACGGCCTTCCGCGGCTCCAATGTCACCATCCGGTTCGAGACCGATCCCGGCCCGGCCAACAATGCGTCCTTCGACTACGCGTTCTGGGGCGCGCGCGACCTTATCCTGTCGAATTACACGGCCACGCCCGTGACCCATCCGGCCCCTCCATCGTTGGACCTGGCCAAGGTGCTTTCCGCGCAAACGGGCGACGTTTCCGCGCGCAGCGGCTTCGCGGGTGTGAACTCCTTCGCTCTCTCAAATGGCGTCGCGCATTTCTTTTACGCCGGCCCGGACGGCACCTTGGACTTCGCATGGATTCGCCCGACCAACGCGAACGACGGGTTGTTCGGAACCATCACTCTGAAAGCCCAAATGACTGGCGACGCGCCGGTTTCGGTGCCCCTGGCCGGTTCCGTCGCCCTCACCTGGACCAACACCGCCACGGCGCAGACGAACGGCTGGCAGACCACCAACAACGGTGTGGTGCTTCAACGGACTTTCTCCATTGGTGCCACCACCGCTGTAGTGCGCGTGCATGGCCGCATTTCCGGCAAGAGCCTCAGCTTCACCACCACTTGCGACCAACCGCGCGTCACGGCGTTCGACGGTGGTATGTGGGGCCCCGCCGTGCGCCGGCAGCAAGTCACCACTCCGTTCTATTCCGGCCAAGTGTTTTTCCTGCCCCAAGAAAACCTCTTTATTAACGCTTTTCTTGATCACACGGCCTCCTCCGCAACTTCGATCAGCGCCAACAAGGCAACCTATTCCGCGCGCACCGATGCCACCCGTGTGAAGCTCTCTGAGCGCGTGATCTTCAGTGTGGGCTGGCACTTGGCCGAGGCGTTTCCGAACCTGACTGCACCGCCGTCACCCTGGCGTGATTTCCTCGCGGGCAAGGTCATCCTCGACATCTGGAGTGGCTCCTTTTCGAACATTGCCCAGACCCTCACCAACCTCGCCGGCTACGGGATCACAAACTGCGTGGCGTTGATTCACAACTGGCAGCGCAGTGGCTACGACAACGCCCTTCCTGCCCATGTCCCCGCCAACGCCAGCCTCGGGGGCGACGTGGGCATGAGCAACCTCGTCTCCGTCGGGTCGCAACTCGGCATTCGCGTGGCATTGCACGAGAACTACGTGGACTACTACCCAAATTACGATTTCTACAACACCAACGACATTGCGTTGAGTTCCGGCGGCGCGTTGCAGAACGCCTGGTTCAATCCGGGCACTGGAATCCAGTCCTTTGCCCTGAAGCCGAACGCGATCCTCGGGTTTGCGGGCGACCAGTCCGCGCAAATCAAGGCGCGCTACAACACAGTGGCCGATTATCTCGATGTCCACTCCGCCGTGCCTCCGTGGTTCCACGTGGACATGCGCGCCGTCGAGGCCGGTGCAGGCATGTTCTCACGCGTTTGGGACGTGCATCGCCAGCTCTGGGCTTTCGAGCGCGCGACGCACGGCGGGCCGGTTTTCGGCGAAGGCAACAATCATTGGTACTGGAGCGGTTATCTCGATGGTGTGGAGGCTCAGTTCGGCCAGGGCGTGCCCGTGAACGGCGGCCTGAGTGCGCCGCTGAACGTCGATTTCAACTTGCTGAAGATCCACCCGCTCCAGTTCAACCACGGCATGGGTTATTACGAGCGCTGGTGGCCTGACAACTTCGAAACCAACTGGGCCGGCCTTCCGCCCATGATTCTGCTCGATCAATACCGCATGCAGGAGGTAGTTTTCGGTCATGCGGGCTTTCTCTCCTCTTCCACTTGGAACAGCGTGCCCCTCGCCTGGTTGGAGCATCACCTCCTCTGGCCCGTCACCTCGAGCCACGGCGCAGCTGCTCCCGTTTCCATCCAATATGAGGCGAACGGTTCGTGGATCGATTCGACCGCCGCCGTCAAATCCGAAACCGGCGCGACCAACAACCGTATCCGCATCCAATACAACAACGGGCTGAGCATCACGGCCAACGGCGCTTCCAATTCCTTCCAGTCGGGGAGTTGGCTGTTGCCTCAGTTTGGTTGGATCGCCGAGGGCGCCGGCTTCTCGGCCGGCACGGTGCTCCGCTCGAATGTGGTGGTGGATTTCTGCGACACCGCCGACGCGCTCTTTGTGAACGCGCGCCCCGCTTCGGATTGGAACCTCTCCTCCTACCGCCGTGTAAAGCCCGCCGTCACAAACTTCACGCAGTTGGCCGCGCGTCAGTTCCGCGTCACCTATCAGTGGCAGGTCGATGAGGCGCTCGGCCGGAACTATAATAACTTCGTCCATTTCACGACCAACGGCGGAGGCTCGATTCTTTGGCAGCAGGACCACGCGCTCACGCCATCCACTGTGAACTGGCTGCCTGGCCAGATTGTCTCCGATGGCCCGTGGACCATTACTATTTCCACCAATATCGCCGACGGCGACTACGATTGGCTCATCGGCCTATTCGACACCGCGACGGGCTCCCGGCTCAAGCTGTCCGGCGTGGATGACGGAAGCTCGCGCATCCGACTGGGCGTCCTGCAAGTGCGCACGAACGGGACTGCCATCACGTTCACCGCTGAAACCAAAGCGCCTGGCTACGATCCCACTCCCTGGTACGCGCCGCACCTGAACACATCGAACCTCGTCGTGAACTTTGGCGACCTCCGCACCGACGGCAGCGTCTGGGTTCGGCGCGAGGGTGACGCCTGGTTCCTGAAACCCTGGCCGCGCTCGCGCAACTTCACCATTGAGTTGAACGGCGATCGCTTTGGCTTTCCACGCGCGGTTGCGAGCGTCAACGGCACTAATGCCCTGGTGACTCCCTCCGCCACCACCAGCAACCGCTGGCGGCTGCCGCTCAACGGCGCGGGCGAGTACCGTTGGACCAATGACGGCTTCCGCACCAGCGCGCTCATCAATACCGGCAGCGTCTGGAAGTATCTCGACACGGGCATAAATCTCGGCACGGCCTGGCGCGTTCAGAACTATAACGACTCCGCCTGGCCGTCGGGCCCGGCGCAACTCGGTTTCGGCGACTTCGACGAAGCAACCACCATTGCCAGCAACCGGCAGGTCACGACGTACTTCCGCCGCGCGTTCACCGTTGGCAACGCCGCCTCCATCACGGCTCTTTCGCTGCGCTTGCTGCGCGATGATGGCGCGGTGGTCTTTCTCAATGGCACCGAGGTCCTCCGCAGCAACATGACCAATGGCGCCATCACTTACGCCACGCTCGCGATTTCCAACGTCCCGGCTGCCGATGAGACGACGAATTTCTATTCTGCGGTCGTTTCGCCGGGCCTTCTCGTTGCAGGGACGAACATCATCGCTGTTGAAGTTCATCAGGCCTCGGCGGCCAGCAGCGATTTGAGTTTCGACCTTGAGCTTGTCGCCACCTCTTTCATTGCGTCCCGCCCGCGCATTGCCTTCGCCTCGGGCGGGCTCTCATGGAGCAATTCCACGGGCACTGGCGCGTTTGCCTTGTTTGAAACGACCAACCTCAACCCTCCGGCGAACTGGGTTCCGGTCACGGGCTCCATTCCTATCGCCAGCGGGAGCTGGACCGTGCCCTTGACGGCCACTGGCGCCGCCCGTTTCTTCCGTTTGCAGATTCCTTGACCCGGCCCGGATGTCTTTTGCCCCAGAACTTCCTCGACTTCGACTCCAGCCCGCCAAGATTTTCCTCTCATGAAACCACCCATCTGTCTCGTGGTGCTGCTTGCTCTGGTGCTCTGCGCCGCCGCCCGCGCCGCCGCGCCCTCGCGACCCAACATCCTCTTTATCATGACCGATGATCACGCCGCGCACGCCATCGGCGCCTACGGCAGCGTGATCAACAAGACGCCTAACCTGGATCGCCTTGCAAACGATGGAATGCGCTTCGACCGGTGCTTCGTCGTGAACTCCATTTGCACTCCGAGTCGCGCCACCATCCTCACCGGCAAATATAGCCACATCAACGGCGTCCCGGTGTTCAACCGCTTCGACGGCTCCCAACCCACCGTCGCGAAACACCTCCAGGCCGCCGGATACCACACCGGCATGTACGGCAAATGGCACCTCGGCAGCGACCCCACCGGCTTCGACAAATGGATGGTCCTGCCCGGACAAGGCCTCTATTTCGACCCGGCTTTCATCACTCCCACCGGACGGTGCGTCATTACCGGCTACGTCAGTGACATCATCACCGACCTCTGCCTCGATTTCATCAAACAACGCCCCGCCGACAAACCGTTCTTCCTCATGTATCACCACAAAGCCCCTCACCGGCCTTGGGAACCGGACGAAAAACACAAGGCCATGTTCGCCGGCCGGGAAATCCCGGAACCGGCCACGCTGCGCGATGACTATTCCACTCGCACTGACGCTCTCCGCGAAAACAAACAGCGGGTTTTCGACGACATGACACGTCGCGACTTGAAGCTCGTTCCCCCCGCCGATTTGAAAGGCCCCGCGCGCAACCGCTGGCTTTCCGAAAAACCAGTCGAGGTCGAGACAGAAATCAATGGGAAGAAAACCACGCTCACCGGCGAGACCCTCAACAAATGGAAATACCAGCGCTACCTGCAGGACTACCTCGCCTGCGTGCAGTCCGTTGATGACAACGTCGGCCGGATGCTCGACTGGCTCGACGCGACTGGTCTTCGTTCCAACACCGTCGTCATTTACACCAGCGACCAGGGCTTCTTTCTCGGCGACAACGGCATGTACGACAAACGTTTCATGTACGAGCCTTCCCTCAAGATGCCCTTCCTCATCCGCTGGCCCGGTGTCATCAAGCCCGGTTCGGTGCAGGACCAAATGATCATCAACCCCGACTTCGCACCCACCTTCCTCGATGCCGCCGGCGTGCCCGTGCCTGCCGACATGCAGGGGCGCAGCATTGTTCCCCTGCTGCGCGGCGAACGCCCCGCCAACTGGCGCACCAGCATGTATTACCGCTACTATCACGACCCCGGCGACCACAATACCCGCGCCCACTATGGCGTGCGCACCCTGACCCACAAACTCATCCACTACTGGAAGAGGGACCAATGGGAGCTGTTCGACCTCGCGGCCGACCCGCACGAACTCAAGAACCTCTACCAGGACCCCGCGCAACAGCCGTTGATCGCGACGCTCAAGGCCGAACTCCTGCGGCTGAAAAAGGAACTCAAGGACGACGACCAGTTCGCCAACGAATGGCCCAAGAACGGAGTCGATCCCGAGCCTCCACGCCAACCCGGTCCCGCCACGAGTCCGAAGTGATGGCGTCCCCGTCTCGCTAAACCATCCCGCTTCGGTTGCCCCCGTAAATCGGTCTGGACTTTTTCGCGACGGCTCGTAGGAAAGTCCCGTGCCCGCCAAAGTCCTGAATATCTGCCGCGACCGCGCCACCGCCGGTGCAGCGCGATGACACCGCCGCTGCTCCAACTAACCTCCGTCGCCAAATCTTTCGGCGCGGTGCGCGCACTCAAGGGGGTGTCGTTTGATTTGCGCGCGGGCGAGGTTCACGCGCTGCTCGGCGAGAACGGCGCGGGCAAATCCACGCTCATCAAAGTCATCACCGGCGCGCACCAACCGGATGGCGGCTCGATTGACCTCGGCGGCCAGCGCGTCGCGATTCTCACCCCGTCCGTCGCGCACAAGCTCGGCATCGCCTGCATTTACCAGCAGCCCGCGCTGTTTCCCGATCTGACCGTGGCGGAAAACATCGGGTTGCGGCTCGAACCGGCGGCCGCCTTGCGCAAGGTGAGCTGGACCGGGCGCCACGAACGTGCCGCGCAGTTGCTCAAACGCATCGGCGCGGAAATCTCGCCGGACGCCGAGGTCCGCTCGCTTTCGATGCCCGAGCAACAACTGGTCGAGATCGCCTGCGCCCTCGGCGCCGGCGCGCGCATCGTCATCATGGACGAACCGACCGCCTCGCTTACGCACGCGGAGCAGCATCTGCTCTTCGCCGTGGTGCGCGACCTCCGCGCGAACGGCGTCGGGGTCATCTATATCTCGCACCGACTGGAGGAAATCTTCGCCCTCGCCGACCGGGTGACAGTGTTGCGCGACGGCGAGAGCGTGAGAACCAGCGATGTCTCATCGATGAACGAAACCTCGCTCATCAAGCTCATGGTCGGCCGCGAGGTGTCGCACATTTATCCACCCGCCGAGGGCAAACCGGGTGAAATCGTTCTCTCCCTTCAAGAGCTTGGTTGCGCGGCGAGCGGCGTGAAGGGCATTTCGCTCGAAGTGCGCGCGGGCGAAATCGTCGGCCTTGCCGGACTCGTCGGCGCGGGACGCACGGAACTGGCGCGGGTGCTGTTCGGAATTACTCCTGCGGACGCGGGCGAGATCAGCCTCGATGGAAAGCGAGTTACCGTCACCTCGCCGCAGGAGGCCGTGGCGCACGGCATCGCCTACGTGCCCGAGGATCGTCGGCGCCACGGCGTGATTCTCGAGATGCCCATCGCGCACAACATGACGATGGCCATCCACCAGCGCCTGTTCACCGGCGCGTGGCTTCGCTTTGGCGCCGAGCGCAACCTGGCCCACGAATTCATCCGCGACCTCGCCGTGAAAGCTTATGGGCCGGAAGCGCCCGGCGGCTCGCTCTCCGGCGGCAACCAGCAGAAGGTTTCGCTTGCCCGCTGGCTGGCCACGAAACCAAAACTGCTCATCCTCGACGAACCCACGCAAGGCGTGGACGTCGGCGCGAAAAGCGAGATCCACAAAATCATCCGCCGCCTGGCCGCCGGGGGCATGGCGGTGCTGATGATTTCCAGCGACCTGCCCGAGGTGCTTGGCATGAGCGACCGCATCGCCGTCATGCGCGGCGGAACGATCACCGCGATGCTGCCCGGCGGCAGCAGCGCGCACGAAGTGATGACGGCGGCGCTTGGAAAATAGCCAACGACCAATGACGAAATCCGAATGACGAACACGAAACGCATCACCCTCACGCCACGGCTGGCATTGGCTGGGCCGTTCGTCATTCGTAATTTGTCATTCGTCATTTCCCGGAGATGAAACGTCACTTCCGCGAACTCTCCGTGGCCGGCGCGCTGTTGTTGCTGCTCGCCGGGATGGCCGTCTTTGCGCCGAACTTCTACGAACCGTCACCACTTCTCTCGCGGCTTGCGGCGCAGACGCCGGCGCTGGTGGTCGCCATCGGGATGACGCTGGTCATCATCAGCCGGCAGATTGATATCTCGGTCGGTTCACAATTCGGCGTGTGCGCCGTGCTGGCGGGCACGCTGGCGGCGATGAAGCTGCCGTTCGCAGTCGTGCTGCTCGCGTCGATGGGCGCCGGCGCGCTGATGGGCGTGCTGAACGGTGTGCTTGTCGCGGGCCTGGGGCTGCCCTCCATCGTCGTCACGCTCGCAACGATGGTGACGTGGCAGGAGGCGCTGCGGCTGTGGCAGCAGGGACGCTTCATCAACCTGCCGCCCGGCCTGCAATGGCTGGGCCTGAGCCAGACCGGCGGGCAGTCCGCGCTCATCGCGCTGGCGGTTGTGCTGGTCGCGGCCTTTGCCTGGGCGATGAAGAACCTCGCCGCGGGCCGGCACGTCTTCGCGGTGGGCACAGACGCCGAGGCCGCGCGCCTGGCGGGCATTCATCCCAAGGGCACGACCTTCGGTGTGTTCATTCTCATGGGGGCGCTGGTCGGACTGGCGTCGGTGATGAACATCGTACAATCGCCGCAGGTGGACCCCAACGCGGGTGGCGGTCTGGAACTCAAAGCCATCGCCGCGGCGGTGGTCGGCGGTGTGGCCGTGTCCGGCGGGCGCGGGAATTTGTGGGGCGTGTTCGTGGGGTTGCTCCTGCTCGCGACCATCAACCCGGCGCTGACCTACCTGCACGTCGAGGCGTATTGGGAGAAGGCGATTCAAGGTCTGGTCATCCTGCTGGCCGTGGTGGCGGATGGCGTGCGGAGCCGCAAAGGAAAGCGGTGAAATGAAAATGACGAACGAGAGAATGACGAATGGCCAATTTCCAATGACGAAGAGCGCCCGATTGAACCACATGGCGCGGCAGTCACGCGGCCGCTCGTCATTCGTCATTCGTCATTCGTCATTCATCCACCCCACCCCATGACGACCAATTTGAAAACCAGCACGTGGAGAGCTGCATTGCTCCGGCACGAGACCATTCTCCTGCTCGTCGTTCTCGTTGAAGCATTCTACTTCAACGCCGTGGGCCGGAACTTCGCCACGGCGGACAACATCGGGAACATCATCCGCCACTCGACGGAAATCGGCCTGCTGGCGCTGGTGATGATGCCCATCATTCTGACCGGGGGCATCGACCTTTCGGTCGGCTCGCTGCTCGGTTTGTGCGCCGTGTTGTTCGGCAAGATGTGCCAGGACGGCGGGCTTTCGCCGCTCGTCGCGGGCGGTGTGACGCTCGCGGTCGGGGCGGCGGCGGGCGGGTTCAACGCGCTGCTCATCACCTGGCTGCGGCTGCCGCCACTCATCGTCACACTGGGGACGTATTCGCTGTTCCGCGGACTGGCGGAGGCCATCACCAAGGGCACGGCCACTTACTCGAAGTTCCCGCAGTCGTTCCTCGACTTCGGCAACGGCACGCTGCTCGGCCTGCCAAATCAGGCGTGGATTCTCCTCACCGTGGGGGCGGGCGTGTGGTTGCTGGTGCATCAGACGACTTTCGGGCGGTCGTTCCGGGCCATCGGGTTCGCGCCGGAAGGGGCGCGTTACGCCGGGCTGCCTGTTGAGAGGCGCATCGCGATGACGTACGTGCTGGCCGGGTTGGTCGCGGCGCTGGCGGCGATCCTGTTCACGGCGCGTGTCACGCAGGCGCGGGCGGACGCGGGCATCGGGTATGAATTGCTCGCCATCACAGCCGTGGTGCTGGGTGGCACGAGCATTTTTGGCGGCGTGGGCACGGTGCACGGGACGTTGCTGGGCGTGATCGCGGTGGCGGTGCTGGCAAACGGGTTGTCGCGCATCCTCTCCATCACCAACGTCTCGCGCGAGTTGTCCGGCATGTTGACCGGCGCGCTGCTCGTGGTGGCGATGGCGGGTGGGTTGCTGCCGAAACTTATCTCGAACTGGCGGGCGCGGCGCGGCTTGCAATAGCGGTTTGCATCCCGGTGCCCCTTTGCTTAACTCGCCGCGCTGATACCCGAAATTAACTTATGCACAAACTGACTCTTCTTCTCGCCATCGTGGGCCTCGTTCTCGCGACCGGTTGCAACAAGTCCTCCGAATCCTCCAGTTCCGGCGCTCCCGGCGGAGGCAAGAAACTCACCATCGCGCTCCTGCCCAAGAGCAAGGGCAATCAGTATTTCGTCACCGGCAAGAAGGGCGCGGACAAAGCCGCCGCCGAGATGGGTGTGGATGTACTCTTCGACGGCCCGACCAACACCGATCCCGCCAAGCAAAACGAAATCGTCGAGAACTGGATCACCCTCGGTGTCGATGCCATCGCCGCCGCGTGTGAGAACAAGGAGGGCATCTCGACCGCGCTCAAGAAGGCGCAGGCCAAGGGCATCAAGGTCATCACCTACGACTCCGACGCTACGCCGGACGCGCGCAGCTTCTTCGTCAATCAAGCGACGGCTCAGGGCATTGGCGAGGTGCTCATGGACACTGCGGCGCAGTTGTGCGGCGGGGAAGGCGAGTTCGCGATCATCACCGCCACGCTCACCGCGGCGAACATGAACGAATGGCGCAAGCACATCGACGCGCGGCTCAAGGAGAAACATCCCAAGATGAAGCTCGTCGATACGAAGCCCTGCGACGACCAGAAGGACAAGGCCCAGCAGGAAACCGCGAACCTCCTCGGCGCCTATCCCAACCTGAAATGCGTCATGGCCATCTGTTCGCCCGCCGTGCCCGGCGCGGCCGAGGCCGTGAAGCAGGCGGGCAAGGCCGGCAAGGTGAAGGTGCTCGGACTCGGCCTGCCGAGCGAGAACCGCGCTTATGTGAAGGACGGCGTGACGCAGGCGGTCATCCTCTGGAAAGTCGAAGATCTCGGCTACCTCACCATCGCCGCCGCCGCCGCTGTGGCGAAGGGCGAACTCAAGGCCGGAGCCGCCACCTTCAAGGCCGGCAAGCTTGGCGACATGCAAATCCAGGGCAGCGACATCCTGCTCGGCAAGCCGTTCGTGTTCACCAAGGAGAACATCGACCAGTTCGACTTCTGAATCGCGCCGAACTCGCGCGTGGGATGCGTGGCACCTTGTGACGCCGAGCCGCGCAGTTTCAGGCCGTCGCGAAACCAATGTCTGTCGCGGAGAATCTTCAGAGAATCCAGGAACGCATCGCCGCCGCGTGCGGGCGGACGGGCCGCGACCCGGCGTCCGTGCGGTTGCTTGCGGTGAGCAAGGGGATGCCGCCCGAATTGATCCGCGAGGCGGCGGAATGCGGCCAGGTGTTCTTCGGCGAAAGCAAGGTGCAGGAGGCGAAGGTGAAAATCTCCCTCTGCCCGGCGCGCTGCCGCTGGCACATGATCGGGCACTTGCAGTCGAACAAATGCCGCGACGCAGTGCAGTTCTTCGAGATGATCGAGAGCGTGGACAGTCTGGCCCTTGCGCAGGAGTTGAACAAATGGGCGGAGAAGCTTGGACGCCGCGTGCCGGTGTTGCTGGAGGTGAACGTGGCGGGCGAGGCCACCAAGTTCGGACTCAAGCCCGCGCATACGGTGGACGCGTGCCTCGCCATCAACGCGCTGCCGAGGCTGGAGGTTCACGGACTGATGACTATCGCCCCGTGGACGCCGGAGCCGGAGAAGGTGCGGCCGGCGTTCCAGCAACTGCGCGAACTCAAGCTGGCCTGCGAGGAGAAGCTGGGCGCGCCGCTGCCCGAACTGAGCATGGGCATGAGCGGCGACTTCGAGGTGGCGATCGAGGAAGGCTCGACCATCGTACGCGTGGGCACGGCGTTGTTCGGCGCGCGCCCGAAATTTGTCCGGCCAACTGCGGGTGATGACGGGCCGTGAACGCACCCGGCTGGCGCAGCAGGACGCGCCAGCCTACAGCCAGGCGAAGTTGGTGCGGGCCTTCTCGATGCTCAGGCCGCGCACCTCAATCTTCGTGAGGTCCGCGATGCCCAGGCCGGCCTGCTCGGCCATGGCGATGTGGTTGTCGCAGAAATGGAACGGCTTGGTTCCGCGCACCGCACGCGGGTCGTCGTAGCCCATGACCGCGGTGCCCACGGCGTCGGCGGAGACGGGGTTCAACCCCACGATGATCACACCCGGCGAGACGAACTTGAGCGGGCCGGCATGGGAACACCACGGGCCTTCACCGCCGCTGATGGTCGTGATGCCGTCGATCACGGCGAGGTCGATGGGGCGCGCGGCAATTTCATCGACAATGATCCGCGGCACTCGCCAGGTCGGGTCGTTAGACGTAATGCCGTCCTTGAGGCCGGGCAGCTTGATGTGCTCGAAGCCCTTGCGGTTGTGCAACGGGCCGCGGCCCTTGATGGCATCCTCGTTTCCAGCCTCGTCACCGTAGAGGGAGTTGGGCGTGATGCCGAACATGTTCTTCATCGAAAGCGTCACGCCCGCGGTGATGTGGTTCTTCATCTTGCAGAGTGAGACCATCACGTCGGTGTCGGCGTAAGAATGGTTCACTTCGAGATGCGAGAAGACGTGGCCGCCCGTAGGAACCTTGAGTGTGGCGTATTTCTTTCCCGAGCCAAGGTTGCGCGTGTTCTCGAATTCGACGTTGCCGAGCGCGGTGAGGGCCTTCACATCCCAGCCCGCCATATCGAGCGTGGTTTCCATGCCGGCGCGGCTCTGGTTTGACTCGATGAAGCGGACCCGCTTCGCGCCGGCCTTGAACAGCGCGGCGGCCAGCGCACGGGCGGTGGATTCATGCGTCATGTAGGTCTCACCCACATGCCGTTTCATATATTCTGAGAAGTTGGTGCCGGTGAGGTTGATCTTGATGGCAACGGTCCTGCCTTTGACCAGCGGGCCGACGCCGCCAACCAGGTCGAGGCATTGGTCCAGCGCCGCGCGAACCTCGGGGCCATAGCCCTTGCAGGCGGCAATCGAGACACGGGCACCGGCCCGCGCCGTGGGGCTTGCGCCGTAGGCTCTTCCCGCAAAGGCCGTGGCGGCAAATGGAGCAGCAGCAGCGGCAAGCGCAGCAGTATGCAAAAAACTTCGGCGGGAGCAGGCGTAATGTTTCATAGGTGCTGGATGCCGGCAATCCAACCCCGGCTGCCCCGGAATTTCAATCGCGCAGAACGGCGCGTTTCCGAGCCGACCAGCGACCGCGCATCACGATACCAATGCGCCATGCAAGTTTTTCAATCTGCCCGGACCTGACACGGTGCTGGCATCCGGGGGTGGCCGGCTGTTAAAAAGTCCGCGCAAATGGCGGCACCACAAATCAACGGGATACGGGTCTGGCTGGAGGGCCTGGGGAGGCTCGCGCTGCTCGGGCGCGAGGTGTTCGGCGCGGTCCTGAGTGGAAAATGGAGCCGGCGCGACCTCACGTACCAGCTCTACCACATCGGCGTAAAGTCGCAGTCGGTGGTGTTCATTACCGGAGCGTTCACCGGCATGGTGCTGTGCGCGCAGACTTACTTTCAGTTCCACAAGGTGCGTATGGACACTGCGACGCTGGCCGTGGTGAGCGTCTCGATGTGCAGCGAACTGGGACCAGTGCTCACCGCCTTGATGGTCGCCGGGCGCGTAGGCGCGGCGCTGGCGGCGGAACTGGGCACGATGCGCGTCACGGAGCAAATCGACGCCCTGCGAACCCTGGCCACGCATCCGGTGGACTACCTGGTGGTGCCGCGGGTACTGGCCACCGCCATCGCGATGCCGGTGCTGACAGGCGCGGCCATAGCCATCGGAATCGGCGCCGGTTGGGTGCTGGCGGTCTATTTCCTAAAGATCGACGCGGTATATTCGCTGGAGAACATGAAGCATTACACCAGTGCGGCGCACGCGGTGATTGGCATCCTGAAGTCGCTCGTTTATGGGGTGCTCATTTCGCTCATTTGCTGTTACAAGGGCATGACCTGCTCGGAAGGCGCGGAGGGCGTGGGCCGCGCAACCACGGAGGCGGTCGTGTATTCCTCGATCACCGTGCTGATAGCGAATTTCTTCCTGACCATCTTCCTCAACAACCTGCTGCAGCCTGGCGGATGATCGAAGCGCGCAACTTGATGAAGAGCTTCGGCCCGCAGCGCGTGCTGGACGGTGTGAACCTGCGCATTGCCGAGGGCGAATCCGTGGTCATCATCGGCCGTAGCGGCGGAGGTAAAAGCATCCTGCTCAAGCACCTGGTTGGGTTGCTCCAGCCGGATTCCGGCGAGGTCATCATTGACGGCGAGAACATTGAACACATGAACGAACGAAGGCTGCTGGATGTGCGGCACAAGTTCGGGATGCTCTTCCAGGGCGCGGCGTTGTTTGACTCGATGACGGTGGCGGAGAACGTGGGATTCGCACTGCGGCGCGAGAAGAACCTGACGCCGACGGAACTGGGCCGGCGGGTTTCAGAGGCGCTGGAGATGGTGGAACTGCCGGGCATCGAGCGGAAGAAGCCGTCCGAGTTGTCCGGCGGAATGCGCAAGCGCGTCGGCCTGGCGCGGGCCATCGTTTACCGGCCGGAGATCGTGTTGTACGACGAGCCAACGACGGGCCTTGATCCAGTGGTGTCGGACAGCATCGACAAGCTGATCGTGCGCGTGCGCGACCGGCTGAACGTGACGAGCGTGGTGGTCACACACGACATGCGCAGCGCGCGCACCGTGGGGCAACGGATCGTGATGCTGCATGAAGGGAAGATCTACACGGAGGGCACGCCGGATGAGATTTTCAGCTCAACCGATCCAATTGTGCATCGGTTTGTGAACGGTATCTCAACCAGATAGCAACCAAGCGGAACAGGAACATTTATGAGCGAAACACGTTATGCGGGCCGGGTGGGGTTGTTTGTCATCGCGGGCCTGGTGTTGGTCGGCGCGCTGATGTTGAGCTTCACGCGCGGCACCGGGCTGTTCAAGCCAACCTACGAGCTGACCATGCGGACGCGCAACGCGGGCGGCCTTAAGGCGCGATCCGCCGTCCTGATGTCGGGCGTGCAGATCGGCAGCGTGAAGTCCATCGACCTGGACCCACGAACACGCAACGTCGTCATTCGCCTGAAAATCCTCCGGTCCTTCCCGATCCACGGCAATGCGCGGTTTTCAATCGAGCAGTTTGGAATGCTGGGCGACCAGTTCGTGACGGTCGAACCGGGCACGGTGGAAGCACCAGAGTTGAAGGACGGCGACACAGTTCCCGGCGTCGAGCCGTTCAACCTTCAGGAAGTGGCCCGTTCCGCCAGCGACCTGTTGAAACGCTTCGACCAGTTGAGCGCGACCATCGGCGGCGCCATCGAGCGCGTGAACGCGCAAGTGCTCGACACCAACACGCTGGCCAGCCTCTCGCGCACCATCGGGAAGTTCGAGCGCGTGTCGGAGCAGACCCTCGCCGTGGTGGACACCGTGGGAGTGGTGGTGACGAACAACGCCCCCACGCTGATGCAGTCCCTGAGCAACCTGTTCGTGTTCACCGAGCGGATGCAGAAGCTGGCCGGCGAGCTTGATGAGACAGTGGCGGCGAACCGCAACGGCCTGGCGGCATCATTGAGGAACGTCGAGGACGCCAGCGGCTCGCTTAAGAAGCTGACCGCCGACGCTGAGGCCGGCCACGGGGTGATCGGCGGGCTGTTCCGCGACGAGCAAATGCGCAACCAACTGGCGCAGACGGTCAGCAACGCCTCAATCCTGGCCAGCAACCTCGCCCGTTACGGAATCCTGTACAAACCGAAACTCGCTAAAGATTTGAACACCAACGCGCCGATATACACAGGCAAGTCGGCGTTCAAATGAACAAGTCACTCTGGGTAATTCGAATTCTGTTTCTCTGCCTTTGCGTCACGGCAGGTTACGGCGTCAGCCAGAAATTTCCCGAGATGATCCACGGCGGACATCTGGGCGTCGTGATCGGCTTTGGCCTGGGGATGCTGTTGATCGCGGTGGACGAGATGCTGAAGGGATTTTCTCTGCGAGCATTCTCCTCCGTGACCTTCGGCCTCCTGGTGGGCAGCCTGATCGCCTGGCTCATCGACTCCTCCCGGCTCTTCGACATGACAGGTGCCAACGAGCGCTGGATGATCCGGCTCGGACTGTTCCTCGGCTTCGGTTACATCGGCATGATCCTCGCCATGCGCAGCAATAAGGAGGATTTCTCGCTCATCATCCCCTACGTCCGCTTCGCCTCGCAGAGCAAGCCCGAGAACCCCATCGTGCTCGACACCAGCGCGCTGATCGACGGGCGCGTGGTCGAACTGATCGAAGCCCGCTTCATCGAGGGGCAAATCATTGTTCCCCGGTTCATGCTCAAAGAACTGCAATTCGTGGCGGACTCCGCCGACGCCACCCGCCGGGCACGCGGACGGCGCGGGCTGGAGATGCTCAACCGCATCCAGCGCAACACGCGCAATGAGGTGAAGCTTCACGAGGCCGACTTCCCCGAGGAAAAGGAAGTGGATGCCAAGCTCCTGCGCCTGGCCAAGGCGCTGGGCGGCAAGCTCTTCACCACCGATTTCAATCTCGCCAAAGTCGCCGAGCTTCAGTCCGTCCCCTGCGTCAACATCACGGACGTCGCGACGAAGATGAAGCCAGTCGTCCTGCCCGGCGACGTCCTCCAGCTCAAGATCGTGCGCGAGGGCAAGGACAAGGGCCAGGGCGTCGCCTACATGAACGACGGCACCATGGTCGTGGTCAACCACGCGCAAGCCCTGATCGGCCAGCAGGCGCAGGCCCAGGTCTCAAGCCTTTTGCAAACGGGCGCCGGTGTGATTATCTTCGCGGACCTTAAACAAGTGGAAACAACGAGCACCATATGAAACTGGTCACCGTTCACACCGCATTCAACCCCGCCGACGCCGAACTGGTGCGGTCCCGACTTGAGGCCGCCGAGTTCAACGTCTGCGTGAAGAACGAAATCGCCGCCACCACGATCGAGGGCTACGGCCTGACCGTCGGCGGCATCCAGGTCCAGGTACCTGATGACGAGGCTGAGGAGGCGCGCGCCCTTCTCGACGCGCCCGCCTCGGAAGCCTGATCCCGCAAGCCGCGCATTGATCCGCCGCGCGACGGAATGCGACCGCGAGCTTCTCTCCCGGTTCGGAGCGAAACCGGTCCCCGCGCTTGCGCCCGGTCATCAACCCCTCTGTTTGCTAATGCGCTGATGACCGCTCCACGTCTATGCTCCGCCCATGTCTCGCACGACTTCGCTGAAGCAACTGAAGAAAACCCTCCGCCCCGGTGAACTCCGCCTCGATCCCGCCACACTCAAGGAATACGCGGGCGACAAGTGGTTCGCCTCCCACCTTCCCGACGCCGTCGCCCTGCCCCGCGATGCCACGGCAGTCGCGCGCATCCTGAAGTTCGCCAGCCGCCACCGCATCCCCGTCACGCCGCGCGGGGCCGGGCACGGTTACGTGGGCGGCTGCGTGCCAGCCAGGGGCGGGATCGCGCTTTCGCTCGAGCGCATGAACCGCATTCTCGAAATCAACCCGGGCGACTTCGTGGCCGTGGTGCAGCCAAACGTGCTGACCAAGCAGCTTCAGGACGCCGTCGAGGCGAAAGGCCTGTTCTATCCACCTGATCCGGCGAGCCGCGCGGATTGCGCCATCGGCGGCAACATCGCCACCAACGCCGGCGGGCCGCGCTGCCTCAAATATGGCGTCACGCGCGATTACGTTCTTGGCCTCGAAGTGGTGCTGGCCAGCGGCGCCACCGTCCGGCTCGGCAGCCGCACGCACAAGAACAAGACCGGGTTTGACCTGCATCGACTGTTCGTCGGCTCGGAAGGAATGCTCGGCGTCATCACCGAAGCCACGCTCAAGCTGATTCCATTGCCTCCCGACCGCGCGGCACTGGCCGTGGGTTTCCGGGCGATGCGCGACGCGACGCGCGCCATCCGCGACATCTTTGCCGCGGGTTTCCTCCCCTGCGCGCTCGAACTGGCCGATGCGTTCACCCTCGCCGCCGCGCAGAAGCGCACCGGCAGCAAACGCCTGAGCGGCTGCCGCGCCCTCATTATCGTGGAACTCGACGGCCAGCGCGCGTCGGTTCGCGGCGAAATTCGCGCGCTGGAGAAAGTCATTTCCGCGGTAAAGCCGCTGTTCGTGGACCGCGCATTGGGCGCCGCGGAGACCGAGAAGATCTGGCAGCTTCGCCGCGAGTTCAGCTACGCGCTGCGCGACACCGGGCTGACCAAGCTCAACGAGGATGTCGTCGTGCCGCGCGGCCGGCTCGAGGAGTTGTTCAAGTTCACCGCCGGGTTGCAGAAGGAATTCAACCTGCCCGTCGCGTGCTTCGGCCACGCCGGCGACGGCAACATCCATGTGAACGTGATGTACGACAAAACGAACCCCGCTGCGGAGAAGCGCAGCCATGACGCACTCGAACGACTGTTCCCGAAAATCATCGAGTTCGGCGGTGTCATCACCGGCGAACACGGCATCGGCATCGCCAAGAAGCCTTGGTGGCCTCTGGCCGTTTCGCCGGAGGGCCGGGAATTGCACCGCGTGATCAAGAAAGCGCTCGACCCGCACGGCATCATGAACCCCGGAAAGTTCATCTGAACCGCACCAGGTTCCGCCAGATCTTCCGCCATGAAGACCGCGTGTGACATCGCCATCGTCGGCTCCGGATTCGCCGGTTCGATCATGGCCATGATCGCGCGCCGGCTCGGGCGCTCGGTGATGTTGCTGGAGAAGGGAAAGCATCCACGCTTCGTGATTGGCGAATCCTCGACACCGCTGGCGAACTTGTTGATCGAGGAACTGGCGGAACGCCATGACCTCCCGATGCTGAAGCCCTTCGCCAAGTTCGGCACCTGGCAGGCTGCGCATCCGGAGGTCGCAGTTGGATTGAAGCGTGGCTTCACCTTCTTCCATCACGAGTTCGGACGCCCGTGGGCCACTGACACCGTGCATCAGAACGAACTGCTCGTGGCCGCTTCCCCGAGCGACCGCATCGGCGACACGCATTGGTACCGGCCGGACTTCGACGCATTCCTCGTGGGCGAGGCCCGGAAGCTCGGCGCGGAGTATCTCGACGAAGTCGAGCTGTGGGGCGTGGAGGCGGATGCGAAGCGGCCCGTGCTGCAAGGACGGCATCGCGGCCAACCGCTCGAAGTCCACGCAGGGCTGATCATCGACGCATCCGGCCAGCGCGGCTTTCTCCACCGCGCGCTTGAACTCCCGGAACTGCCACTCCGGGACATGCCACCCACGCAGGGCATCTGGTCACACTTCACGGGGGTGAACCGCTGGGATCATCTGCACGCGAACGATGAAGCGCCGCCGTACCCGGTGGACGACGCGGCCACGCACCACATCTTCGATGGCGGCTGGATCTGGGTGCTGCGTTTCAACAATGGCATCACCAGTGCGGGCGCGGCGATGGAGAAGCGGCTGGCCAACGAACTCAACGCGGCCGCTGGCGCGGCGGCATGGGACCGGCTGCTGGACCGGTTGCCATCCGTCCGCGAGCAATTTGCCGGCGCAAAGGCCACGCTGCCTTTCGTTCACGCGAAACAAATCTCGTTCCTCAGCGGCGGCATCGCGGGGCCGAACTGGGTGATGCTGCCGTCAGCAGCGGGGTTTGTGGATCCGCTGCTTTCGACGGGCTTCCCACTCACGCTACTGGGTATCGAACGCCTGGCGCGAATCCTGGAAACGCAATGGGAACGCGACGGACTGGCCGACGAGCTTTGCCAGTACTCGATGCAGACCACGATGGAAATCGCGTCCACGGGCCGCCTAATCGCCGCGCTTTACGCGTCGATGCGCGACTTCGAGTTGTTCCGCGCATTGACCATGCTCTACTTCGCGGCGGCAGGTTTTACCGAATGCGCAAGAAGGCTGGGCAGGCCTGAACTGGCGGGTGGAACATTCCTGCTCGGAGAACATCCAGTGTTCGCACCGCGGATGCGCGAATGCGTGGACCTGGCGTTGCACCGCCCTGCGGGCCCGCAGAGGGCGGAATTGCTGTGCAAGATCCGGCAGGCCATCGAGCCGGTGAACGTGGCGGGACTGGGCGAGGCCGCGCGACGGCATTGGTACGCAGCCCTTGCAACGGACTTGTACGCGTCCGAGGCGAAACTGGGCACGGATCAGGACGCAATTGCCGCGATGCTGCGCCGTTGCGGGTTTGAGGGTTGAACTGTGCTCTGCCGCCGAAGTCAGTGAGCCGGCACGGAGGCGGCACCGGGATTGTCGTTCCCACTCGCGGGTGCCGTAGCGTTCTTGGGCAGGAACAGTTTGATCAAGATGGCCAGCACCACGAACGGGAAGATGAGGAGAACCAGCGCCATGCCGAGTCCCTCGTGGCCGGCCAGTTCCATCTTGTAGGTCGTGAATCCACGCAAGCTCTTCGAGAAGAGCTGCCCGCCGATCACCACGTTCCAGCGCATCGCCGCAACGCCGATGACAATGAGCAGCGCCATGAAGAAATAGATCTTGGCCCGGATCGCCGGCGCAAGTTTCTTGGGATAAAGTTGCCCCGCCCCGAGCAGCACCAGCGGCACCAACGTGCCAAGCAGCGCCTGGAGAATCAGCAGCGTGTAGAACAACTTGCCCGAGGCGAGTTGCTTGAGGACATGGATCGACTCCTCCGCCGAATAGAGCCGGTGAATCCAATCCAACCCCTCGATGCCCGCATCCACCACCAGCGCGTAGAAGAGCATTCTGCCCATGGTGTCGAGACAGCGAATGTCCGTCGCCTGCCCGCGCCACCATGAAATGAACATGTAGATCAGCACACACATCGCCATGCCGGAGACCATCGCGGAAAAGATGAAGATGATGGGCATCAACACGTTACCCCACCAGGGATTCGCCTTGACGGAGCCGAAAATGAAGCCGACGTAGCCGTGCAGCAAGAAAGCCGAAGGAATGCCGACAATGGAGATGATGAGCGAGAGCTTGTGGTCCAGCTTCAACGCGGCCGGTGAAACATCCATGACGCCAACGGTGAGAGTCCGGTAAAGCCAGCCCTTGAACCCCTTGTGCTCCGCGCTCCAGCGCACAAAATCGTGACGGTAGTCCAGCCACAACTCGAGAAGCAGTACAGCCATCAAATACCAGGCGTACACGAATCCAAACATCGCCATCGGCGAAGTCAGGTGCGGCGTGAGCATCATCTCGAAGCAGCGCTCGGGATGCCCGAGATGAAACAGCAGCGGCAGGGGCGCACCGATCAGGAAAGCCAGCGCGGTGAGAAGCGAGAGCCGGTAAACCGGCTCGAGCGCCTGCACGCGAAACACGCGCACAAACGACGCCATGATGAACGCGCCCGCCACCAACCCGGTGATGTAGGGATAGAGCACGATCAGCACGCTCCAAAGGAGGTTTTGTTCGTTGGGATATACGTAGCCGGACACCTCTGGTGCCGCGCCCGCCACATTGGCCAGCATGGGTATGATGTTCATCGAACCTCCTTGTCCATTCCCGCGTACATCACGCGCGGCTCCGTGCCCAGATCGGTCTTCAGGGACTGCACTTTGTTCTTCTGGATGAACTGAACGATTGGATCATCTGGCGTGGCATTCTTGATGTCACCGAAGACCCGAGCCTGGCTGGGGCAGACCTCGACGCAGGCCGGCTTCAACCCGCGGGTGATCCGATGGTAGCAAAGGGTGCATTTTTCCGCGGTGTGCGTCTCCGGGTTCATGAACCGGCACCCGTACGGGCAAGCCTGGATGCAGAATCCGCAGCCGACACAGTATTTCGGATCCACTAGCACGGCGCCGTCCGGCGCGTCGAACGTCGCACCCACCGGGCAAGACTGCACGCAGGGGGAATGTTCACAGAGATTGCAGAGCTTCGGGACAAAGAACGCCTTCAGGATCTGATCACGCGGAACGAGACTGGGTGGGAACCCGTTCCGACCGCCATTGGGCGAATCAACCACGCATTCGCCACGCGCATCCCCGGATCCCGGCACCGGCTTCTTAATGACGTAACGCTCAATCCAAGTGCGGAAGTAGGCCGAACTCTGCGGCACGTTATTCTCGGTCTTGCACGCCTCGACACAGGAGCCGCAGCCAATGCAACGGTCGATGTCGAAACACATGAGCCATTTGTGCTTCGTGGGATCGTAGCCTTTCGGCGCGCTGGTCGTGACCAGCCCTTTCTGCACGGCGGCCTTCGCGGTTTTGGCCGCGGCAAAGCTCAACAACCCGGCCACCGTTCCGCCGATGCCCGCCAGGGCCGCCCTGCGTGTCGTTTCCTTTTTCATGGGACCTCGTTCGGTTGATGTGGCATGTGGCATTCAACGCACCGTTGCTTGCCCGCGTAATGCTTGCTGCGCTCGATCTGCTTGAGCCATGCCGGCCGTGCGGGATCGTAATCGTGGCACCTCATGCAGAAGCCGTCCGCCTGCTCGCTGCGCACAGTCCGCAGGTCCGTCAGCTTCGGTGGATTCTGGTGGTCTGGATCATCTCCGTGGGCGCGGCAGACGCCGTGGCAGGATTCACAGGAAATGTTCTTGTGCTCAAACTTCCCGAGCGTCTTGAAGACATCCGAATGGCATTCCTCGCAGGATTTCTGGCCGGCATATTTCGGGTCTTTCGCCATCAAGTCCGTCAGGGCATCCCCGCGCCAGTGCCCGTACTTGCCGAACGATGGCGGAATGAAGATGTAGCGCGCGACGACATAGGAGCAAACAATGGCAACAGTCAGAATGACGAGCCGGACAATCTGGGGCGGCAGCTTCATATTGTTTTCATTCTCGCGGCGCAACCTCACCGTCCTCGGGGCGGGTGAGGCATTCATCCGCCACCGGTGGTGACGGTGCGAGAATGGCGCAGGCCGTTCATCGGTGCTTCACGGCGTTTGTCGATGAATGCCCTTTTCTTGCCGGGCCTCCCCAAAGGATGATGTGCCCTGATCCGTCATGGACACGCTGTGTGAAACGCGCAGAACAAATGAAGGCAAGGCCGCAAATCCTCCGCAGGCTCTTTGGCGGGCGACCGGTGGCGACCTCCCGTTCCATGCACAGCGGGCGATCTCCGGAACCCGCGGGAAAGAGGAGGATCTCGAAAGCAGTCAGCCACCGTCGAAATTCATGTCGAAGCGGACCTGTCTCCGGCCCGCGACGATCGCGACGAATTGGTTGATGCCCGCTGTGTGAAGTCCGGCAATCCGTCCGCCTCGCAGGAAGAAATCACGATCATCAACGGCACATCCCGTCCGACCGTGACCGCGGCGATTCCCTGGTCAGATCATGCCCGCCGCGCGGGCGGAAAGGACGGCCTCGTAGGTTTCCACGCAGCGGCCGCACAGACCCTCCTCAACGCGCCATGAAGGGAATTCAGAGCGGACCAGTGCGACGGTTTCCGGAGCCAGCATTTTCGCGTCCGCCCAGGCAAAGGTGGGAAAATTGCAGAGCGGACAGGTCGCGCCGGGCAGCGGCTCGTGCGCGTGGGCCAGATCGCGCGGATCGGCGGCCAGCGCCATCAACTCCACGTGCCGCGGCGAGGTCTTGTTCCAAAAACCATCGAACGTCGCGCGGCGCTTTTCCTCCGGCCAGAACGAATACACGCGGTCCATCTCGGCCACGCGGCGTTCGCGCGGCACGTCAATGGCCCGGTCGGCCTGGCTCAGGCGTCCGTCGATGGTGATGTCCCACAGCAGCCGGTAACGCTCGCGCACGAGCCGTTGCTGCGAGGTCGCCGGGCCTTCGAGGCGCACCTCCGGCGAGTAGCCGAACTCCGGCGACACCATGTCCTGGATGTGCATCAGCTCGTGCCGGAGAAACGTCGTCAACGCGTCCCGCGCTACGAACCGCTCGGCACGCAGGGCCACGATGGCGCGGCGCGTGGTTCCGTCCGCCGCGGTCTGCACAAACAGTTCCGCTCCCTCCTCGTTCTTGCCGCGCGCCTTCCGAAAGCCGAGCGCGTCCAACCCCGGGGCCAGCAGCGGGAACTCCGCCGCGATGCCGGCCAGGAACTTCTCGACGCCCCATTCGCGGAACCACTCGAGGTGCAGCTTGAAGAAAGCCTCATTGCGCTGGTCCGGATCGAGGATGCGGTACAGCCGGTCACGTTCGGAATGGAAGCGGCGGGCCTGAAGCGCAGGCACGCCCGGCCACTGGCCGTTGGCGCACAGGAACACCACGGCTTCCACCAGATCTTCGTCGAAGAGGAGGTTCATGCGAGATGAGGAATGACCGATGACCAATGACGAATGAGAAAGGAAGGAACGGACGCGCGCGCCGCGGGTGAGGTGCCCTTCGTCATTCGACATTCAACATGCGTCATTTCCTTCACGTCGTGCTCAGAGCTCCGGGCGGAAGCTGGTTGAGACCGCAGGAGCCGCAGAGTGATTCCGCGGAGTCATCAACCGGGCGCAGGTTCAAGTCCTCGCTGCCCGTGTTCACGCCAAAGCGCGCGCATTCGGCGGAGACGAACTCGCGGGTGAAATCCGCCAGCGCGGCGATCACGCCCGGCCCGGCGGCACGGGCCAGCCGGCGGGCGAAGGCCGGCACCCATCGTCCGAGGTGTTCGCGCAGGAACTGCTTCTGCGCCGAGCGCAACAGCGGCAGCGCCTCGTCATCGATCTGGTGTTCGAGCGCGTAGGCCTCCTTGGCGGCGAGCACGGCCATGAACTCCAGTTCCATGCAGATGTGATCCTGCCGCTCGCTGGCGTCCTCACAAACTTCGAGACCGAAGGCGCGGTAAAAGGCCGCGAGATCGGCGAGCCGGTGGGGCTGGAAAAGCGGATCGGCCTTGATGTCGCCGTACTCGATCTCGTTCACCGGGTTCGGCCCGCGCGCGGCATGGCCGAAGGAGCCAAGATGCGCGTCGAGGAACTGGGTGAAATCCCCGGAGGACAATTCGCCCAGCAACGTCTCGCCGGCGGTGCAGACCGTCGCCGCGCTGATGTGTTCCACCGCGGAACGAAACGCCCGGTGCGTTTCCGCCCGGCGCAGCCAGTCCCACGTTTCCGCGCCAGGATACTCGAATGCGTGGGCGACGAACCGGTGCAGGAATGACCGCGCCACGGCCGTGTCGATCTGCGCCTGCAAGGGAAGCGCGGGGCGTTCGTTCCGCGGCGCGACCGGCGCGATCTGACCATCAACGGCATCCGCCTCCGCCACCTCCGCCGCAAAGTTCCCAAACACCGAGCGCGGCTCCTTCCGCACCCCGCATTCCGCGTTCAGCGTTTCAAATGGAGTTGGCATGTTGCGCCCCCCGAAGATGCAGCGGTTCCTCGACCTGTGTTTCGACGATCTTGGTGCCGTCCTTCGCGTAGCCAATGATGGTGTCGTTGTATTGCTCGAACTTCTTCCCGCGAATGGTCGTCTCGAAAACCTTCGGACCTTCCTTGATCTCGTAGCGATGGCAGATGCGGTAGTCCTTGCCGAACAACTGGAGCACGGCGAGGAGTTCGCGATCCGGCACGCTGTAACGTTCGATGGCGGCATCGACGCCCGGCCCGAACATCTGGCGCAAGTACGGGCGCGGCACCCAGCGAGGCGGAATGTAATAACCGTTCGGCTCGGTGCCAAACTGGGGATAGAGCGGCAGCGCGACCTTGGCGACGTGGACGAGGTAATAGAGCGGGTTATAGCGGTCCTCCTTCCAGGTGCCGTCCTTGTTGAGTTCGACCAGACCCTGCAACCGGATGTGGCCGACGCACGCGGCCATGCAACGGGTTTGCATCGGAAGCCCACTACCCTGCTGGTCGCGGCCCTCGATGCGCGGGAAACACGCGATGCACTTCTCCGTGGTTCGTGTGGTGCCACGGTAGAGCGCCTTCTTGTAAGGACAGGCTTCCATGCACTTGCGATAGCCGCGGCAGCGTTCCTGATCGACCAGCACAATGCCGTCCTCGGGGCGCTTGTAGATGGCGTTGCGAGGGCAGGCACTCAGGCAGGCAGGGTAAGAGCAGTGGTTGCAGATGCGCGCGAGATAGAAGAACCAGGTCTTGTGCGAGGGCAGGCTCTCGCCGCCCTTGAAATACTGGCCCTTCACGCCCTTCTCGGACCCGGCGGGGTTGTCCTCAAAGCGGTTGGGAGCGGACCACTCCTCGTCAGTGGGCAGGTAGCCCATCGCGCGCTGCGCACCCTCGGGGCTGACGTTGGTTTTCGCAGCCTCGAAAATGGTCTTGCCGTTGAACTGGCCGTAAGGCGCCTTCAATTCCTGCGGCTTGCCGTTCCACGTCTGCCCGCCGGGATTGGCCTGTTCGAGCAGATCGAGGACTTTCACGTCCCAGTGGTGTGGGTAACCACCGTAGGGTTTCGTCTCAACGTTGTTCCACCACATGTATTCCTGGCCCTTGGAGAAGGTCCAGGTGGACTTGCAGGCCATGGTACAGCTCTGGCAGCCAATGCAGCGGTTGATGTTGAAAACGAAGGCGAACTGTTGATTGGGATACGCCGCGTCGTAGGGGTAATCCATCTCGCGGCCCAGTTGCCAATTATACACGTTGCTCATGGTAAATCTCTACGGTTGAAGTTTCGGAACCGGCGCGCCCATCGGGTCGCAGGTGGTGGAATCAAGTTCGATCTGCTGCTCAGAGA
>CAYQWK010000003.1:0-12120 GCA_964420805.1 uncultured Bifidobacteriaceae bacterium | reverse complement strand
CGGACACGGGCACGGATGGCCAGTCGAAGGGTCGCCCCCATCGTGCATAGGTATCACGGATATAGTCCTTCACGAATATCTCGCCGCGGTTCTGCAGGACCATGTTCATGCCCACGTAGTGCTTGTTGCGGAACAGGGCGAGAAGCTGACGCGGGTTGTAACCGAGGTGCATGAACTCCTCGACAAAGCACTCCATCATCGCGTCGGTGGTATCCTCGTCGGTGAACAGCGCGACGCCGTTCAACTCCATCGGGTCATCGAAATCGAATTCGTCCTTGGGCATTTTGTTTCCTTCTATTCGTATTCCGCGCCAGCCTTCTTCGGGCCACCCGCGCCGCCCTGGGCGACAAAGCTGCCGGCCAGATATTTCTTCATCACGTCGTTCTCGCCGTCCGGGGACATTCCATCAGTGCCACCCTTCCATGCGCCTTTGCCACCGAGTCCGCCGTCCTCCGCCTTGGTGATGCGGACGAGACATTCCTTGGGCACGGTGTTCACGGCGTGGTTGTCCGCCTCGCCGCCGAAGATGAAGCTCATGTTGACCTTCGCTTTGTGGAAGAGCGTATCGGTTTGGTGCATGGGCATGTGCCAGTTGCGGTTGATGGACTGCTGCGAACCGAAGCGAAAGTTCGCGATGTAACCGTCCTGTGTCAGAGCCATTCCATCAGGACGCGTCTGCTGCGCCTTCACAGTCTTCTCGGTCGCGATAAAGGTGCCGTGCTTCATCATCACCACGTGGTACGGATAAGCGGCGTTGAACGTCACGCGCAGCATGCAACGTGCGACCTTGTAGAACGGATCACTTGGTGTCGCACCGAGATAAGGCCGGTCCGCCGGATTGGCATCCACGTAAACGTAGTCGCCATCCTTGAGGCCCATGTCGCGCGCGGCGACGGGATTGATGTGAATCTGATGTTCGCCGACCGTGGGCAGGCGCTTGTCGAGGCGGTAAGGGTCGCCGAAATTCGAGTCCCAGCACAGGTGCCAGTCCACGTTGGACCATGAGGAGTGCACCCGGTGACGCGACTTGGGCGTAAGGCAGTAGAACTGAAAACCCTTCTCCCACAGGAAGTTCTTCGTTTGCTTCGCCTCCGCCCAAGGCATCTTCACGTTACGCACGGTGCGCTCGTCCCAATGCTCCGCCGTGAGCGGGATGCCGTAGTCATTAGGACGCACATACGGGTTCGAGCTGATGATGACATTCGGCAAGTACGGCGTCGCCTCCGGACCCTCGCGATGCACCATGAAATTCTCGCCGCAACTGATCGCCGTCGGATCGTCGCTGTAGGAATGAAGCCGGCCCGTGTCGGTGTAGAACGGCCAGCTGTCATGCACCTGCTCGTAGAAAGGAATACGCGGGTAGCTACGGAAGAGCATGAGCGCCCCGCCTGGCGGGCCATATTTGCCGGCCATGATGTCCTCCAGCTTGTAGCCCGCAGTGGTGGTGCAGGTGTCAAGCAGGCGCTGAATGTACACCGATCGTTTCCCCTTCAGCTCGAAGTGGAAGTAATCGTCGAAGCGCTTGTCACCCGTAACCTTGGCAAGGCCGTGAGCGATTCCCGCCAGAATGGCCATGTCGTCCTTGGTGTCGTAGAGCTTCTTGATGCCGCCCTTCCAGATTTGCAGGAACGGATTCGAGCAACTCGCGGTAATTTCCAGGTCCTCAAACTCGACCCACGAGTTCGCCGCCAGACCAAAGTCCGAATACTCGACCGACGCCGTCATCTGCGTCTCGCAGGTCACGATCAACTCCACGTTGGGGTTCACGTTCTTGATCATCGCGTAGGCCCACTTCGCGTTGTTGATCAGGTTCACGTTGGTCGTGAAGATTGCCTTGGTCGGCGACGGCATGTGCGTCTTCCCGGTGAAGACTTTCCGCCCTTCCTTGGGAGTATTGACGATGAGCGGGCGGTCGCCGTGGTTCCAATAAGCGGGTTCCTCGTCCTTCGTGTAGGCGTGCGCGTGGACATCCTTGCCGTGCGCGCCGGCGTCGAGATTCGGCTCAAAGGGATCCTCGCCAATCCAGCCTTTGAATCCGGGGCCAGTGAGTTTCGAACCTTGGAACAGCGCAGCCTTGTAGTTTCCGGCCCAGCCATAATTTCCCGCGCCAGGCTTGCCGATGTTACCCGTGAGCATCAGCGGAAGGTGCGACGTGCGGTTGCCCTCCGTACCGTGGAACCAGTGATTGATGCCCTCGCCCTGGTGGATAGCCGCCGGTTTGATCGTGGCGATGTCCTTTGCCAGTTGCTCGATCAACTCCTTCGGTGCGGCCGTAATCTCGGAAACCGCTTCCAACGTGTAATCCTTGAGGTGGATTTGGTAGAGATTCCACGCACTGGCGACCTCGACCTCCGAACCATCGACGAGCTTTACCCTGCCCTTGTAGTCCAACTGCGGATCAAGCCCCGCTGCCGCGAGGTTCGCGCCCACAAGATCACGATGCAGCGGCTTGAGCGACTTGCTCCGCGCGTCCCAGACCACGTAATCGCCGAGTTTGGCGTGCTGCTCGTCGGTGATGCCCTGAACCTTCTTGCTCGCGCCATCAGCGGACAGCGTGTTCTTGTAGCCGGGGAAGACGTCCGCGGCACGCAGGCGCTTGAGGTTGTCGGCACGCACCAAGAGCGGGAAGTCGGTGAACTCCTTGACGAACTTCTCGTCGTACCACTTGTTGTCGATCATCACCTTGGTGACGCCGAGCCACAATGCTGCGTCGGTCGAGGGACGGACCGGAATCCAGTAATCGCACTTCGTCGATGGCGCTCCATATTCGGGCGCGATGACCACGATTTTGCAGCCGCGTTCCATCGTCTCAATGAACCAGTGCGCGTCGGTGATCTTGTTCTCCACAAGATTCTTTCCGTTCATGATGATGAGCTTCGAGGAACGGAGGTCGTTGAAGTCGCAATCCGCGTTCTGAAGCCCATGTACCCACGGCTGGCCCGGGGCCTGGTCACCGTGCCATGTGTAGTTCGACCAGTTGCGTCCGCCCTTGGCCTGCTCGTGCGGGATGCCGCGCACGTTCACATCAAGAATCGCCAGCGAGTTGCTCAGGCGGTACATGCCATACTTGCCCATTACGCCGAGCAAACCCATGCCTCCGCGCATCTTGATGGTGCGCGTGCCGGCGCCTTCCATGATGTCGATCATCTCCTGCGGATAGCCCTGGTCCTTGAGCAACTGCGCACCTGCCTCGCCGCTGTAGCGCGAGGCAATGGCCTTGAGACCCCGCCCGATGTAGTTGAAGGCGTCATCCCACGCAATGCGCTCAAAGGTGTCGGTGCCGCGCGAGTCGAACTTGTACTTCGCCTTGAGTTCCCTGGTCAGCAGCGGGAAGCCGTCGTCCGCCCAGCGCTTCCAGCCGCGGCGGATGATCGGGTGTTTGAGGCGGTACGGCCCGTAGAGCACGCGATGGAACGTGTAGCCCTTGGCGCAATGGCGGTTGCCCCAGTTGTGCGAGGCCTTGTTGCCGTAGATGTCCGCGTAGGTTCCGACGTCATATTGCTCGCCCATGCGAACAACGACGCCGTTGCGGACGTGCGCGGTGATGCGGCAGTTGTGCGTGTCATTCGGAGCGCACACCCACGAGAAGGCGTGGTCGTAGGCGTACTGATTGCGGTAGAGCTTCTCCCAGTCGCGGTTCGGGTAGAACGCGAGCGGGTTGCTGTTGTCGTTGAGCGGCTGCGCCTGGAGGAAGCGCAGCGGGAGCATCTGTGCGGCGGCGATGCCCGCCCCGGCAATGCCGCTGCGCTGGATGAAATCGCGTCGGGAAATATGTTTCGTGTTCATCGTTGGAAAGAGTTTCGGGTTCGTGTCGGGATCAGCGCTCCAGGACCAGGTTGAACCAGTTGCTGACGAGCTTTCGGCCGTTGCGGTCGCGGTTCTCGCCGTCCCAGACGGCAAAGGCCGCCCTGGTCGTCTTGCCCGCGGCAAAGCGCACATCGTTGTCGGAGCCGGGCTTGAGGTCGCGCACGAAGACCACGTTCCAGAACCCGTCATGCCAGACGCCCCAGCCCGTGACGTTCTGCTCCTTGGGCGGCTGCGGCTTGAAGGTGCCGAAGCCGCTTGCGTTCGCGTCCTCGATGGGCGTGGTGTGCGGGAGCGCGAAGACGTTCCCGGCCGCCTCCGCCGTGCGGTAGAGCGGGCCCTTCTCGGGATAGAGATCCACGTGCATCGAGGCGTAGCGGTTATGCACATCAGGCCGGCCCTGCGCGATCTCCTCCTGCCAGCCCGCCTTCCATTGCCAGATGTTCACGGGGTTCTTCGCGTCGCCCATGCCGATGAACGGCGCGCTGCCGTTCATCGAGAACTGAAGGGCGATGGCATCCTGGAAATCCTGCACCCGTACGGGAGCGCCATTGGCGATCGGGTCGCGCCACTGGCAGAAAATGGCCACGCGCCTGCCGTCATGCACCGCGCGCACGGCCACGGCGGGAATGGTTTCCTTCTCGGGCCAGAGCGGGTTCACCGGCACGCGCACCGGGTCCATGCGGTCCCACTCGCTGTCCGTCGCCCCGGTGATCAGCTTCTTCACCCGCGCCACCGGGATGTTGCCGTCCTCGGGGGTGAGCATGTCGTTCACCTCGATGTCCTTGCGGCGCAGAGACTGCACGTAGAGGACCACATCCCAGCGTTCCTCGGGCGTCATGATGTTGCCTCCAAACGGCGGCATCGGTGTACCGGCCATGCCGTTCATGATGCGAAGATAAAGGTCGCGCCCGGTCGAACCACCGCGGAACGCCCCGCTGTTGAAATCGCGCGGCCGGAGCGGAATGCCCCAGTTATCCTTGAGCGTGAGCGCCTGCGGCCCGTCTCCCGCGCCGGTCTCGCCGTGGCAGTTGAAACACTGGAGCTTGGTGTAAAGCTCCTTGCCCTTGGTCAGCGCCTGAACGGTCACTGACGGTTCAGCCGGCACCACGACAGCCGGCTGCACGTTGCCATCGGCCCTCGCCTTCTCGAAATAGTTCACGCGTTTTCCGGCATCGTTGGTCGTGGCGGTGAGGTGTTTCACGTAGGCCAGGGAGGCGCGACGGTCCGCCTCTGGCAGATAGCTGAAGCTCGGCATTGAACTTCCGGCCATGCCACGGGTGATGGTCTGCAACAGGTCATCATCGCTCGGCGGCGTGCCGGCGGGCGTGGACTGGAGCTTGAACATGCCCGTGTTGAAGTTGCGCGGCTTGGGGAACAGCCACACCGAGGCCGGCCCGTCGCCATCGCCGTTCGCGCCGTGGCAGGCCGAGCAGTGCAACTCGTACACCGCCCTGCCCTGTTCCAAGGGGGAAAGCGTCGCCGCGGATTTCTGGGGGTCTCCTTTTTCCACCGCTCCCGCACCCGCGATGGCAAGAGAACAAATAACGACGGGCAAATTTCTTTTCATGGGCGTTTCGATGGCGACGCTAAACTCGTCCGTGAGGAAAAAATTGACTCCTATCAATGCGTCGCCGCCTTTCCTTCTGATCGCCACCGAATTGTCTCCCGGGTGCGGCGCGAACGTGGATTCGACGGCTGCCTTCCGTGGCCGAACAGGCGGAGAGGAACAAAGCGCCGGTACGGCGCTCGCGTTTTCCCCGTGCCTGCCTTTCACTCCGCGCCCGATGAAGACAACGGAACCTGCGCGGCCACGCCGGGTGTGGACCCTGCCAAAATCATGCCTTGTGACCCTGCGCGCGGCATTCTGCGGTGCGGCCCTGGCCCTGTGCGCGTGTGTCGCGACGCGACGCGATTCCCACGAGCAACTCAACGCAACGCTCTGGTTCCAGACCGCGGCGGAGTACCGCGCGGATGCTCTCGCCAAATACACCGCGGCCTTCCGAACCCTCACCAACGCATTGGCCACGCCCTCATGGACGGCCGCCTTGGAGCAGACCGGCGATGCGTCGAAGCTGCCAGCCGCGGTCATCATGGACCTCGACGAGACTGTGCTCGACAACTCGAGGTTCCAAGGGCAGCTCGCGCTCGACCGCACGAATTACACGGAGGCTCTCTGGGCCGAATGGGTTGCGAAGCGCGATGCCAGTGCGATTCCGGGTGCCATTGAGTTCATCCGCAAGGTCCGCGAACTCGGGGTGAAGGTCGTTTTCATCACCAACCGGACAAAGAGGGAGGAAGACGACACGCGGACCAATCTCGCAAAACTCGGCATCGAGGTTCCGGCCGACGAGGACACCGTCCTCACCAAGCTGGAACGGCCTGAATGGGGATCGGACAAGACCAACCGACGCGCCGTGGTCGCCGCCAGGCACAGGGTGTTGATGCTGTTTGGGGACGACCTCGGCGATTTCACGGGCGGCGCGAAGACCACGCCCGAGGAACGCATCGTCCTGGCTGAGAAGCACCAGGCGTGGTGGAACGAACGCTGGGTGTTGTTGAGCAACCCGGCCTACGGCTCCTGGGAAGGAGCCTTGTACGGACACGACGTCAAGAAGCACGACGCGGCGGTGCTGCGGGAGAAACTGGGGCGGGTGAAAGGGTTCAAGTAAGGGGCCGGGCACCAGGCTCCCGCTTCAAGCGAGGCTCCGAGGACCAACTCCGGGCACGGCCGGGGATTTCGTCCGAACCTCGAAGCAAGCGGGATCAGCGAATAGTGGCATGGGCCGTCAGGGGCAGGCTGGACGCCAGTCCGACCGCGCTCATCGCCACCCGCCACAGATGGTCTGGTGTTTGAAGCTCCGGGCTGCCAGCGGAAATTCCCTGCCGCACGAAAGATTTTCCTAAACTCGCACCGGGAACCGTCGATGCCCCGGTCAAATGCTGCAGGACTTTGAAATGCACTTCAACCAGGCGGTGCGCGAAGTGTTCACGACGATGCTCCGCTACCAGTTGCATACCGCAACCGCCGACGGTTGGAGCATGCAAGGACGCCCACACCTGGCCGGTTGCGTCGGCTTCTTCGGCAAGGTCAATGGCGTCGTTTACATTTACGCGGCGGAACCCTTTGCCCGGCACATTGCCTCGCGCCTCCTGGGCATCCGCGAGTCCGACATCGACAGCGATGAACTGGTCAACGACGCCATCGGAGAATTGACCAACATGGTCGTCGGTCCGGTGAAATCACGTCTGTCCGACCACGGCTCACCCTGCGTATTGACCATTCCATCGATCGTTCGCGGAACAAATTTCACCGTCGAGGCCCCAAGCGAAACCGACCGCCACCGCTTCGGGTTCCGGTGCGACGAGGGCGAATTGTTCGCCGAGGTGCTGATCAAAAACCGCGAAGCCTCCAAACACTGAACTGCCGCCATGCTTACCAAGATTCTCACAGTCGATGACAGCAAGACCATCCGCCTGATCGTCGCGCGCGCCTTCAAAACCTTCGACTGCCAGATTCTCGAAGCAGCCAACGGTGTCGAGGGCCTCGCCGTCGCCACCCGCGAGAAACCAGACCTCATCATTCTCGACTTCACCATGCCCATCATGGACGGCTACGAGATGCTGACCCGGCTCAAGTCCCACCCGGATTTGAAAAACATCCCGGTGATCATGCTCACCGCGGAGGCCGGCCGAGAGAATGTGATGCGGATTGCGCGAATGGGAGTGCGTGACTACCTGATCAAGCCTTTCAAGGAGGAACAGGTGGTGGACCGTGTCAGCCGCATCATCGACCTCAAGCCCCGCGGCGAGTCGGCCTCAAAGGTGAAGCGGTTCGACGACGAAATCACACTGTTGGTGGTGGACGACAAGCCGGCCATTCTCGACCAAATCCGCGCCGGATTGCAGGACACGCGCTGGGTGGTGGACGGCCGGGCACAATCAGCGCAGGCGATCGACTATTGCAGCTCGCACATGCCGGAGGTGCTGATGGTGAGCCTGAGCCTTTCAGACAACGCGGCGTTCAACCTTTTCCAGATGCTCCGGGCCAGCGTGACAACGAAGAACATGCCTATCTTCGCCTTGAGCGTAAAAACGGCTCTCGAAGAACAGATTCAGGCGCAACAAGTCGGCTTCACCGGCATCATCACCAAACCCATCGACTTCGACGATCTCAAGGCCCGCATCGCCAGGGCGCTGAACCTCGACACGTCCTACAAGTATTACGAAATCCGCAACGGCGTGCTCGTACTTACGCTGCCCACCGTGCTGAACCCGGTGGTGTTGAATGAGGTGCAAAACCATCTCCGCGCCAAACTCGTCGAAGCGGTGGACGCAGGCGTGGACAAGCTGATTGTCGATCTGAGCCAACTCGCGGTAGCGGACGTAAGCGTCATCAAGCTCGGGTTGACCACCATTCAATTCTGCCAGGAACTTTCAGTGCGCCAGAGCCTCATCGGCTCGGACGCCGTGTGCAAGGAGTGCAAGAACTACGAAGAAACCAAGGACTGGCGCTTCGTGAACAGCTTCGAGGAGGGACTGATTGCGCTCAGCGGCAAACAACTCATGGCGGCGTGAACTCGTTCTGTCCGCGCTGCTCTTGATGGTTTCCGCCATCGGTTTGCACGCGGATTCGAGGGGCTATCTGCCGAAACTCGGACCAGCGGCACTGCGTTTTCAGCGGCCCGTCGAGCTACAGACCGTTCGCTGGATGCTTCCGCCGTTGCGCATGGACGACCTGCCGGAAATCGACCGCACCAACGCGGCCATTGCCTCCACGAACGCCCCCGCCAATGGAACCAACCCGGCGGTCGCCCGCGCCGATGGCTCCACAAACACCGCGCCAGCCAACACCGAACCGCTCGGCCCGCACATCCCGCCCGAACTGGCCGCGTTGATGGCCATGATCAACGGCGCTTCAGCAGGCACCAACATCACCCAACCCGCTATGCCGCCACCACCGCCACCGGTGGTGGTGGACCATGGGCCGGTCATCACGCCACAGATGCTGGTGCAATTCTTCAAGCCGGCCCAAGGAACCAACACCACAACCTCCGTCCTTGTGCCCGGCGGGTTCCTGCCGCCGCAACCGCCGCCGCCATCCAGTTCCGCGACCTACAAGAGCCAATGAAACCAGCGCTGAAGTTAGAATGCCGGCGGGGTTCGCTTTCCATGCCACTGTCCGCACCCGTTCTTTGGTCGTTGGTCATGTTCCTTGCCATCGCGCCCGCCCAGGCCGCCGGCACGGAATTGGATTCCGAAACCAAGGCGTTGCTCGAAGGCCTGACCAATGGCATCCCGCTCACCAACGCGGCCGCGCCCGCGGCCAAACCCACGCCCTCAGGAGCGATCAACGACGCGCTGCGCGATTCCCACGAGACTCTCCAGACCACGAACCTCCTCGCCTCATCCGTCCTGGGCACAACACGGCAGGACCGGGAAAAGCAGTTGCGCGACCTGGAGGAGCGGCTTGAGATCGCGCGCAGGCAGAGGTTGACCCGTCTTTACGCGGAGGCCACGCCCACATTCATCTCGATTCTCCAGACCAATTCGCCGGTCGAAATAAAACGCACGGCGCTGCTGGAGTTGGCCATTTGCGCACAGGAACAGAACCAGCTCACCAAGGCACAGCAGATCTTCGCGCACTTCATCGCGCGCTGGCCCGATGATCCGAGCGTGCCGGAGGTCGTGCTGCGGCAGGGGCTGATCTTCCGGCAGATGGGGATGAACAGCCTCGCGCTGACCAAATTCTACGCGGTGATGACCACCTCGCTGACCCTCAAGTCCGAGAAGCTCGATTACTACCAGCGGCTTGTACTCCAGGCGCAGACGGAGATCGCAGAGACGTATTTCCAGCAGGGAAAATTCCAGGACAGCGTCGATTACTTCTCGCGGTTGCTGAAGCTCAATTCGCCGCTGCTGAACAAACCCCAAGTCCACTTCAAGCTGATCCGCTCGCTGTCATCGCTGTCCCGGCACGAAGAGGCGGCCAACCAGGCGTTCGATTTCCTGAACCGCCACAAAGAATCGCCCGAGCAGGCCGAGGTGCGGTTCTACCTCGCCACGTCGCTCAAGCAGATGGGCCGAAACAACGACTCGCTCCAACAGGTGCTGCTCCTGCTGCAAGACCAGCAGGGCCAGGCGCGCGCCAACCCGCAGAACTGGGCGTACTGGCAGCAGCGCACGGGTAACGAGATTGCCAACCAGCTTTACAAGGAAGGTGACTACCTTCGCGCCCTCGAGGTCTATTCCGGCCTGTCCGCCCTCAGCACCGCCATCGAATGGCAATGGCCCGTCACTTACCAGATCGGGCTGACCTACGAACGGCTCCAGCAACCCATCCGCGCCCTTGAACAATACGCCGGCATCATCCAGCGCGCGCCCGAGCTGCCCACCAACGCCGCGCCCAGCCTGCGGACAATCCTCGACATGGCGCGGTGGCGGCAGCAGCACCTGTCCTGGCAGACCAACGCCGAGGTACTCTCCCGCGACCTTCACACCGCCCGCCCCGCCACCAACGCCCAAACCGCCGCCCTCAAGCCATGAATTCCCCGGACACCTTCCAGCAGGATTTGCTGACCCACGCCGAACTCTGCCGCGAACTGCTGCAACTCGCCGCCGATGAGAACCGCCTGCTCCGCGCCGATCCCGGCTTCAAGCCCGCGCAACACGATACCCAGCGAAAGGATTTGCTTCCGCGCCTCGACGCGTCGCTTCATCGTCTGCGCGCGCATCGAATGGCCTGGCAGAAATTGCCGTCCACGGAAAGGTCGCGCCGCCCCGAGATAGACCAGTTGATCCGGGCGACGCAGGAACTGGCGATGAAACTGATCTTGATCGACCGCGAAAACGAGCAGGCGCTGCTGCGCCGGGGCCTGGTGCCCCCGCGCCATCTCCCCTCCGTGGAGTCCCGGCAACCGGATCACGTCGCCAACGTGTATCGCCGCTTCCGGACCTGACCATGCGTTCAGAACTCCATGCCCATCGAGAAAATCATCGTCCTTGAAGACGACCTTATCGTCCGCAAGAACCTCGAACAGCAACTCCGCGCCCGCCGTTACGACGTGGCCGCGGTTTCAACCATTGCCGCGGCCGAGGAATACCTGGCCCGTGACAACTTCGACCTGATGTTCGCAGACGTGCGCCTGCCGGACGGCGAGGGCACCACGTTATTGAAGGAGCTTCAGCAGCGCCCCCAGCGCCCGCTGGTGGTCATCACGACCGGTTTCGGCTCCATCGAGTCCGCCGTGGACTGCATGAAGAACGGCGCGTTCGACTACATGCTCAAACCGTTCTCGAACGACCAGCTCACCATCACGCTCAAGAAAGCCGAGGAATTCACCCAACTGCTCAAGGTGAACCAGTTCCTCAGCCGCGAGGACGACGAGGACGCGGGCTACGAACTGCTCGGGCGCGGCGCGGCCATGGAACAGTTGCGCTCGCTCATCCGCAAGGTCGCGCGCACCCAGGCCACCGTGCTCGTGCAGGGCGAAAGCGGCACCGGCAAGGAACTGGTCGCGCGCGCCGTGCACGACAGCGGCCCCTACGCACGCTACCCCTTCATCGCCGTCAACTGCGGCGCCCTGAGCGAAACCCTCCTCGAGAGCCAGCTCTTCGGGCATCGCAGGGGGGCTTTCACCGGTGCCGTCAACGATCACGTCGGCTTCTTCCAGGCTGCCGAAGGCGGAACGCTCTTCCTCGATGAGATCTCCGAGATGTCGCCGCACCTCCAGGTCAAGCTCCTCCGCGCCATCCAGGAGCGCGAAGTCATTCCCGTCGGTGACACGCAGCCGCAGAAGATCAACTTGCGCCTGATCTGCGCGACCAACCGCGACCTTGAGTACGAGGTCCGCCGCCGCAACTTCCGGCAGGACCTCTTCTACCGTCTCAGCGTGGTGAACATCCCGCTCGCCCCATTGCGCGACCGTCACGAGGACGTGCCCGACCTGGTCGGCCACTTCATCCTCCGCTTCGCCCGTCTATACGACGTTGCCCCCAAGACCGTTCAGCCTGACGCCATGGAGGCACTCATCAGCTATCCTTGGCCGGGCAACATCCGGGAACTCGAGAACATCATCGAGCGGAGCTTCGCCCTCTCGGCCAAGAACACCATCTCGCTCGAGGACCTGCCACCGCAGATCTTCAGATCCCCTGAGGAAGCAATGGCCGCCGTCCTGCCCTTCGAGGACGAGGACGGGGATGATGCAGCCGCCTCCACATCCCGTCGGGTCATGCCTCCCACCCGGGCTGCCCGACCGCCTCAAGTCCCGACCTCGCAAGATTCCGCGCCGGCTCCTTCTCCCGCCGCCGCCGCCC
>CAYQWK010000002.1:43095-57713 GCA_964420805.1 uncultured Bifidobacteriaceae bacterium | reverse complement strand
GCGAATCCGTCCCCTGCGCCAGCCGCACCTTGTGACCGTAGGCGTATTGCCACTTCGGTTCCGTCTGGCGTTTCGACGGCACATACACCGCCTTCGAGTGCTTGTGCGACCAGTGCTCCAGAATCTTTTTGAACGACCACGAAGCCGCCACCTCGTCCGCGTCGCTGACCAGCGCAATGGCGCCGTTGGCATCCGTGATCTTTCCCGTCGCCGCACCGAAGCCGGCCAGCCGCATCGTCAGCCCGGTGGGCGGACAACGCACGCCCACGACATGCCGCCCGCCGAAGTTCAGCCGGTCCGGTTTGTCGTTCTTGTCCGCGTAGCCAAACTTGCGGATGAACGCCTCCACGTCCGCTTCCTTGTAGAAGCCGCCGTCCGGCTCAGGCGTCATCATGGTGATGGGCTTGGCGGACTCACAGCACTTCAGGGCCAAAACAATTTCCGTCCGCGTCCGTGATGACGCCATCGGGATGCACAGTGACAGGCACGACGTATTCCTCCACCGACGTCGCATCTTCAAAATCACGTTCGCCGTCGAGGAACTGGCGAAGCCGTGTCATCTGGTAGTCAACAATCTCCTTTTGCGCCTCCAACTCGGATGTGAACACAACGTAACCATTCTCATCGCTCACCACCGGCACCGGCCCTTGGCAGAAGGTATTGATGTAGATGCAGAAGCCGGAACGAAGCGGTGCTGATGATTCATCCTTCATTCGAGTTCGATGCTGTCGGTCTTCGCCATTGCTGGCGTTACTACCTGGCCAGGTACGTGAACGGTGGCAAGCGTTTTCCTGCTTCGTTCAAAACGACAGACCTGGCAACGTCCGTGCATGGCAGCCGGAAGACGATGGACACGCGACGAGTTGCTCGTCGCCCTGAATCTCTATCACAAACTGACCTTTGGTCAGCTTCACGCACGGCAACCTGCGATTGTCGCGCTGGCGGACAAGCTCGAACGAGGCTCGAACAGCGTCGCCATGAAGCTCTGCAACTTCGCTTCGCTCGATCCCGCGTTGAAATTGCGCGGCATCAAAGGGCTTGAAGGCGCGAGCGCCCTCGACCGCGAGATGTGGAATGAGTTCCACGGCAATCTCAACGAGGTCGTGCCCGTGAGTGAAGAAGCTCTGCGCAAGTTGTTCGGCGCGGATGAGAGCAGCGAGCTTGAGGTGTTGCCGCGAGAAGGCGTTCGCGTGCGCAAGCGTCCACCAACTGGCCCAACTGAGACGACGGCGACTGTGAAGTTGCGCCGGGGGCAAGACTATTTCCGCGACGCTGTGTTGAACAACTTTGGTGGACGTTGCGGCGTCACTCAACTCCCTGTCCGCGAGTTGCTGATTGCCTCTCATATCCTTCCGTGGGGCACTCACGTTGCCGAGCGATTGAATGTTCGCAACGGACTTTCGCTGTCGCGACTTCACGATGCTGCGTTTGACCAAGGGTTGATAACCTTCGACGACAACTTGCGTTTGGTCGTATCTCTACGGCTGAAAGCAGAGTTGCCGCAGCGGGCAGTCGCCGAAAACTTTAGCGCATACGCAGGAGAATCGTTGCGTTTGCCCGACGACGCGGCGCTTCCAGATTTGGCTTTCCTCGCGGAGCATCGCACAAAGAAATTCCGGAAGGCCTGACTGGCGCAGGTTCCCAGCGCCGTAGGCGCGCCATCTTTGTAGAAACACCGCCAAACAAATCTCCAGCCCCGTCAGGGGCGGCATATTCGGGAAGTCAGTCGAGCGGTTTGAAAATGTATCGCTGGTCGTATTCTACGCCGAACCTCTCCAGCAACTCGGTGTATTCCTCCCGGAACGATTTTCTGGCGTGATGCTTTTGCTGATTCTCGATGTAACGAATCACCGCGCCGAGTTGCGAACGCGAATACGAGAAGGCACCGAAACCTTCTTGCCACGAAAACCGGCCTGGCACCCAGCGTTTTTCGCTGATGAAACGGGACGAGTTCGCCTTGATGTCTCGCACAAGTTCGGAGAGCGCCGCATCGGGTCGCAGGCCAACAAGCAAGTGCAGATGATCCGGCATGTTGTTTATCGCAATCAGCTTGTGCTTCTGGCCGGACACGATGCCGGTGATGTATTTCTGCAATTCGTCGTTGTGTTCCGGCTTGATGAGGTTCTGCCGGCCTTCGACGGCGAACACAACGTGGAGATAAATTTGCGTGTAGGTGTTGGCCATGCGCGAAGGATGCCGCTCCTGACGGAGCTTGGAAATCGTTTCTGCGTTGGTTCTACAACGATGTCGCCCCTGACGGGGCTGGCCTGGCTCGCGAGCTTCGGCCCTTCGGCGGGGAATTCCGGAAACTCGAACGCGCGCCCCGGCTTGAAGCCGACGAGGAAGATGCGCTGGCGGTGTTGCGGCACCACGCTCTGCGCGTCGATCACCTTCCAATGGACCTGATAGGCGCGCCATTCCGCCGGCCGCGCTGGTCGAGCAGCGTTGAACAAAAGTATCCAGAACTTTGGCGGAATAGCAGGCAACCGGGTTTGGTGGCAGCGCGAGCCTTTCCACCGCTTGATGCGGCTGCACCGGAAAAACAACCGATTGTCACAGGCCAGTGACGCACGTATGGTGCGCCCAGCAAACCCAAGCAACAGCACCCGCGCATGAAGCGCCGGATGTCTTTTGCCCGGACGAATGAAAACACGTTTCTTCCTGACCATGCTGGCGGCGATTCTCGTCACCGGCCGCGCCCACGCCGATGCCACCCTGGTGTTCAACGAGGTGATGTATCACCCGGCCACCAACGAGCCGCTTTACGAGTGGGTCGAGTTTTACAACCAGATGGCGGTCGATCTCGATCTGTCAGGCTGGGAACTCAAGGGCGACATCGACTTCAAGTTCCCCGTTGGCACGCGCGTGGCCGGGCGCAGTTACGTGGTGCTGGCCGCGACCCCGGCGGCGCTCACCGCGTTGACCGGCATCACCAACGTCCTCGGGCCGTACACCGGCTCGACCACGAACCGGCTGTCCAACAACGGCGGCGAACTCAGGCTCCACAACAACGCCGGCCGGCTGGTGGACCGCCTGAACTACGGCACCTCCGGCGATTGGCCGGTCGCGCCGGATGGCTCCGGTGCCGCGCTGGCCAAACGCGACCGTGATTCTGGCAGCGGTGAATCGACGAACTGGACGACCAGCGCGCAGATTGGCGGCACGCCGGGCGCGGAGAATTTTCCGGGCGGATCCGCCCTTGCCATCAACCTCATTCCGATTTCGGCCGCGTGGAAATACGAGGCCTCAGGCACGGATCTCGGCACCGGCTGGAAGGAATCCGCCTTCAACGACGCTGCCTGGTCCGCGCGCTATAACCTGACCAACCGCGCTATCCCCGGGTTGTTCAGCACGGGTCTCGACGCCGCTGGCGCGCCCGTGGCGGACGGCGGTTCGGACGCGCATTACATCCTCAGCTACGGCGCGCAAGGCACCGTGGGCGCGCCCGCGGTGGTGACGCTCAACCACTCGGCCTGGCTCGCGAACGACGCGTCGTCGAAATGGATCAGTGTGGTAAATCCCGGCACGACGTCGATCAACGGCGGCGGCTACGGCTACAAGACCACGTTCTCCCTCGCGGGCTTCATCCTGAGCACGGTGCAGATCAGCTACTCGGTGGCCATCGACAATGCGATGACCAACGTGTTCTTCAATGGCGTCGCGCTCGGTTCGACTTACGCCGGTTTCGCTGCTTACAGCTCGCCGTTCACACTCACCAGCGGGTTTCTCGCCGACACCAACACGCTCGAGTTCGGCACCGAGAACCAGGGGGCCGGACCCGGCGCGTTTCGCGCGGTCGTCACCAGCAGCGGCCTGTCCGCGAACACGAACTCGCCGCTGCCCCTTGGCCGCAGCACCTACTATTTCCGCAAGGGCTTTAACTTCAACGGCAACCCGCAGTTCACCACTTTGTCGCTTAACCCCGTGGTGGCGGACGGCGCGGTGTTTTACCTGAACGGAGTCGAGATCCACCGGCAGAACATGCCCACCGGCGCGGTCGGTTATGCGACGACGGCGCTCACCAACGTCACCGGGCCGAACTACAGCGGACCAGTCAACGTTTCCGCGGCCAGCCTCGTCTTCGGGTCGAATGTACTCGCGGTCGAAGTGCATCAGGCGGCAGGCAGCCCGGACGGCCCGCTGCTGGGCGCGGAATTGTCCTACGTGGCCTCGGCCGCGCCCGCGGTGCCGCTGGCTTTCAACGAGCACAATGGAAGCAGCAACGCGGTCTTCTGGCTGGAGTTGGTGAATTTCGGCGCCGGGCCGTTGCTGCTCGACGGCTGCATGATTCGCGCCGACGGGGCCACCAACCGCGATTACGTTTTCCCCGCCGGCAGCAGCATTCCGGCCGGCGGCTTCCTCGTGGTGAGCAACAGCGCCCTCGGGTTCGTTCCTGCCTCCGGCGACAAGATGTATCTCTACTCCTCGAACCGCTTCGTCGTTCACGACAGCTTCATTGCGCGCAACGGTCCGCGCGCGCGGTTGCCGGATGGCGCGGGTGAATGGGCCGTGCCCACCACGCTCACGCCCGGTGCGGCGAATATCGTGGCCGTCAACTCCGACATCGTCATCAACGAGATCATGTACCATCACGCGCTCGCGCCCGCGGCCTCCACGAATCTCCCGCCGCAGGACAATCCCGAGCAATGGATCGAGTTGTTTAACCGCGGCACCAACACGGTGGACCTAGGCGACTGGGAGATCACAGGCGGCATCAGTTACAATTTCCCGGCCGGCCGCACGATCGCGCCGGGTGCTTACCTCGTTGTGGCGGGCGATTATTCCACACTGCACGCGGCCTATCCGACCATCGACATGGTCGGCGGCTTTGGCGGCCGGCTTTCCGGCCGCGAGGACACCATCACGCTGCGCGACGGGCTTGGGAACGTGGTGGACAAAGTTCATTACTTCGACAAGGGCCGCTGGCCGGACTACGCGGACGGGGGCGGTTCCACGCTCGAATTGCGCGACCCGCGAGCCGACAACTCGAAGGGTGAAGCCTGGGCCGCCAGCGACGAATCGCCCAAGACTTCGTGGCAGACTTTCTCCTATCGCATGGTCGCCGCGGCCAGCGCCACCCCCGCGCCGGACGCCCAATGGCGCGAGTTCGTCTTCGGCCTTCTCACGGGCGGCGAGTGCTGGATCGACGACATCAGCGTCATTCAAAACCCGACCAACAGCCCGGTGCAGATCATCTCCAACGGCAACTTCGAGGCCGGCATCACCGGTTGGCGCGTGCTGGGCAACCACCGTCTCAGCCGCGTCGAGACCGACCCGTTGAATGCCGGCAACAAGGCGTTGCATCTCATCTCGACCGGCCCGCAGGAGCACATGCACAACCACATTGAAGGCACGCTCGCCGGCGCCGCGACGGTCGCCAACGGCACGCTCTACGAAATCTCCTTCCGCGCCCGGTGGATCGGCGGCGGCAACCTGTTGAACACGCGGCTCTACTTCAATCGCTGCGCGCGCACCACCGCGCTGCCGCTGCCCGCGCTGAACGGGACGCCCGGCCAGGTGAATTCACGCTCCACCACCAACATTGGCCCGACCTTCGACAGCCTGGTTCACACGCCCGTCGTGCCCAACGCCGGTCAGGCGGTCACCGTTTCCGTGACCGCGCAGGATCCCCAGGGCGTCGCCTCCTGCACACTGCGTTACTCGACCGACAGCGTGAACTGGACGAACACCGCGATGACCGCGAGCAACGGAGTGTATTCCGGCGTCGTGCCCGGCTTCGCCGCGAACACGCTGGTGCAGTTCTACGTGACTGCGACGGATGGCGTGGGAACGGCCGCCGTGTTTCCGGCCCGCGGAACGGATTCGGCCGCCTTCTACCGCGTGAACGACAGCCAGGCCAACGTGGCCCTCGCCCACAACATCCGCATCCTCATGTCCGCCGCGAACACCGCGCTGATGCACGCAGACACCAACGTGATGAGCAACGAGGTGCTGCCCGCCACGGTGATCTATGACGAGCGAATCGTCTTTTACGACATGGGCGTGCGCCTCAAGAGCAGCGAGCGCGGCCGTCCGGTCTCGGGTCGCGTTGGCTTCCACCTCGAGTTTCCGCCGGATCAGTTTTTCCGCGGAGCGCATCCCGTGATGTTGATCGACCGCTCGCCGGGCGGCAGCCGCCCGCCGCATGAGGAGATTCTGCTCAAGCACATGTGCCTGCGCTCCGGCGTGCCGATGGTGAACTCCGACCCCATCCGCGTCATCGCACCGCAGTCGGCGCAAACCGGGCCGGCGATCTTTGCGCCGCGCTACGAGGATGATTTCGTCGAGTCCATGTACGACAACGGCGGGGAAGGCACGTTGTGGGAGTTGGAGCTTATTTATTACCCGACCACCGCGAACGCCGCCGGCTACAAGCTGCCCAGTCCGGACGCGGTGCAGGGGGTGGACTACTCAAACCTCGGCAACGACAAGGAAACCTACCGCTATAATTTCATCATCAAGAACCACCGCGGCGAAGACGACTACTCGCAGTTCATCACGTTCGCCAAGCAGTTCAGCCTCAGCGGTTCTCAATTGGAGCAGCAGACCCGCGTGACGATGGACATCGACGAGTGGCTTCGCGCCTATGCCATGGTGAGCCTCTGCGGCGTGGGTGACATGTACACGTTCGGCAACAACCACAACTTCATGGTCTATATGCGGCCGGAGGATGGAAAGTTCCTCTATTTCCCGTGGGACATGGATTTCTCGTTCAACAACGCGACCAACTCCGCGCTGGTCGGCAACCAGAACCTCGCCAACATCGTGAATCAACCCGGCAACCTCCGACGCCTCTACGCGCACATGCTCGATCACATCAATGTCTCCTTCAACGCCGCCTACATGAACTACTGGCTCGGGCATTACGGGCCGTTTCTCGGCCAGAGCTACACGGCCGATGCCGCCTACATCACCGGCCGTGGCGAATACGCGAAATCGACCATTGCCTCTGCGTTCGGAGCCGCCTCCTTCACCGCCAACGCGCCCGCCAGCGTCACCGCCAGCAACACCATCATCATCACCGGCACCGCGCCCGTCGGCGTGCAGACCATCACCGTCAACGGCGTCGCCTATCCCGTCACATGGAGCAGCGTGGTGAACTGGAGCATGACCGTGCCGTTGGGCGTGGCGTCAAACGGCCTTGCGATCGCCGGGTTGGGCCTTGATGGCTCAACCGTCACGAACCTCGTCCGCAACGTGGATTACCTCGGCGCGATTCCCACTCCGGTCGGGGCGGTGGTCTTCAACGAAGTGATGTTCAATCCGTTCCTCCCGGACGCCGGCTATATCGAGCTGTTCAACAACTCGTCGAACTTCACCTTCGACCTCAGTTCGTGGCGCATTGACGGGCTGGATTTCACATTCCCGTCCGGGTCGTTCATCGGGCCGCGCCGCTACGCGGTGGTGGCCGCCAGTGCCGCCGCCTATCTCGGTGCATACGGCACGGGCGCGGGTGTACCGCTCGGCGAGTTCCTCTCCGGCAATCTCCAGAACAATGGCGAGACGCTCACGCTGCTCAAACCCGGTGCCACCACCAACGATCCGGCGATCGTGGTGGACAAGATTCGCTACGACAGCGAACTGCCGTGGCCCACGAACGCGAACGGCACCGGCTCATCGCTCCAACTCGTTGATGCCGCGCAGGAGAACGCGCGCGTGGGCAACTGGACGGCGCGGTATGTTCCCGCCGTCTATTCGCCCGAGGTCATCACGCCAGCGCGGACGAACGATGGGTGGCGCTTCATGGCGGTCACGGGAACGATGGGATCAACTCCCCGGTTGCTCATCAGCATGGACGGCGCGTCCACTGTCTGGGTGGACGACATCTCCTTTGTTTCCGGCACGAACGCCGGCGTGGGCACCAACTATGTTTTCAACGGCGACTTTGAGCAGCCGCTGAGCGCTGGTCCGTTCGGCACGAACGCCTGGGTGATTGTGGTCAGCAACATGCCCGACACCGCCATAGTCAGCGACTTGGTTCACAGCGGCTCCGGCGCGTTGAAATATGTGCCCCTCTATAATGCCAGCACCGTGCCGCGCATGGTCAGCCAATACCTGTACACGAACTCGCCTTTGGGCGCGCCGTTGTCGGGTCAGACCTGCACGCTGTCGTTCTGGCATTGGGCCACCAACACCGGCACCAACCTGACCGTGCGCATCCAGGGTGCGACCGGACTCCTCGCGACCACCAACATCAACATCTCCTACACACCTTCCAATTTTTCGCCCGCACAACTGGTCAGCCCGGCCACGAATTACGCCTCGCCCGGCGTGGCCAACCAGTTCGCCACCAACCTGCCGGTATTTCAAAACCTATGGATCAACGAGGTCCTCGCCGAGAATCTGGCCGGCATCACCGACGCCTTTGGCCAGCGCGAACCGTGGATCGAACTCCACAACCCCGGCACCAACGCCGTTTCACTCGACGGCCTTTACCTCTCCACAACCTATACAAACCTGACCAACTGGGCCTTCCCCGCCGGACACTCGATTCCGGCCGGCGGCTTCAAGGTCGTCTTCTGCGACAACCAGCCCGCGCAGACAACCAACAACGAGATTCACGCCGGCGTGCTGCTCACCGCAGGCGGCGGTTCCATTGCCCTCTCGCGCCTGTACAACGGCCAGCCGCAAACGCTTGATTACGTGAATTACTCCGGCATCCACGCGGACCGCTCCTTCGGTTCATTCCCCGATGGACAGCCGTTCGAGCGCATGGAGTTTTATTACGTGACGCCAGCCGGGACAAACGACGGCCGTTCCGCACCGCTCGTCGTGTTCATCAACGAATGGATGGCCGGCAACGCCGCCGCGCTCGCCGACCCCGCCGACGGCAACTTTGACGACTGGTTTGAAATCTACAACCCGGCCACCAACGCCGTGGACCTTGCCGGCTATTGCCTCACCGACAACCTGACCAACAAATTCCAGTATCTCATCACCACCAACGGCCCGCACATCGTTCCGCCCGGCGGACACCTGCTTGTTTGGGCCGACAACGAAACCGGCCAGAACATGTCCGGCGGCGTGCCGCGTCCCGACCTGCATGTGAACTTCCGGCTCAATCTCACCGGCGAACAGATCGGCATCTTCGCCGCCGACGGCAGCACGGTGGACGCCGTCACATTTGGCTCGCAAACCAACGACGTGAGCCAGGGCCGTTTCCCGGATGGTTCAGCAAGTCTTTATTACATGCCCGGCACCGCGACGCCGCGCGCGGCCAACAGCATCGGCATCACGCCCAACACCGCGCCCGTGCTCGGTGCGATTGGAAACAAGATCGTGTATCTGGGCCACACGCTTGCCTTCACCGCCACGGCCACGGACGCCGATGTGCCGGCGCAGGCGCTCACCTTCACGCTCGATCCCGGCGCGCCCCTTGCCGCGAGCATCAGCGGCGGCGGCGCGTTCACCTGGACGCCAGTCGCCGCCGGGAATTTCCCCCTCACCATTCGCGTCACCGACAACGGCGCGCCGTCGCTCGACGACTTCGAGACCATCAACGTCGAGGTGGTGAACCATCCGGGCTTCTCCGGCTTTGCGCGAAACGGCGCGAACTTCGAGCTCACGTGGGACACCCGCGCTGGCCGCGCCTATCGGGTCGAATTCAAGGACGATCTCAACGCCTCGGCGTGGACGTTTCTCCAGGACGTCGTTGCCGCCGGCAACAGCCTATCCCTGACCAACGGCGCGCTGGCGAACCAACGCTTCTATCGTGTGACGGTGCTCCCGTGAGAATCACGGCTTTTGGAATTAGGCCACCCTTCGAGACTGCGCTGTGCTCCGTTCACAGCGTCGCCTCCTTCTGATTGTCGGACTGCTGAACGGCCGCCGTGGTGATCCCGCCGCCGGCCCGCGCCTTCAACGTCTCCGGTCGGTCTTGGGCAGGGAGAGCGTGAAGATCGCCATGCCCAGCAGTGCCGCGCCGAGCATCAACAGCGCGGCCACATTGCTGCCCGTCCGGTCCTTGATGACCCCGACGAGATAAGGCCCGGCGAATCCGCCGAGGTTGCCGGTCGAATTGATGAAGGCGATGCCGGCGGCCGCGCCCGTGCCCCCGAGGAAGGTCGTGGCCATGGCCCAGAACGGGGCGATGGTGCATTTGAGGCCAATGAACGCCAGGCTCAACGCCGCCATGGCAAGATAGGGATTCTTGAAATAAGCGCTCAGGACAAAGCCAACCGCCGAGCTGGCCGCCGCCATCGCCACCACACCTCGGCGCTCGCCCGAAAAATCCGAGAAGCGCGCCACGAGGATCATGCCCACGCCCGCCGCGAAGTAGGGGATGGCATTGATGGTCCCGAGCACGAACGAGCTGGTGGTGGAGAAACTCTTGATGATGGTCGGCAGCCAGAGTTCATAGCCGTAACCGCCCACGTTCATCAGGAAATACAAAAGGCAGAGCAGCCAGACCCGCCGGCTGGAGAAGATGTCAGCCAGGCTATGGTGAGGTGCAGGTCCGGTCGCCGTCGTGTCCTCATCGAGGCGCCCTTGAATCCACTCCTTCTGCGCCGGGGTCAGCCAGCGGGCGTCCTGCGGGCGGTTGGGCAGCACCAGCAGCACCACCAAACCCATCAGCACCGCCGGAATGGCCTCGATCAGGAACAGCCATTGCCAGCCGGCCAAGCCACCTTTGCCGTGCAGATCCAGCAGCGCGCCCGAGATGGGCGACCCAATCACCCCGGCCAGCACTCCGCCCGTGGCAAACAGCGCCACCGTCCGTGCGCGTTCCCGGGCCGGAAACCAGTAAGTGAGATAGAGAATCACCCCGGGGAAAAAACCCGCCTCCGCCGCGCCGAGCAGGAACCGCATCACGTAGAACATCGTGGTGCCGTGCAGGAACATGAAGCCGGCGGACACAAATCCCCAGAGGATCATGATCCGGGCGATCCAGATTCGTGCGCCCACGCGCTGGAGGATCAGGTTGCTGGGAACCTCGAAAATGAAATAGCCGATGAAAAACAGCCCGGCTCCCAGCCCGTAGGCCGCGCCGAACCGGTCCTCGCTCACGCCCAGCACCTCGCGCAAATGCAGCTTGGCAAAGCCGACGTTGATCCGGTCGATGTAGGCGATGATGTAGCAGAAAAAGAGCAGCGGAATGAGGCGCCAGGTGACCGACCTCAACGTGGCGCGTTGCTGCGCCTCGTCGAGCATGGTCACGGGCGGGCGCGGGGACGACGGGATTCCGTGGTCTGGTTTGCTCATGAGTCGCGCCGACGTTCCAAGGCGGCTGCGGCAACAACAAGGCGAAAGTGCGTCGCGCGCAAATCACCGGTGCATCCCGAAGCTGTTGGTAGGTCTTGTCGCGCTGCGACACGACAAGCCCGCGTTCAGCGGGCGATCCGTGTAGCGCTACGCGCAGCGCGACGAGTTCCACCATCGAGAAATGCGCATCCGGCAAGAAACGGAGATTCACCCGACGGTTGGAAACCGAAGCTCACTTCTCCGCCAGTTCCAACCGCACGTAGTCGTAGAGGACTCCGTTCACCCAACTCCGGCCGGAAATAGAAAGCTCGATGACGTTCATTCCGGGCTTTAGCAGCGCGCCGTCGAACATCACCACGCGCTCGCACCAGTAGCCACGAATGCCGTCGCGGTGAAGCGCGCCGACGTCGGGCAGGGGGCTGGTGTCACCGGCGGACGCGCCGTTCACTCGCACGCGGATGCCGTCGGAGAGGCGGCTGCCGGCGATGCCCAATCGCAGCGCGGCGCGGCCACGGCCCGCGTCGTCGGCGGGGATGTTGAAGCGGATGGACCAGGTGGTGTCCGCGTCGCGTCGGCCTTCGATGCTGGCGGGTTGGGCGTAATTCCAATCGCGGCGCGGATCGCTCACGCCCACGGTGAAGTTGACGTTGGAGGGGAATTCCTTCGGGTATTCGTGGTAGAGGCCCCAGTGCCAGAAGTTGTCGCCGTGACGGAACTCGCGCGCGGTGCGGTCGGGCACCCCGATCTCAAAGAGCGTTTTCCCAAAACGCCGCGGCTGCCAGGAGAGTTCGCCGAGGTTCAGCTTCTCGCCGGCGCGCAAGGTGATGTTGCTGACGGCGCCTTCGCCGATCACGCCGTCGGCGAAGGCGTGCAGGGTGTAACTGCCGGCGCGGACGTTGCGAATGGTGAAGCGGCCCTGCGCGTCGGCACGCGTCCAGAACTGGTAGAACTTGGCGTCGCGCTGCCAGTCCACCTCGGCGTTGGCGCGGCGTCCGCGGGCGATGTAATCGGGCGCGGTGAGGCCGACCCAGATGTTGCTGGGCACGAGACCAGGCGCGAGCGGATCACGAATGTTGAGGCGGCCGGTGACGGCGGCGCGTTGCGAGGCGGCTGGGTATTCCGGCTCGTTGAGCCAGGCGAACGGCCATTCGCGCGCGGCTTCATCGGCTTCGAGCAAGGCGTCGTGCCACAGGTTCAAATGGAGGTTGGTGCCCGGCGCGGCCGTGTTCACATGGAGAAGAAAAGGACCGACGACCTTCGACCAGTTCTCGTCTTCGGCCACGGCCATCGAGCAGCCGCCGTAATGGCTGCCCACCCACATGTTCAGCAGCACTGGAGTTCCGCCCGGGTTCACGTCGAGGTGCCCGGTGAGTTCCACCTTCGTCGGGCCACCGCCGAGGTATTCGATGCTCGGGTTGATGATCCACAGGCCCACGCCGTGTTTGCTGCTGGACCAGCCGTAGGCCGGGGTTTCGGCAAGCACGGCCGAGTAGTCATACTTGTGCTCGGCCTCGCCCGTGTGGACGCCTGTGGTCATGCGGCGCGCCTCCTTGATGTTCAACGGCGTGCCGCGATCCCAGTCCTCGCCCGTTGGCATCACGCGCCGGCGCTGGGCGTCGATGGTCATGAAGTCGAACACCGCGGGGTTCAATTTCACGACGAACCGTGCCTCGCCAAATCCAAACGCTCGCTGCCCTGCGCGGTGGGAGAACACGGCGTAACAGGCCAGCGCGGACTCGCCGCGCCCGAGTGAATAGCGATAGTCCACATCCGCCGGCAAACCCGCGCCGGCAGGAAAGCGGCAGGAAACCTCCGCGCGCGATCCGCCGGTGCGGGACGGATTCTGACGGACGGTCGCCACACCACGTTCGCTCGATCGGCTGCCGCTGCCGGACGTGGACCAATAGCCGCCGCCTCGGGTCAGAAGTTCAATGCCGCCCCGCTGGAGCGAGACCACGCTGCCGCTTTGTTTTTCGATGCGCGCGGTGAGGATGCCGTTGGCGAGCGTGAACGTGGTCGCGTCCTCGAAAACCTGGACGGGCGCGGGAAGGTTCGGGGGCAGCTTGGCCGCGCGAAGAAACCAGGAGGCAAGACAGATGAAGATGGCGAGTGTCGCCAGGACAATGCTTATCCTTCGCCCGGGCTGATTGAAGCAGACGCGGCCCACGCAATCGTGAATTCCAATCTTCATCTTATCACTGGACCAGTTCGACGCGCTGCAACGTCACCGGCCCCAGCAGGCCGGACTCGGTGAGCGGCCAATCGCTGGCGTCGAAGGGCTTGTAGTTGATGTTCACGAGATTGATGTCGTGGAAGTTCCTCCACTTGACCCCGCGCCGGTCAAGGTCGCGGATGCGGTTGGCGGAGACATTGGTGACCTCGACTTCGAGGAGGTTCCCGCGCGGTTTGAGTTCGTCCACCACCACGCGGAACGGCGGGGTGAAGAGCGTGCCGAGGTCGCGTCCGTTCACGCGCACGCGCGCGCTCTGGCAGACGGCGCCGAGGTCGAGTTGCCACGGTCCCTTGACCGCCGGCCCGTCGAAGGTCAGCGAGTACTTCGCGGTGCCGGCGAAGGCTTGCGCCGCGTCGCCGCCGGGCCCGGTCCACGAGACGAGATTCGTGGTGGTGAAGGATGCGGGAATTGAAGGGCCTCCGGCGATGAATTGGACAAGCCAGGATCCCTCCAACGGCAAGGCCGGCGTCCTCGCCGCGTGAAGAGCGAAGGCCGGCCCCTTGGCCGCGTCGCTCGAAAATGTCCGCACGATCACCGAAGCGCCGGCGGGGAGTTGAAGGAAAACTTCCGTGGCTGCCGCAGTGCGGAGGGCGGCGGCTCCCGTGCGGCCCGGCAACGGATCCATGAGCGCGCCGGAACGCGCCGGCGTGGCGAGCCTCACCCATTGGGCCAGGTCATTCGTTCCCCGGTTCGCGATGAAGTAGTCGCGTCCATCCGGGCGTGCGCGGCGGATGAAACCGAGACTGGTTTCGTCAACCAGCGTCTCGCGCCGGACCCCGGCGCGGTTCAGCGCCGGCTCCAGTTCGCCGACGATTACACGCCCGTTGCCGACGCCCAACTCTCGGACTTGTTTCCCAGTGTCGCCCAGGTTCAGGCGTGCGAGGAGCTTCTTGAATTCCACGCGCTGCTGTTCGAGCCGGGCGAGGCCGGGCACGTCGGAGGGAAGTTCATTCTCGAAGATCACCGTGGCGCCGGCTTCCGCGAGCGAGATCAGTTTGGTCAAAGTCTCCAGTGGCAAATGCCTCGCACGCGGTACGGCCACGACGCGATATGGCGCGCCGGTCGTGCGCAGCAGGTTGTTGCTCACCACGGTCGCCGCGAGTTGCTGGTCGGAGATGTAATCGAAGGTGAAGCCGCGCTTCCAGAGATGCTCGGCGGCCTTGCCGACCGGCTGGTCCTCGAA
>CAYQWK010000002.1:8525-43085 GCA_964420805.1 uncultured Bifidobacteriaceae bacterium | reverse complement strand
CGCGAGTGGACTGTCAGGTGCGGCAGCATCCCGCCGGCTTCGCGCCAGTATTCGTGGATGGGCCAGTAGAGCAGGATGTCGTTGTCGGGCGCGCCGTTCTGGAGAATCGACTGGCAACGCGTGATGTAGGCGTTGAGCGCGGGCACATCGCGCCAGATGGAGTTGCGCGGGTTCATCTCGGTGGAGGCGTAGAAAAGCCAGCCGGGCCAGCCCGCCTCGTCGGGCGAATAGCAGGTGCCGTGGTAGAAGACGTGGTTCACGCCGGAGAGGAAGAGGTCATCAACGAGGAACTTCATGTCGCCGAGCGTCTCGGTGAAATGCTCCTTAAGCCAGGTGCCGGTCTCGCAGCCGACGAGCCTCTTCCCGGCCACGTGCGCGGCGGAAGACGCGAACTTCGAGATGAGCTTGTTGCGGTCCTTGTAAAACATCTCGGTCTCGGGAACGTCGGCGGCTGCGTAGAGATCGAGCAGGTTTCCGGGCGAACCGTGCGCCTCGTTGCGTGTCATCATGCCGTGCTGGCGCGACCAGTTCGCCCATAGCGGCAACGTCTGTTCGACCATGATGTCGGAGGCGGTCTCGCGATAGTCGCACTTCACGCGCGCGGCATGGTCGCTGTGTTCCTTGCCGAGCAGCGCGGGCAGTTCGTCCTGCAAACGGTAGCCGCGCCGCTTCTCGAATTGCGCAAAGAAATCCGGCGCCCAGTCGGTGCGGTACTCGTAGGAGTCGTGATACATGGCGCGCGGTTTCGGGCCGTCGTATTTCGCGAAGGCGTCAGTGAAGCGTTCTAGGAAATGCGCGACACCATCGGCGTAAAGCAGGTTGAGCATGTGGCCCTCGCCGCCGGGCGCGGGGCGTTTGACTTTCTGGCCGGAGGGTTTCTGGGAAATGGCGAACACCGTACAAGCCTCCGTGGCGGTCCAGTCCACCGAACCATCCGCGCTCACGAACCTGGTGAGATCAACCGGCTTCCCTCCGCGCGGAAACGCAACGAGGGCTTGCAGGTTCTTCGCATCGAACTTCTGCGTGAGCTTGGCGCCGGCGGTCAGTTCGATTGTCTTGGACTGCACCGCCGCATTGGCCTCGAAGTCGCGCACGTTCGGCCCGCCGAAACACCAACCGCTGCCGGTGGTCATGTCCACACCGAGATCGAGGCGGTCCGCTTCCGTGATTGTGTGGCGGAGCATCTCCATCCATTGCGCGCTGAGATACGGGATGTATTTCTCCTCCCAGCCCTTCGCGCCGTAGATCGGGATTATGTGAACGCCGCCCATGCCGGCGTCGCGATAGCGGGTGAGTTCGCGCGTGAGGTTGGTCTTGTCCACCGCGCTGCCCATCCACCACCAGTAGGCCCAGGGGCGGGACTCGCGGGTGGGCGCGGGCCACGTCACCGGTTCAGCGGCACGGAGGAAAGGGCTGAAGGACCAATGACCAATGACGAAAGACCAAATCAACGCGCGCCAGAGTCTCGTCATTCGACATTGGTCTTTCTTCATTCGGTTCATGCGCGTGTTCTGCCCGAGTTTGGAACAGCGGGAAAAGAAAAAGGCGTGCGCATCGAAACACGCACGCCTTCAATCAAACTGCAAAACTTACTGATTGCCGCCGCGACGACGTCCGCCGGCACCACCATCTCCACCACCGCCGGGACCGCCGGCGTCACCGCGATTGCCGCGGCCGACGCCCTGGCCACCGGGCGCGCCGCCGGGTCCGCCGCCGCCGAAGCCGCCACGGAAGCCGCCGCCGAGGAGCATGCTGCCGAACGGACCTTCCATGCCGGTGCGCTGTTCAGCGGTAAGTGTTGGGGCAAGTGTGGAGACGCACTTCGAGCGGAGCAGGGTGGTCTCGACCTGGATTTTCGCCACGGCCTCGGCCTTCTCACGCACGGCCTTCTCGTCGTACTTTTCAGCGAGGACGGTCTTCATGAGTTCCGTCTGGGCCGCACGGAGCTTTTCGTCCAGCTCGCGCAATTTGTCGGTGTCCTTCTGCATGCACTCGCGCAGAAGTTCGCGCTGCTTGTCGTCGAGATTTACGCCAAAGCCGCCGCCGCGCTGGAAGCCGCCGCCGGGAGCGCCGCCTGGACCACCGGGACCGCCGCCGCCTGGGCCGCCCTGGCCGCGTTGGGGCCGGTCGGCCTGTGCGGAAACCGATTGAAGTGAGAACGCCGCCGCCACCGCGAGGGTGAGCGTCAGCACGATGCTGCGAGAGAGGTTTGTTGTATTCATGGTGCGGCTAAAGACCGGAGGTCGCGTCGGTGGGTTACGGAAAAATGTAACCTCGTTGTCCGTGCAGAACTCTCACTCACCGGCAAATGAACCTGAATCCGGACCTGGGTGCGATCCAATGGAAGAAGCTGACCGCGCGCCGTCGCCTCTGGCTGGCGCTGGCGGCGGTGGCATTGCTTGTGTTCGGCGGTTGGGCCTTGTGGCGGCATTTTACCAACCCGCCGCGCCCGTGGTTGGTGCGCTGGCAGCTCGGGCGGTTTCTCAAGAAGGAGGCGTTGACCGGTGATTTCAAAATCAATTTTCCGCTGCCTTCCAAGGCCGAGATGTCCACGGTCGTGCGGGTGGACGGCGCGGCACCGGCTGAACCAAAGGGCACCCGCACCGGGCGGACCCTCGACGTGCTGCGGAATGATTACATGAGGCTCAAGCAGGCCGTCCTCGCGGCCGACCGCGCGCTGGATCGGGACGAGACTGACCGGAAGGAACTGCCGGCGAGAATCGCCGCGCTGGAAAAGGAGTTGGCGGACGCCCAGGCGACCAATGGCATTGCGGCGGTCTCCAACCTCACGGCCCGGCTTGCCATGAGCCGCGTGCGCGCGCAGGCGCAGGCGGCCCCGGGCACGAACGACATGGCCGCGACCTTGAAGGCGCGCGAGCGTGAACTCGAGCCGGTGGAGGCGGACCTGCGTGAATTACAGGCGGCGGCGCGCGACAAGGCCGAGGTTGCCACCGGCACAAACTCAGTGCTTGGTGCGCGTCTGGCATTGACCCGGCAGAATGATGAAAAGCTGAGGAACGCCGAGAGTTACGCGCAGATTTACCGGACGATCGGCCAGGAGCTCTGGGTTGCCGCACAGCTTCTCGAGAGCCGCAATGATCATCACCGCCGCGAGGGCATCAACCTGTGTTTTGATGCCTGCCGCCAGGCGATTGACTCCGCGATCAACGGTTGGGTCGCCGCGCGGATTTGCGAGGGCTACATCCTGCCCAACCTCGACGTGGCCACCGACGCCAACCGCCGCTCGCGTTTTCATCCTGACAATTATCTGAACGAAGTGGCCGGGGTCTTTCGCAGCAACAACGAGGCGCCGAACGTGGTGCGCGTATACGAGGAAGCTCTCGACCTCGCCAAGACCTCGCAGCGCAAGGACTGGGCGCGGTCCCAGATCGCCGCGACCTATGAGCGGGCCGGCGAACTCAGGAAGGCGCTGCAATATCTCCGACAGATCGAGAACACCAACGATTACCGGTGGACCTTGCGCCAAATCCCACGCCTCGAGACACAGCTCAAAAGGGAGTGATCGGGCTTGGTGTGGCCAGGCGCGCGTAAGGGCTGATCGCAGAAACGAAGCGCCTCTCTCAACTTGAATTCCGCAATTGAACCGCGAATGGACGCGAATTCACGCGAATGAAACAACGCTCGGACAGCGGCAACTCGACGGAGTGCTTTGCACAAAACAACCGCTGTCACTCTCTTTGAGAACCGCGCGTAAGGATCCGTCATTCGCGTCCATTCGCGGTTCTTGATTTTGGATTTCGGGCTCAACTCACGGACATCTCCCGCCCGACATGGGCAAGTCAGCCCGCGACGCAGGCGGCACCGATCTTCTCCAGCGCGGCCTCGACGCCCGTTCGCACATGCTCCTCGGTCAACGGAGTTTGACCCTTGCGGAAGCCGAGCTTGTGAAGTTCGAGGTGCTCATAGTCGCGCACGCCCGCCACGCGCAAGGTGTTGGCCACGCAGGCCAGCGGGCAGCCGTCAATCGCCAGAACTTGTGCCGCGCTCTTTGCCGTGTTGAGGAGCGGGCGCACGCATCCTCCCACGCCAGCGATGCAGGACATCTCGGCCACGCCGTCGCGGGCGAGCTTCCGGGCGATACGGTCGGCGAGTTCGCCCGTATCCGAACAGCCGGAGCAGGCATAAACCACCGGCAGTTCGAGCAATGGCGGAATGAGGTTCGTTGATTGATCCACGCCGAATGGTAGCAGCTCCGTACCGGTGGTGTTTGACCATGATCAACGCGGCCGCACTTCGCCGCATGGACTTGGAAACTCGCGTGCGGTTGGACACGCACGGGCGGGCAAGCTCCCCGATCTGTGCCAGAATCCGGTTTCAGCGAGGCGGCCCGCCCGCTTCCAGTGCGCGCAATAGCTGTCTGGCCTCCGGGAATTCGCGCTGAATCTCCAGCGCCCGGGCGGCGGCCCGGCGGGCCTCGTCGGTACGGCCGAGACGCGCGAGCACGGTGGCGCGGGCGTACGGCGCACGGGGCGAGCCGGGTTCCAGCGTCTCGGCGCGGGTCAGGGCGTCGAGAGCATCATCCGGCCGTTCGAGCTGCGCATAGCCGAGGCCGAGGTTGTACCACGCGGCAGACATCCGGGCGTCGAGTTTCACCGCCTGTTCGAGCGAGGCCACGGCGGCGGGAAGTTGCGCGGTCTCGCTCAACGCGAGGCCGAGCCGGTAACGATAGGCCGCATCACGCGGCGCTTCCTGGCACGCGGCTTCGAGTTGCCGCACCGCGTCCGCGGCGCGTCCAAGCGCGCTGTAACACACGGCCAGCGCATCGCGCAGCGGCGCGGAATGGCCGTCCCACGCCACGGCTTTCTCGAACCACGGCAGCGCGGTCGCCGCGTCGCCGCGGTCGAGGAGCAGGCCGCCGAATTGCGCCGCTCCGGATGGCTGGTCCGCGTTGAGAAGCAGGGATGCGAACATCTCGCGGCCGGCCGGCGAGTTGGTGTCAACGGTGGCGTGAAGGGTCCACGCGGCCTCGACGCGCACCGCGCGGCGTTCGTCCCGGAGCAGTCGGTGGGCGGCGGCGGTGGCCTCGGAGTCCTGCGCGTTCACAAATGCGGCCAGCGCGCGGGCGGCCTGGGCGCGTACCAGCGGGTTTGCATCCCCGGTGCGTTCGAGCACGGCGGACCGCACGAGCGGCGCGCCGGCAAAGTCACCAATGAGGCGGGTTGCGGACGCGCGCCAGAGACCGCTCTTGTCCTCGCGAGAGAAGCGTGCCAGCTCCGGCAGCGCGTTGGTGTCGCCAGCGCGGACCTTCGCGAACGCGCGGGCGCGGGCACGGGTGGGGCGGTCCATTCGTTTGCCGTACCATTTCTCGACGTGCTCGATGGACCAGTCGATGGACTTATCCTTGTGGCAGCGGTTGCAGGCGTTGGGCACGCCGTGCTCCTTCGTCAGCAGCGGGTCGGGGATGGTGAATCCATGGTCGCGGCGCGGGTGGCGTTGCATGTAGGTCGTGAGCGGCATGTGGCAGTCCACGCAACGGCTGCCCTCCTTGCCTGCGGGATGAAACGAATGCGTGGCCTCGTCGATCCTGGGCGCGGGCGGCAGAGGCGTGGCGTGGCAGCGCATGCAAAGCGAGTTGTCGGCCGCCTTCACCTTGGCCGCGTGCGGCTCGTGACAGTCCATGCACCAGACGCCGGCGGCGAACATCTTGCTGCCGAGGAACGACGTGTATTCGTAGTTCTCATCCCGCACCTGGCCGTCGGGAAAATAGACATCCGTCTCGTCGGGAATGGTGAGCAGGAAGTGGTCGAGGAAATGTTCGCCCGGTGTGAAATCCCCGGTGATCTCTCCGCGCCGCGCGTGGCACTGGCCGCAATAGGACATGACGCGGGCATGGTCGGGTTTGGTGATGGTGGGATCGCCCTTGGCGGGCTGTGCGCGCGGCTTCTGCCACGCGACATGATTGGCCATGGGGCCGTGGCAGGCTTCGCAACCCACGGACATTTCCGCCATGCTGGTCGCGTAGCTGTCCGTGGCCGGGTCGTAATTCTTGCGCAAGCGCGTGTTGTGACAACCGGCGCACATCTGGTTCCAGGTCATGCCGCGGCCGGTCCAATGGCCCCATTCGCCGGGCCGCCGGTCTTCGTCGCCGAACACGTTGAACCAGTCCTGCTTCACCGGATCGAAGGCCAGTTCGTTCACCTGCCATCGGCCGCCGGGCGCGGGCACGAGGAATTGCCGCAACGGTGCCTCGCCGATGACCCGCTGCGCCGTGAACGTCTCGGATGTCCTGCCAAGGCCGGGCGTGGTGATTTGCGCCTGCCCGCCGGCAAGTCCGAGGTGGGTGGTTTGCGTGCCATGTTTGACCGTGCGAGGCGGATGAAACGCGGCGTGATCCACCGCGCCAAACGGCCGTTCCGCCAGTGCGTGGTGGGAATTCTGCCAGTTGGTGAAGGCCCGCTCGTGGCATTCGCGGCAGCTTGCCGAACCGGCGTAGGCCGCGAAAATCTGCCGATCCGGCGAAACGGTGTTGGTGGGTGCGGGTTTGGAGATCTCGGTCGGAGCTGGACGCCACCACAGCGCGGCCGCCGCGCCGATCACGACGAACGCCGCCGCCGCGAGCAGCGGTGTGTTCGCGCGGCGCAGTTTCGGTGCTGGTGGGGCCTTGTGACTGCGGGACATCGGCGGCAAGCGTGGCACAAGAGCCGCAAGCGGGCCAAAGCGAATCAACGCGAAACCGGCCTACTCGTCCGAGGGCTCCAGCCGCCACTCCGGGTAGATTTCTTCCGGTAACTGGCCGCGGCGGATGAGATCCTGGAGGTCGCGGATGATGGTCTTGCGCGACACGTTGAAATCGCGCCCGAGGCCGGAAATGTTCGGACGGTCGTTGGAACCGCGAAGGCGCTTGATCATTTCGTGCTGCCGCGCCAGGCGCTCGGTGAAACGCCGGTCCGGCTCTGATGACTCGATCTTCTCGGCGCGCTCGAGTGATTGCAGCGCGCGGATGGCCTCGCCCATGCCGCATTCGGTAAGGGCGATTTCGACCGTCTTGTCGAGTTCGTCGAGGTCCACGGGCTTTTCGAGGATGTAATGGGCCGAGCGCGGGCCTTGCAGGGCGGCGAGCTTCTCGCGGATTTGCAGTGTGCCAGAGATCATGATCACCGGCACATGGGCGGCCACGCTCTTTAGCTTGGGCAGGAACTCGATGCCTTTCTCGCCATCGTCGAGAATGTTGTCGAGGATGATGAGATCAGGCCGCGTCTCGGCGATGGCGGCGAGCGCGGAGCTGCCCGTCGAGACGCACGTCAGGCTGTATCCGCGCAGCGCCTTGCCGTAGAGCCGGAGCTGCTTCGGATCGTCTTCAACTATCAAAATGGACGCCATGATGTCCTCAACTGCTGTCATACACCCGCCATCCTAGGCGGGTTTCTTGTTTTGGGAACTGTGCGTCTCGCGCACAGGGCATAAAAGTATGAAGGCCGCCCCCTGGCCCGGCTCGCTTTCCACGCTCAGGCCCAGCCCCTCCTGCTGCGCCACGGAATAAACCAGCGACAATCCCAGGCCGGTGCCGGCCTTGGCCCCGCTGTTCTTGGTCGTGAAGAAAGGCTCGAACAGGCGGTCGCGGATTTCCGGCGGAATGCCGGGGCCGGAATCGGCGACGGCCAGTTCCACGTAGCGCGCGGCCGCGGCGGGGCGCAAGACATGATTGCGGTCCTGAACCGCCGCCCGCTCGTGCAATGTGATCCTGAGCCGGCCTTTGGCTTGCATGGCTTCGGAGGCGTTTACGATCAGGTTCAGCAGGACCTGGTCGATCTGGCCGCGGCCGATTTCAACCCGCGGAACATCACGGTCGAGTTCCAGCGTAAGGGTGATGCCGCTCAGGAACTCCTTGCTCAACAACGACACATTATCTTCGATCACGGCACAAAGATCCACCGGGCCGGGCGGCTCGTTCTCCGCCCGCGCGTAACCAAGCATCGAGGCGACGACGCTCTTGCCTTGCAACACCGCCTGCTCGATCTCGGCGACATTCTCCTGGAGGTCCCGGTCGTTCCGGGTGGCGCGGCCAATCAACTTGTTGGACATGCGGATGACGGAGAGCAGGTTGTTGAAATCATGCGCGATGCCCGCGGCCAGCGTGCCGAGCGCCTGCATTTTCTGGGAATGAACCAATTCGAGCCGGGCGGCCTCAAGGGCTTGATTGCGCTCGGTGGCGCGGGCCTCCGCTTCGAAGAACCGCTCGATGGCCGCGCGATGCCGGCGCAGTGCGAAAAGCGATAGCATGGCGGCAACGAGGAACGAGGCCAGCCCGAAGACCAGCATGTTGCGGGTGTTCGTCCAGATGGCTGCCTGGGCCGGGATCCGCGCGCTGGTGCCGGCCGCGAGACCGCCCCAGTCCATGCCCATGCCCGCAAGATGTTTCCGCACCCGGTCCAGCCGCCAAACTTGGATCGTGTCCCGCGCGCTGCCGGTGGCCAGCACGCTGCCATTCCGCGCGACGCGGATGCTGGTGACGCTTTGAGCTACGGGTGCGATGAGGTCGAGGAACTTCTCGTCCGTCCGCGCATCGCGGAGCTGGACCGATTGCCGCGTGCGGGTGAGGGCCACCTGGCCGTCATCCAGGAATGCCATTGCGCCGTGGGTGAACGACGACTCGTCGCGCTGGATGGATTTGAAATGTGACCAGTCGGCGGTGGAATAAATGTGAAACGTGCCGACGCCGGAAAGGCCCAGCCATTTGCCGTCGTTACTGAACATGGCCAGCGAACTGCCCGCCTTGGGCGCAGCCACCATCTCCCCGGTGCGCGCGTTCCAGACGCGCGGGCGGTCCACGGAGCCAAGCCAGTAACCGGTGCAAACCCAGCGTCCGTCCGGGCTGATGGCGAAACGTCCCGGGCCGGTCGGCGTGGCGGAGCTTTTCAGGTTCTCCCCGCGCCAGCGTTCGGCCAGCACCACGGGTTCACGGCTGCCTTGCAGGTCCAGCACCGCGAGACGGTGGTCGGACAACTCGACCGCCGCGGTCGTCCCATCAGTCGAGACCGCCACATTGCGCGCGCCCCGCTGGTCGGGAAGGGAGATCATGTTGGTGGACTTGAACGCCAGGTCGCCGCCCTGGCCTGCCGCATCCGTCAGGAACCACTGCTCCAGCCCGCTGGCGCGGCAGATGTAGAAACTCTTCCCATCCGGCGCCACGCGCGCCGATTGAACGCCGGCCAGCGGCAGCCACGTCTCGTGGTTTTCCGTGGCGAGATCCCACACGCGGAAGCCTTTCGTCTGGGTGGCCAAGCACCAGCGCCCGTCGGCCGAGAGGTCGAGCGAGACGAACGCGCCATTCTCCTTCGGGCACTGCAGCGCCAGGAAGCAATCGCTCGTGTCCACCTTCCATGTGCCGACCGCCTTCGACATTTGCCAGAACCCGATGCGTTTTCCGTCCGGAGAAAACGTGTGCGCCACGCTGTTCTTGGTGGTCACAACGACCTGCCCGGATTCAACCGCCCACAACCGCGTGGTGCCATCGCGCGAGCCTGTGAAAAGCAGCTTGCCGTCGGGGCTGAACCCCAGCCGGATGCATGGCTCGCTGTGGCCGCGCAACAAACGGTGCGTTCCGCGTTCCGCATCCCAGAGGTAAACGTCGCCATCCTCGCACGCCACGGCCAGCAATGCGCCATTGGGCGACCATGCGGAGAGAAAAATGCGCGTGGGATGCTCGAAGCTGCGGAGAATAGTGCCACTGGGATACTCCATCAAATCCAGCCGGCCCTCCTGCCCCACCACCACCTCGGTCTCGCGGCCCGGTCTGAATCGAAACGGCCGGGCGCCAGTGCGAATGCCGGTCACGAGACGTTGGCTGTTATCGAGGTCAACAATGGTAATCAGCTTTTCCCGGTCTGGATCGGAGAACATCAAGCGTTTGGAATCCCCGGAATAAGTCATGCCGGCGATGATCTGGTCCGTTGAGTCAGCACCGGCGATAAACACATGCTTGCGCGTTGCCATGTTCCAGACCACCAACGCGCCACCATCGAACCGTGCGGCCACATGTCGGCCGTCCGGGCTGAAGGCCGCGCTGCGCACAACCATGCGTGTGCCCGGTCCCGCGTTGGTCGCTTCGAGCCTGAACAGCCTCGCTCCGTCGCGCAATCGCGACACGCCCAGCACGCCGGGGCCGTCGCCATAAGCGAAGTGTTCGAGTTGCGGATCCAGTTCCGCAAGGTCTCCCGCCCCGGGCAATGGAATGAGTGGGCCGTCTTGTTCCAAGTCCGTGAGCGCCAGCGAGGCCACGGCTTCGCTGCGGATTTCGAGCGCGGGCCGGATCGCAGCGGCATTGCTGATTACACCCAGGGCCTGCTCGCGGCGTCCGGCCGCCGCTGTCACGCGCACGGCCCGGGCCTGGGCGAGATAAGAGTCCCAAAGACGCTCCAGGCCGGCGGCCTCCGCCAACTCGGCCCGCTGCTGGTTGCGCGTGGCCCGCGTACCCGTGAGCGCGACTCCCAGCGTCAACGCCAGCACGATGATCAACACCACTCCCACGGCCGTATTCGTCCGCAGAATTTCGCGCCGGACGCGTTCGCGGGACGCAGCGGCGTCCTGCGAATCCCGAGGCGGGTTGGACGGATTCCCGGAGGTTCGTTGTTTCATGGCGGCGGGACAAATCCATGCCCGAGAGCACGAACCAACACAAGGCGGGCGCGGAGAAAATTTCGGCCGCCCGGTTCAACCGCCTTTGCCGGTGCCGTCGTCGGGGCACCGGAAATGGCTGATCAGGCGGTAAATGTAAAACGCGGTGGCAGCGAGGAAGAGCAGGACGATGGGCAGCAGGAGGTATCCTTCCAGGTGCGGCGGATGATGCCGGTTGGCCCGCGTGACCGTCCAGTGGACGCCACCGACAAATCCAATCGCCACATGGCCGAACGCGAACGAATGGCGGGTGAGGAAATCGAACGTGGCGGACCGTCGCTCCGGGGCCAGCCAGTAGTCGCGGTTCGGGATGTTGACGAACTTGTCCGGCAGCAGGCGCGTGATCGACGTGCTCGCGGCGATGACCAGCGGGAAGAAGAATCCGAAGAGGCCGATGAAGATCAGGTATTGGGCGCGTGACATCCAGCCGTCGGGCCGGCCCGCCCCGTTGAAATGCGACGCAACGGGATCGGGAAGGTCCAGCGACGTGGAAAAAACGAACGCGCCGTAAATCAGATACGAAAGAAAGAACGGCACAAGGACTCGGCGGAAGGGCTTCATGGCAACAGGGTCGGAACGATCGTTCCGGCCTAAAAAGGTCTCAGTTCTGTTTCGCCACGAGCCGCTCGATGATGTTCCCCACCGTGATGCCCTCCGCCTCGGCGCGGTAATTGACCAGGATGCGGTGGCGCAACACCGGCGCGGCCAGGGCGCGGATGTCTTCGGGCGTGACATGGGCGCGGCCTTTGAGCAGGGCGCGGGCCTTGGCCCCCAGCACAAGAAACTGTGCCGCGCGCGTGCCGGCGCCCCAGCTGACGAACTGCGCCACGAAGTCCGGCGTGTTCTTCTGCCCGGGGCGCGACAGCGCGGCCAGTTGCACCGCCATGCGGATGAGATCCTCCGCGATCGGCACCTTGCGCACGATGTCGTGAAAGCGCAGGACATCCTCGCCGGTGAAGAGCGGCTCGATCGGCGCCGCCGCGCGGGCGGTGGTCTGCTTCACCACCGCCACCTCGTCGTCCTCCGGCAGGTAATCGATCACCACGTTGAACATGAAGCGGTCGAGCTGCGCCTCGGGCAGCGGATAGGTGCCCTCCATCTCGATTGGATTCTGCGTGGCCAGCACGAAGAATGGTTCCGGCAGGGGATGGCGCACGCCGGCCGCGGTAACCTGGTGCTCCTGCATCGCCTCCAGCAGCGCGGCCTGGGTCTTGGGTGGCGTGCGGTTGATTTCGTCCGCCAGCACGATGTTGGCGAAGACCGGTCCGGGCACGAACGTCATCCGCCGCCCGGTCTCGGTTTCCTGCAAAATCTCCGTGCCGCTGATGTCCGCCGGCATGAGATCGGGCGTGAACTGCACCCGCTGGAACTTGAGGTGGAAGATGCGGGCGATCGACTTCACGAGCAGCGTTTTGGCCAGCCCGGGCGCGCCCGTGATCAGGCAATGCCCGCCCGCCAGGAGCGCGATGAGGATCTGCTCGATCACGTCCCGCTGGCCGACGATGACCTTGGCCAGTTCGGAGTCGATGCGTTCGCGCGAGGCCAGGAGTTGCTCGACGGCGAGTTGTTCAGCGGAGGCGGAGTCAGTGATTGTTTCCATGGGCGGATCGTGGGTCGGTGTTCAGGGCGGGTGCCGGGGGTTCGGGAGTCAAGGGGATGTTTCCATGCGCGCGCCGCGCTCAGTGCGTCATCGCGTAAAAAATGATGTTGATACCGAGGGGAAAGGCGCGCTTCTCGGAGAAGTGGTGGAAGAAATCACCGTTGCCCTCACCCTCGCGCTCCCAGCCGTCGCCGTTGTCGCAATTGTGGGTGGTCAGCACCATGATGCGGCCCTTGTCATCAAGAATGGCGCGCACATGCATCTCCTTGGCGCCATCGACGCCGTAGTCGGCATGGTAATACTCCCAGGTGACACCGTAATTGTCGCTGTTGGGATCGAGGCTTTGCAGGGCCTGCCGCGCGTTCGGCGTCTGGAGCTTCTGCTTGTCGTTCCCGAGGTCGAACACGCAGTGGAAGACCGGATGCGACATCGGAAGCTCGACGAAGTCGCGGTCCGGAAACACCCGCTTCATTTCCTCCTGGAAATTGTCCCACTGCACGTTTCCCCAGAAATCATCAACCATCAGAAACCCGCCGTTCAGGAGATAACGGCGCAGGATGCCGACCTCCTCCTCCTCGAATTCGAGACGGCCCGGCTCGACGATGTAGATCCAGGGGTAGTTGTGCAGATCCTTGTTGCCGAGCCGCAGAAATCGACCCTCCGGGCTGACCTTGAGCGACGTGACCTGTTGCAGTCGGTAGGAGAGGTTCAGGTCGCTGTCCGGGAAGTCGGTGATCCAGAGATTGCGGGTGCTGCCGCGCTTCGGGCTGTTGAAGACGATGCGGCAGAAAGTGAACACGTCCTTCTCGAAGCCCGCCGTGTTCGTCCACATCGGCACATCCGTGCTGTGCGTGGCCACCTCGCGCGCGTTGCTCATGGTGTCCTCGTCCACGATCACGTTGCCCTCCGTGTAATGAACCTTCCCTTCGCCCGACGAGCGGCGGCGGAACTGCGCGACCGAAAAAAGCCCGCCGCAAAGCGTGAGCAGCACGATCGCAATGATGAACCGGCGGTCCATGATTTTGTGATGACCCGCGGACGTTCGTTGGTTTTCGCCGCCGCTTCAACATCGGAGTGCGCGGCGGCTGGAAATCCCGTGATCGTAAACCGTCCGTCGTGCGTCACGGAACGCCTGCGTCAGAAAGCGGGTTAGTAGCCTGTCGGACTTGGCCCAAATGCGACAGACTCCCAAACTGAATCCATGCAGGTGCGAAGAAGCCACCGTTTGGGAAGTGATTGGTGGGTAATGAAAAACACGCAATCGTCGGGCACACGCCCGGTTCACCAAACGGTGGCCGGGACATTGGAGTTCAAGAGCGGTGGCAAGGCAATCACCATTGAGGTCATCGGGCAGCGGCTTTATCCGCACGCAGGCGGCGCCGCGTTCCGGGTCTGGTTGCATCAAAAGGATTGGGGCAAACGGCGGGCGGCGGCCCTGCCGCATCGGCTCCCCGCTTCCAACAACGGACTGCTGCCGCGGGGGGAAGGCGCTGGCCTTTATGCACGGGTTGTTGTGCGACGCGCGCAAGTTCACCCACGTCGCGCATCTGCGGCGCGATCCGCTCGTGCCGCAACTGCTGGGGATCACGCGCGTCGCCAGCCAGTCTGCTGACGCGGTTTTTCCAGGGGTTCGCCTCGGCGGGCGACAACCTGCGGTGTTTCCGTCCGCTCTGGCATTGGTGCCTGGACCGGCTGCCCAGTCAGAAGGAGGGCTGCACCCTGAATATGGATTCAACACGGCTTCTCCACAAGGACGGGCATCAAGAAGGCGTGCGGGGCGGCCACACCAGGCAAGGCATCAAGCCATGCCTGCATCCGCTCATGGCGGTGCTGGCCGAGGTGCGGCTGGTGGCGCAACCATGGTTGCGGCCCGGCAACGCCAGTTGCGCCAGTAACGTCACCGCCTTCTTTCTGGATTTGTGTGTGAACCTGCCGCGCCAGGTCCGGCTGCGCGGCGTGCGGGCCGATTCAGGCTTATGCCTGCCGGAACTGCTGGCGGGTTTTGTGTTCCCAACGTTTTGTCTGAAAACATTCTGGGAGAGCGAAGCCGCGTTGGCCTGGCAAGCCTGACCTGCGATCTGGGTTTGTTGTTCCAGCTGCACCTGAGCTGGCAGCAGAAGGTGACGTTGCGCAACCTGCGGTTCCGGCTCTTCGTGACGGGGGGAGTGCTGAGTCACCCGGCCGGCAAACCACGATCAAACTGGCCGTCCCACCGCGTGAGCGTGACTGGTGGCGGCGACTCTGGGAGAAAATCTTGAACCCCATACCCAACTGCAATGCAGTAGAAAACCAGCCCGCCTTCAGCGGCTGCACCCACTGAAAATCAACTGCTACTGCATCAATTCGGCTTAACCGCGCGCCATGAGGCACCACCGCGCGGTGACAGGCGGATGGCGGCCGGCACGAAAGACAGATTCCCTTTGCCCGCAGCCGGGCCGGACCGGATAGTCCCCGCACCAATGCCGGATTTCTCGCCTCAGCTTCTGCTCGCTGCTTTCGCCGTGTTGTTCATTGGCGTCTCGAAAGCGGGTTTCGGCGGCGGTCTCGGCATGCTCACCACGCCGCTGGCCGCACTGGCGTTTGGCCGGGATGCCGTGGGAATTGTGCTGCCGTTGCTGTGCGCGGGCGACGCGTTCTCGCTCTTCCATTACTGGGGCAAGTGGGAGAAACGGAACCTCGCCTTCGTGCTGCCAGGGGTAATCGCCGGGGTCGTCATCGGCGTGCAATGCGTGGGCCTGCTCAACGCACGGCAGCTCAACATCGCCATCGGCTGCATCGCCGTCGGCTTCGTCGCCTTCCAAGTCGCGAAGGAGAAAATCTTCGCCGCCGAGGGCGCGTTTGCGCCGAATTACAAAGTGGGCATCCCCTGCGGTCTGGGCGCGGGCATCACGTCGAGCATTTCACACGGGGCCGGACCGCTCATGGCGCTTTTCCTGATCCCGCAGCGGATGCCCAAGGAGATTTATGTTGGCACCACTGTGTTCATTTTCACATGGATCAACTGGATCAAGCTGCCGTTTTTCGCCATCGACCAGTCGATCGTTCCGCTGCCGGTGTTCGCGCCGGAGGCATTGATCACCCGGCAGACCTTGTGGACGAGCGCGACGTTCTTTCCGTTGGTACCGGTAGGGGTGTGGCTCGGCGTGTGGCTGAACCGGAGGTTCTCAGAAAAGGGGTTTGTGAACTTCGTGCAGATAGCCCTGCTGCTAACCGGGCTTGAACTGATCTTCAAGTTCGAGCGGTTCTTTCGCTGAACTGGTCCGCCGGTGGTTATAGATGCTCTTGGTGAAAATCCCGCGCCTCACCTCTCGTACATCCGGCGCAATTCCTCCGGCGTCCAGCCGAGATAATAAAGCAGCATGACTCGCCACATCCGGGCGTAGGTGCGCAGGACGCCGCGCTCGATGAAGCGCCGCGCCGAAGTTCGCACGACGGCATTCGCGAGGACGATGCGCCCGCGCTTCCGCAGTCGCGCGCACAGCTCGAATTCCTCCATCAACGGCACATCCGGCACCCCGCCGATTTCTTCGAGTATGGCGCGCCGGAAGAAAAACCCCTGGTCGCCCATCACGCGCCGCCCCAGCGCGAGGCGCAGTGCGCATTTCCATTTCGAGCCAAGCAGCAGCGGATGCGTTTCGCGAAACTCCTTCCAGAATCCGCCGCCAGCTACGCGAGGATCAGCCAGGCAATCGAGGGCCGCGCAGGCGGCGTGCGGGGGCAGCCATGTGTCCGCGTGCAGCAGCAGCACCGCGTCGCCGGCCGCCAGCGCTGCTCCCGCGCGCATTTGCGTGCCGCGTCCCGGAGGTGAGGTGATGACGCGGCATTCAAGCTCACGCGCCAACGCCGCAGTCCCGTCGCTGCTCCCGCCATCGACGACAATGATCTCGATGACCTCGGGATTGGCCCGCACATGGCGGAGGGTCTCCGGCAGGGCGTGAGCTTCGTTGCGGGTGGGAATGATGACCGAGAGCGAACGCGGCGGAGCAACTACGGATGGATTCGCGGGCTGCATCTCCGCGACGTTGCTACGCGTCTTGTAGGAATTCAAGAAGCCGGGATTTTTGCAAAAACCTCTCAAGGTCGCGCCGCCGTCCGCCGCTAATTTCCCCGACGTGGGTTAGAGTTTTTCCCGCGTTGATCAGAAGGGAACCCGCCCTCGGTTTCGAGGGCGGGTATCCTTTTTGAGCAAAACAGAAAGGCGGCACGGTTAATCCGCGCCGCCTTCGACAAGATTCAGGCCGCTTACTTCAAGACCGCCTCGTGGAATTCCTTCCAGTCGTCGAGGTTGTTCAGGTTCACCGCATCGCGAAAGGCGCAGGCGTTGTCGTTCAGACCGTTGGCGGCGAAGATGCCCTGCCGCACATCTGACGTGTGGATGTAGCCGCGGATGGCTCCGTTGAGCTTCTCAACGGAAGCGGTGTCGAGCTTCACGCCTGGCTGCTGCCTGATCCATGCTTCAAGCTGCGGATACGTGGGCTTGGAATTCTTGATGAAGGCAAGAAAAGCGTCGCGGTTGAGACCAAGGCCGTCGAGGACCATCTGGTCGTAGCCTTTGCCACAGCCGGGATAACCGGCGGCGATGAGGCTGCGGGCCTCAAGCGAGGCCTTGAGCCAGAGGCGGGGCAGATGGAGAACTCCGAGCGGACCGGCCACTCCGGAACTGATCAAAGGAACGTGGGTTGTACTCATGATTTTTGTCTGCGGATTTGCCGCGTGTTCTAACCTCCCCCGTGGCCCTGTCCAGCCTGAACGCGGAAAAATCCGCGCTGGGAAAGTTCTTGTTCGACAAAAAGAACTCTTGGGCGATGTTCCGCCAACCGATCAACGCAACATGAGAAGTCCGGCGACAACCAAAGCGACCGAGCGGCTCTCCGACAGCCAGCGGAAGGCGTTGATTTCCCTCCTCGGGGATGAGGACGCCGCTGTCTTCGAAACCGTCCGTGCCAAACTTCTCTCCTTCGGTCCCGAGGTCGTCGCGTGGCTTCGGCCCCATACCCTGAGCAACGACCCGCTCCTGCGCCGCCGTGCCCGGTCCATCATCAACTCCTTCGCACAGCAATCCGCGGATGACCATTTTCTCTCCTTCTGCGTCAGTCGTGGCGAGGATCTCCCGCTCGAACAAGGCGTCTGGTTGCTGGCCCGGACGCAATACCCGGAAATCAACGTGGAAGCTTATGAAGCGCAATTGGACGGCTTCGCAAGCGCTCTGCGCGAACGCATCAACTTCACCGGTGACGCCGAGCAGATTCTTGCCACGATCAATCACTTTCTTTTCCAGGAACTCCGCTTCACCCCCAACGAGTCGAACTACTACGATCCGGAGAACAGCTACCTCAACCGCGTCATCGACCGGCGCACCGGCAACCCGATCAGCCTCTGCACGGTTTTCCTGCTGCTGGCGCGGCGATTGAAGCTGCCCGTCACAGGCATCGGCTTGCCCGGCCATTTCGTCTGTCGTTACCAAACCTCGACCGCCGAGGTGTATGTCGATGCCTTCAACCGCGGCAAACTACTCACCAAGGCCGACTGCATCAAATACCTCATTCATACCCACCACGGGCTTGAAGAAGGTTATCTCACGCCGGTCACACCGCGGCGGATGCTTCTGCGCATGTGCGCGAATTTGCACCAGATTTACCTCAAGCACAACCGCACCAACGAAACCTCCCGGTTTCAACGCTATTTGGTCGCCCTGGCGAAGTGATTTTGGCCGGTGGCGGCCCATTGCCCGGTCCGGCGTCCTCGTTTGAGGCTCGACGGGACCGGTTGGAGGTCGAAGGTTCAGTTTTTTACGGGTGGCAATGCCAGAATGCTGTGCGGGAATTCCCTGAAGATCGGCGTTGCTCCGCTCCCGTTTCCGTCGTGAATAACTTGTCAAAAATTCCGCCAGAAATTTTTTGAAGTCCTCCCGGGGTTCTGGTGTCATACGCATCACAAGCCTGAAGCTTGGCGTTCGTTCGGTTCCTCACGACCAAGTAAGTGGTTTCCACTGACGGAAGAAGTGTGTCGTAATGTTTTGATGTCGTGAGACGATGAATGCCTGTTTGTCAATTGCCGCCGCCGCTGTTGCCACCGCCCCCAAGGTCAAGCCGGGTGAAGTGGAACTGACTTGGATTTGGAACCAGTCCACGACCGAGGCGAAAATCATCATCATATGCCTGCTCGTGTTCTCGATCTTCTCATGGTCGGTCATGGTTGCCAAAGCGGTGCAGATGCGCCGGGCCAAGCGCCTGAACCGGTTGTTCGATCTCGAATTCCGCAAGCAGAAGGGCGTGCTTGAAGTCTTCGACCGCAAGGTGAACGTCGAGGATTGCCCGCTCTTCGTGGTGTACCGCGAAGGTTGCACCGAGGCCGACACCCGGCTCAAAGGCGCGGAAGGCAGCCGCAAGCCCAACATCTCTATCAAATCCATGGAGCATGTGAAACGCACGCTCGAAGGCGCGGTCGCCTCCCAATCGCTCCGACTGGAGAGCGGTCTCATCCTCCTGGCGCTGGCGGTGAGCGGCGCGCCATTCCTTGGCCTGCTCGGCACAGTCTGGGGCGTGATGAGTGCATTCAGCTACGTGGCCATTCTCGGCAAGGCGGATCTCGCGACCATGGCACCGGGCGTAGCAGCGGCGCTCATCACCACCGTGGCCGGCCTGCTCGTGGCCATTCCGTCGATGTTTGGTTACAACTGGCTCGTCCACAATCTGCGCGTCCTGACGGTCGAGCTCGACAACTTCGCGCAGGAACTCGTTTCGAAGCTCGAAACGGAATACCTGAAAGATGAGGAAAAATGACAAATGACCGTTGCCCAATGACTCGCGGTCTCATTCTTCGCACGGGGAATCCGCTCAGTGTCGCCATTCCATATTCGTCATTCGTCAGTTGAACCATGCGCCGCTTCTCCCAACGCAACTCCCTTGTCACGCTGAGTGAAATCAACATCACTCCGCTGCTCGACCTTGCGTTCGTGCTGCTCATCATCTTCGTCATCACCACGCCGTTGCTCGAGCAAGGCATGAACCTCGCGCTTGCCAAGGGCGGCGACACCGACGGCAAGCTGGTGAAGGAGAATATCCGCACCGTGGAAATCGACGCGCGCGGCAACGTCATGCTCCAGGGCCAGCGCCTCACCCGCGACCAGGCCGAGACCCGGTTGCGCGGCGACTTCCAGCGCAACCGCGAGATCATAGTCTTCATCCGCGCCGACAAAAGCGGCCGGGTCGAGGACCTGTACGACATGATCAATCGTTGCCAGCGCAGCGGCATCACTAAATACTCCCTGCGCACGGAACCAATCCGCTGAGAAATCATGAGCCGGCTCGAAAAGAAATGCGTCATCGGATCAGCCGCCCTGCACGGGCTGCTGCTGGTGGTGTTTTTGTTTGGCTCGGCATTCCTCAGTTCGGACCGCAAGGCGCCGACGATGCCGCCGGTCATTACAATCATCGCGCAACCAACGGACAAGGCAGTCTCCACCGGAGGTTCGCGCACCGGTAACCCGGAGCCGCCTCCGCCTCCGCCGGAGCCCCAACCGGCGCAGCCGATCCAGCCCGTGCCGCCAACCCCGCAGCCCGAGCCGCCCAAGCCGGTCAAGCAACCGGAACCCGAGCCGGCGAAGCCCAAGGACACGGCCAAAACCACTCCTGAAAAATCCGACTTCGCACCAAAGAAGGACAATAAGAAGACCACTCCAGACAAGAAGAACCTCGCTTCGGAGAACAGCAAACCTTCCCGCCACATCAGCACCAACCTCGTCAAACGCACGCCAAACAACCAGTTCGCCGCCGCTCAGCAACGCGCCAGCGCCGAGCGGGCGCGCCAGGACGCGCAGGCCGAGGCGAACCGCCGGCATCAGGCCCTCGTCGGCCAGATCGGCGGGATCGTCAACGGCGTCGGCAAGAGTCTTGGCAAAAGCACGGTAGTCGAACCGCTTGGCGACGGTGGCGCGGCGTTCGCAAACTGGGGCGGCCTTGTCGGCGAAATCTACAAGCGCGCCGTCTATGCCTCGCATCCGCAAAGCGATGGCGACGCCGTGGCCGTCATCCGCGTCGTCGTCCAGCGCGACGGCACGGTGAAAGATGCCGACTGGAAATCGCGCACCGGCAATACGGCATTGGACAAGGCCGTTGACCGCGCCATGCGCGTCGTCCGAGAAGTGCCGCCCTTCCCGGCGGACTCAAAGGACGCCGAGAGAAGTTTCAACATCAACATTGGCTTCGAAGCCAAACGAGTTACGACATGAAGAAGTGGTTCGCGCTCTTGGGCGCATTTCTGGCGGGCATTGCAGCGGTTCGCGCTGCCGAAGGGGACATCACCGTTCGCGTGCAGGTCGATGGCCTTGGGTTTCCAAAGGCTGTTCCCGTCTATGTCAGCGGATATGATGGCGAGGCCGACCGCGTGTTGCGCTTCGACCTTTCCTTCACGGGCTTCGAGATCGTCAGCGACAAGTCTGCGGCGACCTACTGGATTCAGAAGAACAACGCCGCCGGCATTGGCGCGCAAGTGACGGACCTGCTGCAGAACAAAATCCCTTACAACAAGGCCTTCAGCGGCGGCAGCGTCCGCCAGCAAACGCACGCTCTTGCCGACGACCTCGCTAAGTCTCTGCTCAACCAACCCGGCATCGCGCAAACGCGCATCGCATTCGTCGCGCAACCCTCCGGCTTTGGCGTCGGCGAGGTATTCGTCGCGGACTACGACGGTTTTGGCGCGTCGCCCGTCACGCGCGACGGCGTGATCGTCCACGGCCCGGCCTGGGCGGGCAAAGGCACACTGCTCTACCAGTCGTTCAAACTCGGCAAGGGCGAGATTCTCTCGCACACCGTCAACACCGGGGCGCGCCGGCAACTTGCCCGTTACCCCGGTTTGAACGCCAGTCCCGCCGTGTCGCCGGACGGCCGCCGCGTGGCCATGATTCTCAGCAAGTCCGGGAGCCCCGACCTTTGGGTGGCCGACATCGACGGCGGCAACCTTCGGCAGTTCACCACCACCAAGGAGGACGAATCCTCGCCGTGCTGGTCCCCGGACGGCAGCCAGATCTGCGTCGTCTCTCGCCTCTCTGGATTGCCGGCGCTCTACACCATTTCTGCTGGTGGCGGAAAAATGACCCGCATCTTCGCAGGATCGAGCCCCACCGAACCGGACTGGTCGCCAGACGGGAAATACATCGTATTCACCACCCCGACTCGCAACGCCTTTCAGATCAACCTGCTCGCGTTGGAAGGTCCGGGGCGCGGCACCGTCACTCCGCTCGGCGAAGGCGAGGATCCCGTCTGGGCTCCAAACTCCCGCGCCGTGCTCTACGTCCGGTCGATCAATCATCGCCACGTTCTTTCCTTGATGGACGTGCCGAGCAAGAAATCCAAGGACCTCATCCCAATCAGTGGAAGCGCCTCCGAGCCGGCGTGGGCCAGGTGATTCCCAACAATCTAACGCACATGAAAAACTCACTCATTCTCACCCTCGTCACCGCCGTCGCGCTGGCCTTCGTGGCCGGCTGCGGCAGCACCAAACCCCGCACCACGCCGCTCGGCGATGGCACTTCCGGCCCCGGCGGCTCGTCGTCGAACCCGAACCTCAACACTGATCCCCTCAGCGGTCGCAACGGCGGCGTTGGTGTTCCCGTGCCCGACAATCTGCCCGACAACGAAAAGCTGGCCGGCCGCGCCCAGGACCGTACCGTGTTTGCCTCCGAGACGGTTTATTTCGAGCTCGACCACCACAACGTCCGCGCCGGCGAGGCCGACAAGGTGGGCAAGGTCGCCGCGCGCTTCAAATCGCTCGCGCCCGGCCACGACCTGCTCGTCGAGGGTCATTGCGACGAGCGCGGCACCGAAGGCTACAACCAGGCCCTCGGCGAGAAGCGCGCCCTGAACCTCCGCGAGCTGCTGATCAAGGAAGGCGTTGATTCTCAGCGCGTTTTCACCAAGAGCCTGGGCAAGGACCAACCCGCCGCCCTCGGCCACACCGAGGCCGCGTGGGGCAAGAACCGGCGCGGAGAATTCATCCTTGTGTTGCCGAGGAAGTAGCCTAAAACCCCAAGTCCAAAATGAAACTCGACTCGTTTTCCACCCTGGTCCTCGCCGCCCTCCTCGCCTTTGCGGGCGCGGGCTGCAAGAAGCAGATGGACCGCACCAATCCACTGCTCGGCTACGGCAATGCGACCATTCGTGATGGCAACGCCGGCAACCCCCTCGGTGACGGCGTGAAGCCCGGTGGCACGGACGGCACGGGAACCGGAACGGTGAAGCCCGGCACTGACGGTTTGCTGCCGCAAACCGGCAAGCGCAACATCGATGGCCGCCCGCAGGACCGCGAGAAGTACCGCTCGCAGACGGTCTATTTCGATTTTGACAAACACACCGTCAAGGCCACCGAGGCGAAGAAGGTCCAGGACGCGGCCGACAAATTCAAAGCCGAGGATCCGGGCACCGACCTTCTGATCGAGGGTCATTGCGACGAACGCGGCACCGAGGGCTACAACCAGGCGCTTGGTGAGAAACGCGCGCTTGCCGTCCGCGAATTGCTCGTCTCTCTTGGTGTTCCGGCGGACCGCGTCCACACCGTGAGCTTTGGCAAGGATAAGCCAGCCGTCGTCGGTCATGATGAGTCGGCCTACAAAAAGAACCGCCGCGGCGAGTTCATCCTTGTCCTGCCGAAATAGACGGCGTCGGCAGTCCGTTTTCACCGAGGCGCGGAAGCCATCTTCCGCGCCTTTTCGTTGCGCGGAATGGAGGCTTTGAAGATTGCCCCGCCGCTCTCATTTCTGCTATCGACCACCCATGCAGCCCAACCCGTCAACGAACACCGAGGGCGCACGTCCCATGGACGAAGCCATTCTTCGCATCACGCGACTGCCACCGGCTCAATTCAATCTCACGCAACGCTTGCAGTTCATCTGCCGGGTCAGCGCCGAAACTCTCGATGTGGAACGTGTTGGCATTTGGATTCTGTCCCAGGACACGTCGGCCATCCGTTGTATCTGCCTGCACGAACGATCCAAAAATTTATTCTCCGAGGGTGCCACCCTTCACGTCGCGGAATTTCCCGCTTACTTCGCCCACCTCGAAAGCTTGAGAACCATCCCCGCCGACCGCGCGCATTCCGATCCGCGCACCTGCGAACTGAACGACTCGTATCTCGTTCCGCTCGGCATTACGTCGATGCTGGACGCCGGCATCTACGTGAACGGCGAGTTTCGCGGCGTCATCTGCCACGAACACATTGGCCTGCCTCGCGAATGGACGACCGAGGAACGCGATTTTGCCGGTTCCGTTGCCGATCAGGTCGCCCTGAAGATCAAAAGCGCGGAAATCGCACAACTCACCGAACTGCTCCATGAGCGCGATGCGGACAAGGCCGCGCTCCGCGAACACGAGGGCATTGCGCGGATGGCCGCCGGCGTTGCGCACGACTTCAGAAATTACCTCACGGTGGTCATGGGTGCCGCCACAGAGATCACTGATCTCGTTCCATCGTCGTCGCGAGCAGGGCTGCTCGCCGCCCAAATCGTGGACACAGCCCGCCGCGCCGGCGCGTTGACCAGTGACCTGATGACCATTGGCAACCGGAACAACCACCGTCCCCAGATCGTGGATCCTGCCCAGGTACTCGACCGCTTCATCAACCTGCTTCAGAAGGCAGTCGGCCCCAGCCACTGCATCGTGCGCCGGTCATTCACCTGCTCATGTCGTGTGCTGATTGATCCAAGCCAGTTGGAACGCCTCATCCTCAACCTCGTGCTGAACGCCCGTGACGCGATGGTCGCGGGCGGCGACATCGAACTCGCCGTCACCAGCGAAAGTGAGATTTCCGGCTGCGCTGCTGCCCGCGTGGTCATTTCCGTCACCGACACGGGTGGCGGCGTTCCCGGCGAATTGGTTGACCGGATCTTCGAGCCTTATTTCACCACCAAGGCGGCGGGATACGGCACCGGCCTCGGCCTGACGATGGCCCGCCAGTTGGTGCAACATGCAGGCGGCGAACTTGTCTTCGAGAACAATCCGGGCACAGGCGCGACCTTCCGCATCTGCCTGCCGTGTGTTGCCAGAGCCTGAACTTCAAGATCCCGGAAACACGAGAACGCGCGCCGCGTGCGTGTAGATGTTCATCCCTCCTTCGCGCAGGAATCCAGCCAGCGTCTGTCCGTTTTCCTGTGCGAATTCCACCGCGAGGCTCGACGGCGCGGACACCGCGCACACCACCGGAATGTTTGCCGCCAGCGCCTTCTGCACGATCTCGAATGATGCCCTGCCGCTGACCAGCAGCACGCGTTCGTCGAACGGCAGCGCCCCGTCCAGCAATCCGCGCCCCAACACCTTGTCCAACGCGTTGTGCCGGCCCACATCCTCGCGCAGCACGAGCAGGCTGCCGTTCACATCGAACACCGCCGCCGCGTGCAAGCCGCCCGTCTGCGCGAAGACCGTCTGCGCCCGCCGCATTGTTTCCGGCAGCGACGCCAGCACGGCGGCGCGGATGCTGAAGCCTGGTTTCACCGCGGGGAACTGCCGCCGCACCGCGTCGATCGAAGCTTTGCCGCACAGTCCGCAACTCGAAGACGCGAACACGTGCCGCGTCAGTCGCGCCAGATCCACCGTCACGGACGGCGCGAGCGTGACCTCGGCAACATTGCCGCTTTCGGAAATTGAAACCACGTCGCCGCCACGTTGGATCAGTCCCTCCGTCAGAAGAAATCCCGCCGCCAGTTCCGCGTCATGGCCCGGCGTGCGCATGGTGACAGCCACGCTGGCGCCGTTGACGCGAATCTCCAGCGGCTCCTCGCACGCCACCAGGTCGGCCTCCGGTTTCGCCACCGCGCCAGCACGCCAACGCATCAGGTCGATCCGCGATGTCTGCTCCGCGCTCACGCGATCTTCTCCAGCGTCACCCACGCGTTGTAATCCGGCACGCCGCCGTGCGGGTCAACCACCCCACGGCGGATGATGACGTTGCCTTCGGGCCAATGAATTTGCAGGCCGCCACGCGCCAGTGGCGCGAGGAACACCCGCCCCTCGAAACGACCCACATCATTCACCAACGCCACGCGGTCGCCGCGGGCAAGATGCAACGCCGCCGCGTCGTCCGCGCTCATCAACACCGCGTCGCGCGCCGCGCCGTTGAGCGGATCAATCTCGGCGTAGATGAGCGAGTTGAACTGCTTGCCGCGCCGGGTCGTGACCTTGAAGCGCGGAATCTGCGGCGGTGGCGATGACCATTCTGCATTCTCCCTTCCACAAACAGAATTCGGCAGCGTCACCGCCTTGAAATGCGCGCGTCCATCGGGCGTCGGAAAATCTCCGTCCGCGCACAGATGCGGCCCGCCGTATTGAATCGAATCGCCGGTGTTCCGCAGGTGCTGGATGCCGTCGTAGAACGGCACGACGCGCGCGATCTCCTCGCGCAACTGCCAGCCCGTTTCGCAGCCGAGTTGGGTGGCGCGTTCTGGAAATGTTGCCGTGGCCAACTCGCGCAGAATCTTCCACTCCGCCTTTGCCTCGCCGACCTGCCGCGGGATTTCGGGACTGAAGGCGATGCGCCTTTCCGTCGTGGTCTCGATCCCGCCGTCGTCCTGCTCGTAGCGCGTCTTGGCGGGCAGTAGCAGCACGGCCTCGCGCGCCTCGATGAACATCTGGTCGGTGAGGATGATGTCCTGGTGCACGCGCAGCGGCACGTTGGCCAATGCGCGGCGCACCTGCTCCGGCTCCGGCAGCGTGCGCAGAAAATTTCCGCCCAGGCACCAAAGCACGTCGAGTTCGCCGCGCGCCGCCGCCTCGATCATTTCCGTCGCGCTCAAACCAGGCCGTTCCGGAACGGGAAAACCATACTGCGCAGACAATGAGGCAGCATTCTCCGCGTTCACCGGTTTGCCGCCCGGAAACGCCGTGGCGTACGCGCCCATTTCCGCGCCGCCTTGTACGGACGAATGACCTCGAATCGGCATCAGCCCGCACTTGTCGCGGCCCACCCAGCCTTTCGCCAGGCCGAGGTTCAGGATCATTTGCACCGCGTCCGCGCCGAAGGCGTGTTGCGTGATGCCCATGCTCCAGACCAGCACCGCATTCCTCGCATCGCGCACCAACCCGGCGAACTCGATCATCGCCGCGCGATCCAGGCCGGACTCTCTTTCCAGGTCTTTCATCGGCCACGCGGCGAGGGCGGACTTGAGTTCGGCCATATCCGCCGTGTGCTTCGCGATGAACTCGTGGTCCACCCAGCCATGCTCGAAAAGAACCTTCAGCACGCCGCCGAGAAACGCGATGTCGCCGCCGATGGCGACCGGGAACCACCAGTCCGCGATGTCCGTGCCGAACACCGCGCTGTGCAGCGACGACGGCACCCAGTACCGCTCCATGCCCGGCTCGCGGTACGGGTTCACCAGCACGACCCTGGTGCCGAGCTTCTTCGCCTCGTGCAAATACTTGGTGGTCACGGGCTGGTCGTTGGCCGGGTTGGAGCCGAAGAAGATGATGAGGTCCGTCCCGTACCAATCGCGATAGCTGCACGTGGTGGCGGCCACGCCGACGGCGTGCTTCATCGCCGCGGTGCTGGGCGCGTGGCAGAGGCGGGCGGCGTTATCAACGTTGTTCGTGCCGAGGAACCGCGCGACCTTCTGCGCCATGTAATAAACTTCGTTCGTCACTCCGCGCGCGGTGACAAAGAAGGCCAGGCGGTCCGGCCCGGAACTGCGGATGCGCGCCGCGGCGCGGGCATAAGCTTCCTCCCAGGTGATGCGCCGGAATCCCCGCGCCCCCTTCTCGCGCAGCATTGGAAAGGGCAGCCGTCCCAACTCGCGGAGTTGCGCGTTGTCGAGTTTCTCCAACGGCGCGACATCCTCCAGCCGTCGCGCGTCGAGCGCCGGCATGGTGTTCAACCGCAGCAGATTCAGCCGCGTCATGCACAGGTGGATGCCGTCGATGGTCCAGTCGTGGAACCCCGCCACGCCAAGCGCGCAGCCGTCGCACACGCCGCGCGAGAGCACCTTCCAGGCGTAGCCAAGGTTGTCGCGGTTGCGCCATGCGACGGCGGCCATGTCGCGGAAATGCTTCGGCTTGGCGAGGCCGAGACCGAACGGCACGGCGGATTTGAGCCGGGCCTTCCAATCTTTCTGAATCTGGCACGAGGACATTTGCGGGCGTCCGTTCACTATTTTTCCCAGGGCGGCGGCAGTCCCGGCGGCCCTCTTCTCTGCGGTCCTTCCTCGACACGGTTCCAGCGATGCAACGTGTAGGTTTCGCTCCGCCAGGCGAAGGTCACGGCCTTCTTCTCGTCGCGGAAGAAGAACGCCCTGCCGGAGTTGGTGTCGAGTTCCACGCGACTGCGGCCCCAGTAGTTGTCCTGGTGATCGTAGTAAAACCAGCCCCAGCCCATGCCGGGTTTGCGGGAGTAAAAGCTGGTGGTGAACATCTCTCCGCCCCAGTTGCAGCGTTGCACCAGGCACATCTCCGTCCCGTCCGGCGCGACCGCGCGCGCGATCACGCGTGGTTTGCTGATGTGCCAGACGATCAGCGCGATCAACCCGGCGAAGCTCAGGATGATCACCGCGGCGATGATGCGCAGGGCGTTCCGCATGGCGTGAATCAGGCGGCGGACGCCAACGGACAGCGTGGTTTTCCAATCCTCCGCGCGGCGGGCGGCAGGGCCTGGTCCCTTGCGCTCATTTCGGATAATCGCGCCACAGCCAGCGCATCGCCTCGGGAAACAACTGCGTGCCGTGGTTGCCGCTGTGGACACCCTCGCCGAAGACGAACTTGTGGTCGTAGCCCTTTTCTTCGAGCGCCTTCGCCATCGCCTTGTTCGCCTCGGGCCAGCTTCCGAACTGGTTCACCAGATCGTTTGCGCCGTCCTGCTGGAAGATGCGGATGGGCTTCTTCGGCGCGTTGCGGACGAGGTCCGGATATTTGTTGCCGCCGCGGATGTTGGTGAAGCTGCCCACGGTGGTGAAGCACTTGCGAAACTGGTCGGGCCGTTCCCAGCACACGGTGAAGGCGCAGATGCCGCCCGAACTGCTGCCGGCAATGGCACGGCCCTCGGGATCCTTGGTCAGGTTGTGCGTCTTCGCGACCTCGGGAAGAATTTCTTCGAGCAGGAATTTTGCATAGGTGTCACCGAGTGAGTCGTATTCCACGCTGCGGTTGGAAGGCGGGGCGGGACGACCGTCCGCGCGTTTGCGCGGGGCCTCGCCGGGCTTGAGCGGCTTGTCACCCGGCTTGATGAAGATGCCGATGGTCACCGGCATTTCCTTCTTGTGGATCAGGTTGTCGAAGACCGTCGGCGCCTTGTAGAGGATGCCGTCCTGGCAGACGAATACGCAGGCGGGCTTGGCAGGGTCGTGCTGCTTCGGCACATACACGGAATATTTCCGCACCGTGCCGGGATAGATCCTGCTGTTGCTCCACTCGTGCTCGGTGATCGTCCCCTTGGGCACGCCGGGTTGCTCGATGGAATCCGCCGTGAGCTTCTTGTACTGGTCATCCGGCGATGGCGCGGTTTTGTCCGCGGCAGCGACTGCGAATGCAAACGCCAGCAGCGCGGGGGCAAAGAGTTGTCTGGTCATAAATGAATCGGGCTTGTCCTCCGCGAGTGAATGGGCGCGGCCCGGCGCTGGCAACCGGAAAGTGCCCACGGTCTGGAGCCCTGGCGGATTGCAACCCTCCCCGGGAAGGCGTGCGACCATCGTGTCGGGGCAGCGCTGGGGGCGCGGGCGAAATCTGCCCCGGCGATGAACCCGGTAAGTGGGCGTTGAAGGAGGTCCGGACCGGCGGTGGCAGGCTACGCCGCGCGCGCAGCGCGGCCGCCTCCAAGCTCCACCAGGGCGTGTGGATCAAGAATCAACCCCACCCGGCCGTCGCCGAGAATTGCCGCACCGGCGAGGCCGGGACATTGCTTGAAGGTTTCGCCCAGGCTCTTGATCACGACTTCTTGTTTGCCCAGCAACTCGTCAACGATGAGGCATCGGGTTTCGCGTCCGGCCTCGATGACCACCGCGATGGACCGCGTGGGATCGGTCGAGGCTGGCGTGATGCCGAAATGTTCATACAAACGAAGCACCGGGCGAAGGCGCCCGCGCACGTTGATCAACTCGTCGCGCCCCTTCACGCTCGTAACGGCCCCAGGAGCCGGACGGAATGATTCGCAAACGGACAACGCGGGGAGAACGTAGCGTTGCTCGCCCACCGCAATGATCAACCCCTCGATGATGGCCAGCGTCAGCGGAAGATGGATGCGGAACGTGGAGCCGCGCCCTGGAACGGACTGGATCTCGATCGTGCCGCGCAGCTTCTCGACGTTGCGCCGGACCACATCCATGCCCACGCCGCGACCGGAGACTTCCGTGACTTTCTCCGCCAAGGTGAAACCGGGTGCGAAGATGCAATTGAAGACATCCCGCTCCGCCGGAGACTCGCCTTGGGCAATCATGCCGCGCTCAATGGCGCGGGCGAGAATGCGGTCCTTGTTGAGGCCGGCACCGTCGTCCTGGATCTCGATTACAATGTTCCCGCCTTGATGGAAGGCGCGCAACCTCACAGTCCCGTGGGGATCCTTGCCGCATTGCTGGCGCAGGTCCGGCGGCTCGATGCCGTGATCCACGGCGTTGCGAACCATGTGGATGAGCGGGTCGCTGATGGCTTCGACAATGGTGCGGTCCAGCTCGGTTTCCTCGCCTTCGGCGACAAACCGGACCTGTTTGCCGAGCCGCGCGGCGGTGTCATGCACCAGCCGGTTCATTTTCCGGAAGGTGGCGCGGATGGGCATCATCCGCAGCGACATGGCGGTGCGCTGCAAATCCTTGGTGATGCGAGCGAGCTGGGCGACATCGCGCGAGAGTTGCTCATCCTGATGTCCGGCCACAGCCGGATTTCGCAGCACGAGCAACTGGCTGATGACCAACTCGCCTACCAGATCCACCACACTGTCGAGCTTGGCGGTGTCCACTTTCACGGCGCTGGCCCCGCCATTGAATTTCGCGCGTGTTCCGCCATCGGCGACCGGCGCAGCGTGCAGCGCAACGGGCGTCGGCGCGGAATCTCCATTCAGAGTGGCTCGGATGCGGGAGAGCAATTCGAGCGTGGGAACCACCACCGGCCCGTCCTTCCGGCCGGCGACGCGCGCCTCGATTTCCGCGATGAACTGCTTGAGACAATCGCCGCCCTCGAGGATGAGGGCGATGACACCGGGCGTAGCCTGGAGTTTCTCCTGGCGAATGTAGTCGAGGAGTTCCTCAAGGTCGTGCGCCAGAGCCTGGACGGCGGTGAGTTGGAGGAAACCAGCGCCGCCCTTGAAGGTGTGGAAGGCGCGGAAGATGGTGTTCAACGTATCGGCGTCGCCTGGGTTTCCTTCCAGCACCAGCATGCCGTCGTCGATGTTTTGCAGGTGCTCATTGGACTCGTTGATAAACTCGCGAAGGAGTTCGGCGTCGGTCCGGACGTTGATCACAAACGCGGGTTCCTCGCTGACACTGGGCATGGGAATGATGCCCGACTTTGCGGCAGCCGGTGTTTCAGCCGGGTCCGGATTGGAGGAATCCCAGCCGGCCGGAAGAACGGGTGCCGCCGCGCCTTGCTCGGAAAGCGCAAGCGCAAGGTTCATCCATTCCGCCCACTGTCCAAAGCGTTGGAGAGCCGGAGTCGTGAAGACGCCGGGGCCATCAAGGATCTCGTCCACCCAGCCGCGGGCCAGCAGCACGGCCTGGCGGAATGGCTCAGGAGTGGAGCCGGGGCCGGTAATTTCCTCGATTTGCAGGAGCAGGCTGTTGACTGGGAGCAGGCCGTTGTCCCTACCGGCCTGGGCGAGAACGATCTCGGTGGCAATCCGTGCGGTGAGATCCTTGAAGCGTGCGAGGTGACTTTCGTTCATACAGCGACAGGGTTGTCTGCCAGAGGAGCTGCGGTTCGAGTCGGGTTGGACAGTCTCTCGATCCGTCCCGCGATGCGATCCAGGGGCAGCACATGTTGTGCGGCACCTAGTTGGATCGCTTCCCTGGGCATGCCAAAAACGATGGAGGACTCCTCGTCTTGCGCGATGGTCTGCGCGCCGGTGCTCCGGAGCATGAGCAATCCGCTGGCGCCATCCGTACCCATTCCGGTGAGCAGGGCCGCCACGGCATGAGGGCCGGCGCCGCATTCCACGGCGGAGTTGAACAGAATGTCCACGGAGGGCCGCTGGAAATGGAGCTTGGGCCCGTCGTTCAGTTCGACCCGGTAACGCCCGCCTTGCCACTTGAGGATCATGTGCCGGTCCCCCGGCGCGATCAACGCCGTGCCGCGATTCAGCACGTCGCCGTGCCGCGCCTCGCGCACCTCCAGGGCGGAATAATCGTTCAGGCGTCTTGCGAAGGCGCCCGAGAAATAGGCGGGAATGTGCTGCACCACGCAGATTCCTGGCAGGTCCGAAGGAAGCGAAGCCAGGATCACCTTCAATGCCTCGGTGCCGCCGGTGGAAGCACCAATGAGAATGATCTGGCGCGCATCTTCGGCGCCCGAAGCCAGTGCCGGCTTCTTGGCGGCGCACCTGGCTTGGATCGGTTGCGACGGCATTAAACGAGCGCGAGCGGCGGCGCGGATGCTGATCGCAAGTTGCAGGGCATCTTCCGTGGCGGTGAACGGGCCTGCGGGTTTGCAGAGAACCTCCACCGCGCCGGCTTGCAAGGCTTCCAGGGCCTTCTCCGACCCGGCCCGCGTCTGCGAGCTCATGATAATGACCGGCATGGGACGGTGCCGCATGATCAGTTTGAGGAAGGTTACGCCGTCCATGCGCGGCATCTCGATGTCGAGCGTGAGTACGTCCGGGTTGAGTTGTTCGATCAGGTCGCGGGCCGCATAGGGATCGGGTGCGTTACCAACCACTTCGATGTCCGGAAACCGGGAAAGCAGATTTGTGACTGCCGTCCGCAAGAGGGCCGAGTCATCGACAACCAAGACACGGATTCGTCCGCTATTCATGAAACGACCTCCTCGCACAAAACGGCATCTTCGCGGCTTCCCGCCTCCCTGGTCCACACCCGGCCGGTCCGGACATCGAGCATCAAGGTCCGGCCGGCAGAGCCGCCCAAACGCGAGGCTTTGATTTGAAGGCCGTGGCGCTGGAGAAGTTCCACTACCGCGTCCTGATTGCGACGGCCAATGTTGAATGTGCCCTCCGGGTCCATGATCTGCGCTCCGCCGGCCGCGCAAATGACCATTCGATGTTTGCCGGCGTTCATCTGGTAGGCCGTTCGGAATAGCGCGGGTATTCCGCTGTCGGCAAACAGGCCGGGTTGCTGCACTGCGCGGGTGGGATTGAGCGACGAGTCCGGGAGCATGAGGTGCAGCAACCCGCCAACGCGCGCCACAGGATCGAAGACCGTGAGGCCGATGCATGAACCAAGCGAGTAGGCGGCGAGAACAAGGCAAGGGTTGTTGGAGACGACGAACTCCCCGCCGCCCACAACCATCCGCTGCTCGAAGCCGCGGAACACATCGAAACTGGATGATGGCATGATGGCTTCAAGTGATTTCAAAGGCGGCGGTAGATGCTGGGCCGGAGGCACTGCACCGGCGCGTCAATTCCGGAAAGGCTCTCGGAATGGCCAATGAACAGGAATCCGCCGGGGGCCAGGAAATGACACAGGCGTTTGATGAACTGCTCCTGCGTGGCGCGGTCGAAATAGATCATGACGTTGCGGCAGAAGATGACCTCGAACGGTTGGCTGTGGTCGTACGCCTCAACGAGGTTGATCCGCCGCCACGCGGTTTGGGCGGACAGCCCGGGCTTCACGCGGTACTGGCCTTCCCATGTTCCCACGCCCTTTTGAAAATATCGTGGCAGCCACTCCGATGGCACCATTTGCAACCGCTCGCCGCTGTAAACCCCGCGCTGCGCCACGGCCAGCACGCGCGTGGAAATGTCCGAACCCGTGACGCGCCAGTCCCACCCCTGTATCAGCGGGTAATGCTCGGCGAGATACATGGCGATGGAATAGACCTCCTCGCCCGAGGAACAGGCGGCGCTCCAGATTTGAAACCGCCGCCGGCCCTTCGGCAGCGCGGCCGGCAACCCCTCCCGAACCATGAAACGGAAATGCTCCTCCTCGCGCAGGAAATTGGTGAAATTCGTGGTCAGCGAATCGACCACGGCGACGAACTCGTCCTCATCCGCGGCCCGGCGAAGGTAATCACAATATTCGGTAAGGCTGCCGAAACCCTGCTCGCGCATCCGTTTACCGAGGCGAGCCTTGATCAACTCCTCCTTGCCGCGCCGCAAATTGATCCGGCAGCGTTCATAGATCAGGCCAATGATGTATCGGCATGCCTCGCTGTCCCGGTCTGCGGTCTGAAGCACGGGGTTCACGTCAGTGCCATGTCATCCGGTCGCGGCGGACAGATCAGGCAGAGTCCAACCCGATGTCGCCACCACACGGTCAATATTCAGCAGTGCCTTTACCCGGCCGGCCGATTTGGCCATCGCAAGTATGCAGTCTTCACCACGGCCGGCCCCAAAATCAGGTGGTGGCTCCAGATCGTCCGCACGGAAGTTCGTGACCTCTTCCACCGCATCCACCACCAACCCGATGAACTGCCGCTGGCCAGCGGATGTGTCCACAGCCACCACGATGATACACGCCTGCTTCACGTCCTCGGACGCCTCGATCCCAAAGTGAACCCGAAGGTCGAGAATGGGAATGATCCGCCCGCGAAGGTTGATGACGCCCTTTACGGCCTCCGGCATTCGCGGCACCGGAGTGATGTGGGTCATCCGGATTATCTCCCGCACCTTCAAGACCGGTATGCCGCAGGATTCTCCGCCCAGGCGGAAGGTCAGATGTTTGCCCGCCAGCCCGCGGGTGTGTTCCGGAGCCGAAGTCTCAGTAACGGTCGCGCTCATGGGATGCCTCCTTCTGTACTCGCCTTAGAAGTTCCGAAAGTCTGCGTCACTGGGCATTGGGATACCATTGCCATGACCATTCCCGTTGCCGTTGCGATGAGGAGCGGCGGGCTTCACGACTCGCGCCGACGCCGGATGGAGTCCATTTCCACGCTGAGTTGCCAGTTTGAACTCCCCCCGTCTCGGGACTGGAACGGGTTGGCTCGCCGAAGCGGGGCCTGTTTCCTGATTGTTCCTGGCCCGGGCCGGACTGACCAGTTGCTGCAGGCTCTTGACCGCCCCTTGCAAAGCGAGCGCCTGCGCGTTGAGTTCCTCACTGGCGCTTGCGCTTTCCTCGGCACTGGCGGCGTTGTTCTGCGTGACCTTGTCCAGTTCGGCCACCGCGCAGTTGATCTGGCGGATGCCCTGACTTTGCTCCTGGGAACCGGTGGCCACGTTGGCGTCCAGGGCATCCGCTTTTTCCGCGTGCGTCAGAATCC
>CAYQWK010000002.1:0-8515 GCA_964420805.1 uncultured Bifidobacteriaceae bacterium | reverse complement strand
GCGTTGACCTGCATGATGCCCATGCTCTGCTCACGCGAGGCGGTGGCCACGGCGGCGGCCAGTTCGTCCACCTGGCGGGCCTTGTCCACGATCTCGCCCAGGCTGTGGGCGACCCGCTCGCAAAGTTGCGCGCCCTGCGTGGTGCGGTTCACGGCCGTGTCAATCTTGGCGGACGTCTCGCGTGCGGACTGTGCGGCACGTTGCGCGAGGCTGCGCACCTCGTCCGCCACCACGGCAAATCCCATGCCCGCCTCGCCGGCGCGGGCGGCCTCCACGGCGGCGTTCAAAGCGAGAATGTTCGTCTGGAAGGCGATCTCGTCGATGGTCTTGATAATCTTGCCGATATCATCACTGGAGGTGCGGAGTTCGTCCATGGCCTGGGTCATGGCGGCCATGTCGGCGGCACCCTGATCCGCGGCCGCCCGGGCCTGGCGCGCGAGTTCGTTGACCTTCTGCGCGTTCTCGGTGTTGCGCTGGGTCATGCCGGTCATTTGTTCGAGTGAGGCGCTGGTTTCCTCGAGAGAGGCCGCCTGCTCGCTGGCGCCCTCGGCCAGGGACTGGCTGGCGGCGGAAACCTGGCCGGCCGAGGCCGCGGTTTGCTCGGAGCCCGCAGCCAGGTCGGCTGCGACGCCGCGCAATCGCCGGCTTACATTGCGCGAGATGGAGAAGGCCAGGCCGCCTCCGAACAACAACGCGCAGAGGGCCAGACCCGGGACGATTACATTCACGATCCACACCGTGCGGTCGTAGGCACGTTTATCCTCAGACGCCCTTTTCTTCAGGGACTCGATCAACTTTTCGGCGCTGGCGTCGAACGACGCAAAGTACTCGCTGGCCTTAATATGAAGGGGCTGCATCTGTTCGTGGAACTTCGCGCGTTCGGCGGTACCGGGCGTGTTCGCAACCCGTCCCGCCGCAGGCGCAACCTGCTCGATGACGAGGGTTTGAAACAGCTCATTCGCGCGCGCGCAACCAGCCAGCCAGGCTTTTTGCTCGGCATCAATGTCCGCCTGCATCAGCGATTTTTTTGCCTCAAGAAATGAGCCGGCAAGACGCTCGAACTCTTTCACGTTCACGTTCTGGCCGCCCAGGGCGTCGGAATAGACTCTGTATTGATGCTGAAAGACATCGACCAACCGTTCCCCCATCATGGCGGCCTCGACGTGTTCGATCGCCTCATCGGCATGCGCATCCATGTCGCGGGCCACCAGGATGGCAATGGCGCTGACGGCGAACAGCAGCGCGAGAATGACGGTGGCGATGCCAGTGACTTGCCTGGCAATGGTCCAGTTTTTCATAGGGATTGTTCCATGGTATCGTGTTTGACGGTGAGGCTGGCGGGTTCAATTGCGGATTGCCGCCCGGAGAAACTGACGGTGGTCGTGGCGAACCGGCCAGGGACACCGTTGCCGTCCGTTACCGCGACGTGCCGGAAATTTGCGACCTTGGCGGGCGCTCCCTGGACCAGCGCGCGCAGGCGCTCCACCGAACCGGTAAGAAGTTCGGCCTGACGTTTCAGTTCCTCGCCGGCTGCGGCGCATTGCTCGGCGCTGGCCGCATTGCCCTGCGTCACCTTGTCCATTTGCAGGACCGCCGAACTGATCTGGGAAATGCCCGTGCTTTGCTCGCGGGACGCCGTTGCAATGTCGCCGACCAGAGCTTCGAGATCGCGCACTTGCGTGCGGATAGCGGCCAGACCCTTGGCCACCGTCGCGCTGGCTGCCGCCCCCTGACGGCTTCGTGCCACGCAATCCTCGATCTTCTGCGCGGTGCGGTGGGCCGCCTCCGCGCTTCGTTGCGCGAGATTCCGGACCTCGCCCGCCACAACGGCGAACCCCGCCCCGGCCGCGCCCGCGCGGGCCGCCTCAACCGCCGCATTCAGGGCGAGTATGTTCGTTTGAAAAGCGATCTCGTCGATGTCCTTTAGAATGGCCGACACGTCCTCGCTGGCGTGTTGGATCGATGACATCACTGAAATGAGCGATTGAACCTGCTCCGCGCCTCCATCGGCGGACTGGCGCGCCTGTTCGGCGGCGGCACGGGCCTTCTGGGCGTTCTCTGCATTGCGCAGCGTCATCCCCGACATCTGTTCAAGCGAGGCGCTGGTTTCCTCCAAACTTGCGGCCTGCTCGCCGGCACCCTCGGCGAGGCTTTGGCTGGCGGCGCCGGTTTGCGCGGCGCTTTCGTTCACGGTGGCGCTACCCTTTTCCAGTGTTTCTGCCACCTCCGTGATCTTCCTGACCAACGGCCGGGTCGCGAAGTGAGCGAGAAATCCCGCCGCAACAAGGCTTGCGAAGAGGATGCTTCCAGCCAGCATCGCGCTGCCCCGGCGAAGTTCCTGCATTGAGGCAAGCCCCTCTTCCTCCGCCTGTGCAATCGCCTCAGTGGAGAAACGGTAAAGCAAGACTCCGGAGATGCTCCCTTCCTTCCAATCGTCATGACATTCGATGCAACCACGGGTCACGATCTGTGGTTGGAAGACCTCAATGTACTTCCCTGCCGCACGATCAAGACCATTGGTGTCGGAAAGGAGACGCCCCTTGATTTCCGGATCAATGGCGTATTTCAAACGCGCCCGGTCCGAGGAGTAAGTGATCACGCCCCTGCGGTCGTAGAGCGACAACTCGCGCAAGCCCGGAATCTTCTGTTGCAGTGCGGCGGCCTTGCCAAATGCATCCATGTCACCGGACGCCATGGATTGCTTGATGCCGAATTCGACCGCGTGCAGCACGCTTTCTCGGTTTTCGATCAATGCCTTGCGCAACCGCCGCGTGTTGTTCTCCGAGGACTTGGTCAGCAAGTGCGTCTGCCGCCAGAACTGGACGCCCTGCGACACGCCAATGGTCGCCACCATCGTCGCGCCAAGCAGCAAGGTGAGGCGGCGTGAGAGTTTCATGGCAACTCCTGGCCCCGGTGTGGCGTTCTCACTAGCGAGATTGTGGCCTCGGCTTCGTTCATGCGGGCAATTCCTCCGGTTGCGGTGCGGGAGCCTCATCCGGGCGGCGACCGAACAGGCGTTTGCGCTCGGCTAGAATCGTGTCGCGCAAGCCGGCACGGCTGGAGGACAGCGCGAGTTCGTCCACGGCGTCCGGATTCTCCGCGGCGTCCGCGAGCGCGGATTCGAGGCGCCCGAGCGTGGCGGCGAGTTTCCTCATGCCGAGGTTGGAACACGCGCCCCTGGAGGCGTTCACCTGGATGGCGGCGGCGCGAAAGCTCCGGCGTTGGACCATGTTGCCCACGCTGCCATCAAGCATCGAAACGTGTTCGATCAGTTCGATGATCCATTCGCCATAGGCCGCGCGTTCGATGCCGAGCCGCAAACAGACAGCGTCCGGGTTTTCACAATCAGCCTCTGCCACCATTTCCTCCGCGGCCTTGCGGACTTCGCGAATGATGACCTCGGCGCTGAAGGGCTTGAGAATGTAGGCGTCCACGCGCAACCGGGCGGCGCGAGTAACGTGGCTGCGGTCGTTCAGCGTGGTGCAAAGAGCCACGCGCAAATGTTGCGTGCGCGGGTGCCAGCGGATTTTTTCGAGCAGGTCCAACCCCGAAAGGCCGGGCATCATCACGTCGAAGATGCACAGATCGGGCATGAAGCCACGTTCGATGGCAGCCCAGGCAGCGGTGCCATCCTCTGTCTCGGTCACCTCCGTGCCGGGCACGTTGGCCAGAAGCCGTTTGAGGAGCATCCGGCAGAGTTTGTCGTCGTCGGCGAGGAGGATTTTCATGGCAGGAATGGGGCGGGATCGCGCTTGGTTTCGGGCGGGCCGATCAACTGGAAGTGAAGGTCTTGGCGAGGTACTGGAGCTGCGAGTTGATCTTCTGCTGCGCGGTTTCCATGGCAACGAAGCTGTCGATCATCCGCTGCCGGTTGGCGAGCACGAGCTTCTCCATGTCGGTGACCTGGGTGTCGATGTCCTTGACCTGCTTGGTCAGGTTCGTCTGGTGCGTGACCAGCGTGCCTTCCTCGCCAATGGTGTGATCGAGGTAGCTGTTGAATGCCACGGCGAATCCGCTGGTGGCGTTGGTGAAGAAGTCCTTCAGCCCCGCAAGGTTGTCCGCGATGGCGGAGTCGAGCTTTGCCGCGTCACTGGTGGCCAGCGCGTCGTCATTGCCGTTGGAGGCGAAGCCCAGCGCATCGAGCCGGATGATGGAGCCGGACAAACCGCCCACGTCGCCGGTGGTGATGCGGCGGAGGGTGAGGTTGATGTCGGAGGCGTCGCGATCGCCAGCCAGCGTGCCGGCGGTGACCTTGCCCTTGGCGTCGGTAGTGCTGGCGGTGTTGGTGTTAATCAGCGCCTGTGTCTTGTTGTATTCGGCGACGAAGTCGCTAATGGCCGTCTTGATCTTCGCGGCGTCCACGGCCACATCCACCGTGAATGAGTCCTGCGCCAGCACGGTGACGCTCAGGCCGGGGATTCCGGAACTGGCCTCGGTGATGGTGTTGGTCTGGCTGGAAAGCGTGCCGCCGCCATTGACGCTGTAGAGCAGGTTCCTGCCACGCTGCAACGCGCCTGCGGACAAGCCGCTGGCGGCGGCGAAATTTCCCGTCACATCCTCGATGGCGATGCCCACGTCCCCGGTGGCCTTGTTGCTGAGGACCACGCGGTCGTTGATCGAATCGTAGCTGGCCAGCACGCCGGCCGAGGAGTTGTTGATGCGGGAAAGAACATTGGAAAGGCTGTCGGTCGCGGCATTGAAGGAGATGCTCACGCCATTGATTTTGAACTCGCCCGCGCCCGCGCCGCCATCGGTGACGGTGGTGGCAAAGTTCGCACCAGAAAGCTCCTTCGACAGCCGCACCGCGCCGAGTTGCGCGCTGCTGGAAATGCTGCCCGTCCCGTTGTTCGCAAGCTTCGCGGCCTGGAGGAAATTGCTCGAATCCGTGGCGCTGCCCAGGACGATTTCCCCGGCGCTGCCCAACTGGATGCGGTCGGTGGCGCTGTCGTAACTGCCGGTCACCGCGCCGCCCGTGGCCGTGCTGATCTTGTCGAACACACCCTGCAATGTGTCCGTGGTCGCCACCGTGATCTGCTTGCCATTCACGGTGAACGTGCCGGCGGTGACGGCATTCACGAAGGCCGCGTCGGCCAGAACCAAGCCGGAGACGTCATTGGTGGCGGAGAGTTTTGCGCCGATGTCGGCCGTTCCCTGACGCGAGGCGGCGGCGGCAAGCTGAGTGATGTTGAAGCTGTATGAACCCAGCGGCGTGCCTGCGCCAGCGCTTGCGGTCGCTGCCGAAGTCTTTGACACAGTCACGCCGCGAGTGTCGAAAAGGGAGGCTTCCTTGAGTGCCTTGACGCGGTTCTGCAGAACACCGAGCTGGGTCTTGATGCTGGAAAAGGCGTTATTGCGCTGCTGGATGGTGGTCTGCTCGGTCAGCAGACGCTTCTCCGGCGCGCGCTCGACATCGGCGAGCTGATCGACCAGCGAACGCCAGTCGAAGCCCGATGCCAGGCCTGAAATGCCCAAGTCCATACTTCGCCCCGGTATCGACGGTCGGCCGCCAGAGTTGAGGGAAATTTCGGGCCGGCCGATGATTTCCGATGAACGCAGGCCGTCCGGCGGGCAAATCCGGCGGGCAAATCCCGCTTGCGCGACCTGGCGCGCGCTTGGAATCTCAGCGCCATGAAACACTTGTTATCCGTCGCCATCGCACTGCTCGCGCTTCCGTTTGCCCTGCTCGCCGATTGGACCGTGACCGACAGTCCCAATGACAAGCTTCCGGGCCGCAAGGTGGACATCAAGGATGGCGGCCGCCTGATCGCACAGTTGATCTACGGCGAGGGCCAGCTCAAGCCCTACCTGCACGTTTATGGCGATGAAGGCGACCTGCTGACCGAGTGGGATGCCGCGCAAACGTTTCCCCATCACCGCGGCATCTTCATCGGCTGGAACAAGATCGCGTCCGACCTCGGCAACCACGATTTGTGGCACTTGAATAGCGGCGGCAAGATGACTGTGGCAAAGCTGGAGAAGCTCGAAGGCGGCAAGGATTCGGGAACCGTCGTTGCAACCATCGAATGGCGCGGCGGGCCAAAAGGCGGAAACACGACGCAACTCATCCTGACCGAGACGCGCACGTTGAAAGTCTCGCGTCCCGGCGGAGCGCGCACGCAGGTCGATGCGAACTTCACCCTGGCGCCCGCTCGCGACCTTACGCTGGGCGGCGATCTCCAGCACGCGGGCATCCATTTCCGCGGCTCGGCACAACTGCTCAAGCGCACCAAAGAAACCTCCTACCTCTGGCAGCCCGACCTGCCCGGACCTGGTGGAAAAGTCATCGCCACCAACGCGCAGTGGGCGCGGCTGCATTTCCCGATTGGCGACCGTTGGTATGCCGCCACCGAGTTCACCGCGCCGTCCAATCCGGTCGAGGAAATCTCCTGGCGCGATTACGGACGGTTCGGCTTCTTCTTCAAGAAGGCGCTGAAGAAGGACGAGAAATTGTCGCTCGACTACCGCTTCATCGCCGAGCGCGCGGACGCACCAGAAGCTCCGGGCAAACCCTCGGCAGCGCAGAAGGAAAAGGCCCGCGCCGAAGCGCAGGCGCGTTACACCGAGTTCGTCCGGGGCAAGTAAACGAGCCGCTCATTTCCGTCGATCGGCCCGTAGCCGCCGCTTTGAAGCCTTGTCATTACCCACATCTTTCGCCGCGAGGTGGAACTTGTCGCGCTGCGACAAGTAGCGCCGCGTCAGAGCGGCGCAATGAACTCGCCGCCGCCGGCGCATAACCGGGCCGCCCGCTGGACGCGGGCTTGTTTTGTCGCAGCGCGACAAAACCCACCACATCGCGGCGACAGCAGCCAAGAAATGTGGGTAATGACAAGCCTGTGAAGCGGCGGCCATTCGATACTCAAACCCAGATGGCCGCGCCTTCATCAGAGCGGCTACGATTCTGAGATCCGCGCGCTGAATGCACCTTGTCCCTGACCCGTCAGGTTGCTATCCCAAGGCCCGCAAAGCCGGGAACAATCTTATGAAACAACTTCCAATCATCGCCGCCGTCGTGCTGTCCGCCGCTTCCGTCCAGGCCGCCAACTGGCCGAACTGGCGTGGGCCGAACTTCAATGGCACCTCCGACGAAACCGGGCTGCCAGCGCAGTTCAGCAAGACCGAGCATGTGGCTTGGACCACCGCGTTGCCGGGCCAGAGCGGCGCGACCCCGGCGATTTGGGGCGACAATGTCTTCGTTAGTTCCGTGGATGACGCCGCCAAGACGCGCGTCGCGCTGTGCCTCGACCGCAAAACGGGCAAGGTGCGCTGGCAGCAAGAGATCGGACCGGGCGCCTCGCAGGACAATCAGAGCACGTATTCCTCCGCCTCACCCGTAACCGACGGCAAAGTGGTGTGGTTTTTCTACGGTAACGGGGATCTCCTTTGCCTCGACGTCAACGGAAAGAAGGTCTGGTCGCGTAACATCCAGACCGACTACGGCAAATTCGCGTTTCTCTGGACCTTCTCGACCAGCCCGGTGCTTTACGACGGCCGCCTTTACATGCAGGTGCTCCAGCGCGACATGCCGGTGAACCGGAATGACCCCCTCGGCGCGACCAAGTCCGACAAGCCCATCGAGTCCTTTTTGCTCGCGCTCGACCCGGCCACGGGCAAGGAGCTTTGGAAGGTGGCCCGACCTTCGGACGCGCGCATGGAATCGCGCGAGTCTTTCACCACGCCGACGCCATTCACGCACGGCGGACGGACGGAGTTGCTGGTCGTCGGTGGCGACTGCATCACGGGACACGACATTGCCTCAGGCAAGGAACTTTGGCGCTGGGGAACTTGGAACCCGCAGCGCATCACGCACTGGCGGCTTGTGCCGTCGCCGGTCGCGGGCGACGGCGTGGCGCTGGCCTGCGCGCCCAAAGGCGGCCCCATCACCGCTGTGAAACTCGGCCTCAATGGCAAGCTCGACGACTCCGCCATCGCCTGGCAGAGCCCCGAGCGCGAACTCTCCAGCGACGTTCCCACGCCGCTCTTCTACAAAGGCCGCTTCTACGTTCTGAACGGCGATAAGAAGAAAGTATTCTGCGTCGAGCCAAAGACCGGCAAGACGCTCTGGTCCGGCGATCTCGACACGCGAGCCATCTTCCAATCCTCACCCACCGCCGCCGATGACAAGCTCTACATGATGGACTTCAAGGGGAACGTGTTTGTGGCCTCGACTGCGCCGGACGCCTTCAAGCTGCTGCACACCGCCGCCATGGGCGATGAGGGCGATAACAAGCTGCGCTCGTCCGTGGCTATTGCACAGGGCCAGCTCTTCATCCGCACCGGGAAAAAGCTCTACTGCGTCGCGAAATAAGGAACGGCGGGTTAGCGGTGCGCAAACGCGCCCGTGCATCCTGAAGTTGGTTGCGGGATGACCTTGGTGGTGGGTTTTGTCGCGCTGCGACAAAACAAGCCTGCGTTCAGCGGCGGACGGTTCCCAATCTCCGGTTGCGCCGCTCAACGCGGCGCACTCGCCGCAGCGCGACGAGTTCCAGTGCGCCTGAAATGGCGCGAAGACAGAACG
>CAYQWK010000001.1:0-67960 GCA_964420805.1 uncultured Bifidobacteriaceae bacterium | reverse complement strand
GCCTACGAGGACGACACCGCCCTGCGCATCGAGTTCTTCGGCGACGAGATCGAGCGCATCACGCGGTTCGACCCGTTGACGGGCGAGACGTTCGCCGTCCTGGAACACGCCACGCTGTTCCCGAGCAAGCAGTTTGTAACGCCCGCCGACAAGATGAAGCGCGCCATCCTCAGCATTCGCGAGGAACTCACGGACCGCATCGCGGAGTTCGAGAAGAACGGCAAACTCGTCGAGGCGCAGCGCGTGAAGATGCGGACGGAATACGACCTGGAGATGATGACGGAGATGGGCTTTTGCTCGGGCATCGAGAATTACTCCCGGCACATCGCGCAGCGCCCGCCCGGATCGAGGCCGGCGACGATCATTGATTTCTTCCCGCGGGATTTTCTGCTGGTCATCGACGAGTCGCACGCGACGTTGCCGCAGATCGGCGGCATGTATGCCGGCGACCGTTCGCGCAAAACGGTGTTGGTGGATCATGGATTCCGTCTGCCCAGCGCGCTGGACAACCGGCCGGTGAACTTCACGGAGTTCCAGTCCATGCAGGGGCAGACAATCTACGTGAGCGCGACACCTCAGGAGCAGGAGGTGCGGTTGTCAGGGCAGAACAATGTCGCGGAATTGATCGTGCGGCCCACGGGATTGATCGATCCGGTCATCACGCTCAAGCCGCTGGCCGGACAGATCGACGACCTGATCGAGGAAGCCCGCAAGCGCGTGGACCGCAAGGAGCGTGTGCTCGTCACCACGCTCACCAAGCGCACCGCGGAGGAACTCACGGACTACTTGCGCGACATCGGCATCAACGTCCGCTACCTGCACAGTGAGATCGACGCCATCGAGCGAGTGGAGATTTTGCGCGCCCTGCGGCGGGGCGAATTCGATGTGCTGGTCGGCATCAACCTGCTGCGCGAGGGGTTGGATCTGCCGGAGGTTTCGCTCGTCGCAATTCTCGACGCGGACAAGGAAGGCTACCTGCGCAGCACGACGAGTTTGATCCAGACCGCCGGCCGCGCCGCGCGGCACCTGAACGGCGAAGTGATCCTCTACGCCGACGTGAAGACACAGAGCATCCAGAAATTCCTGGCCGTCTCAAATTACCGTCGTGAGAAGCAACTGGCCTACAACAAGGCACACAACATCACCCCGCGCAGTGTCACGCGCGCCATCGAGCAAAGCCTCTCCAGCGAGGCCGGTACGAAGCACGCGGCGGCGGCGGCATTGATGGACGCGACGACAAACTTCGACGTGACTGAGACGGTGCGCGAACTCGAGGAGGAAATGCTGGCGGCAGCGAACAATCTGGAGTTCGAAAAGGCCGCGCTGCTGCGGGATCAGATTCGTGAACTCAAGCGGCAGTGCAATGAGCCTGGCGCCAAGGCCGAGGCGGCCAAACCTGCCGGCCAGGTCAGCTACCGGAAGAGCAAGCGGCGGGGCGCGTTCTGAGTAATTGATGCTTCGATTACGGGGTGTGTTTCATGCGGGCATCATCTCGAACCGCATGTTCTTCGTTGTCATAGCAAGATGCCACGACATGCATATCTGCTCCGGTGAGGGACACTTGGCGCGATGCTTACGCCTCGCGCCCGGTCATCACCGCGAAAGGGGCGGCACGGCCTGCCGTAACATTCTAGCAAAGGAGATCACTTGGTCGAGGGCTCCCAGATCCGGTTGGTGCGCGCTTCGAGAAAGCCCTGGTTGGTTGGGCGGAGCCGCCACAGTTCGACCTTCTTCAACGTGGTGGGCGCGCCGATGGTGAAGCCATTGAAACCGGTGCCGGCAGCGGGGCCGCGTTGCGCGGCGATCATCGCCTGGCGGTTGTTGGCGAAGACCTCGACAATCTGGCGGTCCACGAAGATGCGAAGGTCCACGTCCTCGCCGGGCGGCAAATCCGCGACGGAGAAGGGCGCTTCCGCCGTGCCGACGCGCAGCGCGGCGGTTTCCGGTCGCAGCACGATCGGCAGTCCGCCGCCCTTGCCGTCAGCAAAGACGGTGAAGCCAAGGAGTTTTCGTTCCGCCTGTTCGCGCGGGATGACGAGGTGTAATTCCACCGCGTCGTTGGTGAGTTCGAGAAGGCGTGTTCCGGCCGGGCTTCGGTCGGCCCGCAGTTCGCGCAGCGGGCCGCCCAGGGAGACGTTGTGCAACGTCACGGGATCATGGCGGAGGGATTCGAGTTCACGCAGGGGTTTGATGCGCAGACCGCCGTCGGCGGAGAGGCTCAGTTCACGGGGCAGGGACTGGATGGTGCGTCCGCTCATTGCGCCGTCGTTGCGATCAAGGGTGGCGCACCAGGCCCACATGACGCGGCGACCGTCGGGCGTGAGGACACTTTCGGGCGCGAAGAAATCCACGCGCCAGGATTGGCGACTGAAGACGCTCTGCGTTTCCCGGCGCCAGTTCATGCGGCCATGTTGCTGCGGCACGAATTGCTCGGCCTTCGCGTCCCAGTCGCCGAGGTAGTAGCGGCAGCCGAGGTCGTGGCTGATGCAGAGCAGCATCCATTTGTTGCCGAGCGGGAAGAAGTTGGGGCAGGAAATGTCCTCGCCGCGCGCCACGTCTGGGAGGTCCCGCTGGAGGAAATTGCCCACGCGGGTCCATCGCTTGAGGTCCGCCGATTTGAGCAACGGCGGGTTCTCGCCGCCTGAGATCGCGTAGTAGTTGTCGCCAATCTGGAAGCAATCGGGATCCCAATGGTTCATTTTTGCTTCATTGCCCGCGGCGTCCCTCACATCGACTGCGTAGGGTTTTTCCCACGCGCTGAGTTTTCGGTCGGTGGCGATGGCGATCTGGTTCCGGCCCGAGCCTTGCCCATGATAGATGGCGGCCGGCCGGCCTTCCTTGGTGATGAAGCCCGTGCCGCTGAACATGCCGTGCCCGGTGAAGGCTGGCTGGAGCTTAGTCGGCTGCCATGTCCAGTGCAGCATGTCCGTGCTGGTGACATGCACGAACGAGAACGAGGTTCGCCCCTCCCACGGATGGCTGATGATGTAGTGAAGATGATAAACGCCATCGAGCTGAAAGGCGGCATTCGGGTCGCCCGGCAGACTGTGACCGCCCGGATGCATGAGATGGTAATGGAGCGTCCATTCCTCGTCATCGGCCTGGCCCTGGCGCCGGCTGGCGGTGAAGGTAGCACCCGCCCCATTCAAGACGAGTCGGCCCTGGCGCAGTTCCGCGCCGCCTGCCAATTGCGCGCGGGGAAAACGCCCCGTGCGATCCGCGGGATTGTTCCCCTCGAAGGTCCACCATGCCCACGGTTTGAACGGCCCTTCCTCGTCTGGTTTGAGGCTGGCGATTTGCCCGCAGCTCAAGGCGCTGGCATAGATGCGCGCATCTTCCACCGTGCCGGTGAAGAAGTCCTTCTGGTTCCGATGCCGCGGGCCGATGAGGACGAAGCTGTTCTCGTCGAACACCTGCGGTTGCGCGATGACGTGGCGCGAATATTCGACGCCATTGCGATACACGGTCACTTCCGGCCCGCGGTTGACCACGGCGATTTGAACGAGCGCGGCCGCATCGGCGGTTTCCGAGGGCGCGTTGGCCTGCTCGCGCCGTGTGCGCCGGTGAAAATCGCTGCCGGCCATCCAGCGCGCCGGGGCGAGTTCGCCAAACACGATGCCATCAAAGTGCGCCTCGGCATCCTCGATGGTCAGCACGCTGCCGCCGCGCTGAGTAAGATTCGAGGGCGTGACCCACGCGATCAGTGTCTTGTCCACGACCGGGATTTCCGCCGCAGGGCAGGGGATGGCGAGAGACGCGACGACGGGCAGCAGCGAAAGGGCTTTCATGGCGCGAGAGTAGGCAGGCCGCGCGGGTTCCGGCAATGAGTCTGGTCGATGGGGATGGATTCAAAGAGGCAGGAGGGACTGAATGAGGATTTGGTGGCTGACCAATCGAGCATTGCGAGTTGAATTGCCGTGGGGTGTCCCCGACCATTCGCGCGCATGTCGTTGTTGAAAAAACTGGTGAAGCCCGGCCGGAAGAGAGTCTCCGGCCGTGATTTCGTCGCGCAGTTTCCGTATCGGCCTGACGATGTGGTGATCGCTTCGTACCCGAAGTCCGGCAGCACCTGGCTGCGGTTCATCATCAGCCATTTGCAGGCGAGGAAGACGGACGTGGATTTCCTGACCGTGCAGCACGCGGTGCCGGAGATTTCGCAGCATGCCGTCGAGAAGGGCGTGAACTACGAGAGGCTGCCCTCTCCGCGTTTCATGCGCTCGCACTCCGAGTTCGTGGCCGAATGCCCGCGGGTGATCTACATGCTGCGCGACGGGCGGGACGTGATGGTGTCGTTCTTCTTTCACCACCAGAAGTTCGAGAATTTTTCCGGCACGCTGCTGGATTTCCTCGCCGACGAACGCCGGCTGGAATGGGACCGCCATGTGGAGTCGTGGCTGTTCCAAAACCCGCACCTGGACCGGATTTGCGTGATCCGCTACGAGCAGTTGATGGCGAATCCGGTGGGCGAGGTAACGAAGATCGCGGCGTTTGGCGGGTTGAAATGCAGTCTGGAGGAAATTCAACGCGCGGTGGACGAGTCCTCGTTCGAGCGGATGAAAGCGGTCGAGAAGAAGAAGGGGCTTGGCTACAGTGATCCCGGCAGGCCGGAAATCGCCTTCGTGCGCAAGGGTGGGAGCGGAAACTGGCGTGAGCTCTTCGGTGACGCGGAAAAGAAGGTATTCAAGGAACGGTTCGGACGGATGCTCATCAAGACGGGTTACGAATCGTCGCTGCAATGGTGAGTCGGCGGCGGGTGGCGGGGAAAAGCCTTGCGCCATGAAACCGGAATTGGACACTGCACGACCATGCGCGTCTGGAATGAAATGAAGAGTTGGTTCCTGCCCCCGGGCCGGATGCCAAACTTCTTTATTGCCGGCGCGGCGCGGGCCGGGACGACGTCCCTTTGGGAATACCTGCGGCAACACCCGGACATCTTCATGCCGCCGGATTTCCGGAAGAAGGAACCATCGTACTTTTGCGACCATTACGGGATGAAGTCGCGGAAGAAGTATCTCGCGCTGTTCCGGGACGCGGGCAACCGCCGCATGGTTGGCGAAGCTTCGGGTCCTTACCTCACTGCGCCCGAGGCGGCCGGGCGGATCAAGGCGGAGATACCGGAGGCGCGAATCCTGATCATGCTGCGCAACCCGGCCGTGCGCGCGTTCTCGCTGTTTAAGCGGTTGCGCGACAAGGGGCACGAGCCGGTGGCTGATTTCATGGAAGCCGTGGGGATGGAGACGAAGCGGATGGGTGATCCGGCGTTTCAATCCGGCTGCCGGCATTATTTCGGCAACTACCTTTACTTTCACTCCGGCCTCTACAGCGCGCAGGTGCGGCGGTTCTTTGACACCTTTGGACGCGATCGTGTGAAGGTGATGGTGTTCGAAGAGTTTGTTGCCGGGGCGGAACGGCATGTGCGCGAGTCGTTCGCGTTTCTCGGCGTGGACGCCGGGTTCCGGCCCGCGATCGAGGTTCATAACGCCAGCGCGGACAACACGGCACTCGATCCCGTGCTGCGGAAGGAATTGCTCGAACGGTACGCGGCCGACATCCGCGAGCTTGAATCCGTGCTGGGCCGGGAAGTGCGGCCGCTTTGGAACTGATACCATGTCCATCTTGCGAAAAATTTTCTCGTCCGGCCCGGCGTTCGCGCCCATCCCCGTGGACAACGAGGCCGGCTGCGCGCAGATGCGCGACTGGCTCGCGTCCGGCGAGGACGAGGCGGTGTTCGACTGGCTTAACACCTTGAAGGCCCGGAGCGCGGGCACGCGCAACGTCGATTATCTGCGCGCCCTCTATTTCCAGCGGAAGAAGCAGTTGAACGCGGCGGCGCAGGCGTTGCGCGAGGAACTGCGCTATTTCCCCGAACACGCCGGCGCGCGGGCGTTGCTGGAGGAACTGACGCGCAAGCTGCGGCCGGTGGAGGTTCCGGGTGACGAGGAGTTCAAGAAGCTCTACGCGGAGATTCGCGAGAACACGATGGTCGGCCCGGCCCGCCTGTGGTCGATCTTCCAACGCGCGAAGGAGGTTTGCGCGGATGATCTGCCGGGGAACTTCGTCGAGTGCGGCGTGGCGGCCGGCGGTTCCTCCGCGTTGCTGGCGACAGTGATCCGCCGCCACAGCCGGCGCGAACGAAGGCTGTTCGCCTGCGACAGCTTTCAGGGGATGCCGCCCGCGTCCGAACACGACACGCATCGCGGACGGCAGGCCGAAGAAACGGGCTGGGGCACCGGCACGTGTTCCGCGCCGATGGAGTCGCTCGATCAGCTCTGCCGCAAGATGGGCGTGCGCGATCTGGTAGAGCCGGTCCAAGGTCTGTTCGAGCAGACGTTGCCCGCGAACCGCGGACGGTTTGGCCCCATCGCACTGCTGCACATGGATGGCGACTGGTATTCCTCGACTCGCGACATTCTGGAGAACTTGTTCGACCAGGTTGTCGCCGGCGGGCGCATCCAGATCGACGACTACGGTTTCTGGGAAGGCTGCAAGCGCGCGGTGACGGAGTTCGAGGCGAAGCGGCAGCTTCATTTCAATTTGCACGACATCGATGAAACCGGTGTTTGGATGGTCAAGTAATCGCGCCTCACTCCCGGCCGGCAAACTGGATTTCCTGAATCTGGGCTGCGGGGGGTGTTTCCATCGCGACTGGGTGAATGTGGATTTCGTCTCCTCCGACCCGGATGTCATCAAGCACGACTTGCGCGAGAAGCTGCCCTTCAGCGATTCGAGCTTCTCCGTCGTTTACCACTCGCACGTGTTGGAACACCTGCCTCGCCGCGCCGCGCCGGGTTTCATACGGGAATGCCATCGCGTGCTGAAGCCGGGAGGAATTCTCCGCGTGGTGGTGCCGGACCTGGAAGGCATCGCCCGGTTGTATTTGGAGAATCTTTCCGGAGCTTTGGCCGGCGATCCCGCGGCGCGCGGGCGCTACGAATGGATCATCCTCGAAATGCTCGACCAGCTTGTGCGTGACCGCGGCGGCGGCGCGATGCTCGAACATTGGCGCAAGGAACCGATGCCGGCGGAGGAATTCGTCATCGCGCGAATGGGTCAGGAGGCGCGGTCGGCCATCGAGAAGGCGCGGCGGAAGAAAAAGCCGGGCGTTGAAAACGAAACGGCGCCGTCGGCCCGCGATGAGGTTGAATTCCGACGGAAGGGCGAGGTTCACAAATGGATGTATGACCGCTATTCGCTCGGGAAGCTTCTGGCGGAATCGGGTTTTGTCTCCGCGCACGCCTGCCGGGCTGACGAATCAGCGATTCCCCGGTTCGCCGGGTTTGGGCTGGATGCGTTGCCGGACAGCTCGGTTCGCAAGCCGGATTCGCTCTTCATGGAAGCGGTGAAGCCCGTCTGACCCGTGCGCGTCGTTCACCTCAGCACATGGGACACGAAAGGCGGCGCGGCGCGCTCGGCCTATCGATTGCACCGCGCGTTGCGGGAGGCGGGCGTCGAGTCGGCGATGCTCGCCCGGTCGCGGCTCTCGAAGGAGGAAGCCATCCACGAAACCCGTGTTGAACCGGGCGCGGAGCGGCGCGAGGCACATTGGAAGCTGGTCCAACGCGAATGCGTGGATGCGAACCGCACGGAAATCTCGAACACGAAATTTTCGGTGGCTCGCCCCGGCTTTGATCCATCCGCGCATCCGCTGGTCGCGTCCGCCGATGTGATCCATCTGCACTGGGTGTGTGGGTTCCTTTCCGCAGCGGGTGTGGCGGCGCTCGCGTCCACGGGTAAGCCGATGGTCTGGACGTTGCACGACCAGCGCCCGCTGACCGGCGGGTGCCATTTCTCCGCCGGTTGCGCGGGTTTCATTTCCGGCTGTGAGCAATGTCCGCAATTGCGGTTCACGCCGCACGGGCTCACCTCCGCCAGTGTCGCGGACATGCGCGATGCCGTGCCCGCGCGGTTGGTGGTGGTGGCGCCCAGCCGCTGGCTGGCCAATTGCGCGCGGGAGAGCCTCGTGATGGCTGGCCGGCGGACCGCGGTGATCCCTTACGGCATCGACACGGCGGTGTTCCGACCGCACGAACAGGCGGCGGCGCGCAGGGAGCTCGGGTTGCGCGACGACGCGATTTGCATCGTGTTCGGCGCGGACAATTCAGGCGAACGCCGCAAAGGCCTCGACGTGATGGCTGATGCAGTGACGGCGGCGATGGCGGACGCGGAGTTCGACCGTGCGGTGGGTGACGGGCGCGTGCAGTTGCTGGTCTTCGGCGACTGCCCGGCGAAATCGTTGTCGCGACTCCATGCGCCGGTGCGGGCCTTGGGACGGATCAACTCGGATGTCCGGCTGGCGAAAATGTTCTCCGCCTGCGACCTGCTGCTTTTGCCTTCGCTGGAGGACAACCTGCCGAATGTGCTGCTGGAGGCGATGTGCTGCGGCGTGGCGCCCATCGCGCACGAGGTGGGCGGCATTCCTGACGCGGTGGCGGATGGCGTGAATGGCTCGCTCGTGAGGGCGGGGGATGTCCAGGGTTTCGCGGCCGCGCTGGTTGCTGCGGTGCGATCTCCGGCCACGGTGGCGAGGTGGCGAGGTGAATGTCGGCGTGAAGCACCGCAACGATTCAGCCTCGCGGCGACGGCTGGCGCGTACCGCGCGCTTTACGAATCGCTGCCGCTGGGCGGCCACGCGGCGAATACCCGCGCGGACGCGGGTCTGATTTGCATGGCGACGGGTTCGGGACCGTTTATGGACAAGGCTCTTCCGGCGCTGGTGAAGGAGGCGCGGTCTCAAAGACGGATGCGGTTGCTCGGCAAGCTTACTGGCGGCTTGATTGGAACTCGCCTGTAAGCGGAATCAAAGTTCGAGGATCTTCTCGAACTTGGTGAGATTACGCGGGCCGTTGCCGGTGATTAGGGCAACATCCTCGAGTCGCACGCCGCCAATGCCGGAATAGTAAAGCCCCGGTTCTACCGTTACGACCTGTCCAGCACGGAGCACGTCCCGTGAATTTGTTCCAACGCGTGGCGACTCATGCAGTTCCAGGCCCAGGCCATGGCCGGTGCTGTGAAAGAAACCCTGCATGCGTCCGTTTTGCTGCCCGGTCTTGAATCCGCGCGCGGCGAAAAGTTCCTGCACCTTGCGATGAATCGCGGCGCAGGGTGTTCCTCGGCGGAGGGAATGGAACGCGATTTCCTGCGCCGTGCGCACGGAGTCATACATCTTCCTCACGGCATCGCTGGCCCGGCCCTTGACCACCGTGCGAGTGATGTCTCCGAAATAGCCGGTTTTCTGGGAACGGGGAAACACGTCGATGATGACCGGTTCGTGGGCCCGAAGAACGCCATGGCCGCGTTCGTGCGGATCCACGGCCTGCTCGCCGCCGGCGACGATGGTGTTGGACGCATTGCCGCCGGCCTGAAGGATGGCGGTGTCGATGATGGCGCGCAGCTTCTCGGAAGTGAGCGGATTGTTGCGGTGCATCAGCCGGCGGTTGCGCCCGATCTTGGCGTTCTTGAGCACGTGCAATCCTTCGGCGAGGCCCACCTCGGCCATGATCAACGCGGCGGAAATCTTCTTCACCTCCTCGGCGCATTTTGTTTCCCGGTCGGGAAAGAAGAGTCCGGCCCTGGCCTTCACGGCGACCTTAAGGGCGCGCAATTCCTCGGCGAGGCCGAGCGGGAAATTTGCCGGCACAACCACGCGGCGCAGTCCGCGTTGCGCCAGGATGTGGCGGATCACGCGGGCCGGGGTGGCTTGTTTTGTTCCCAGGGCATTGAGGCTGCGTTGGCAGCGCGCCCACGAAATAACCTTGCAGTGCGGGGCTTCCTGCCGCGCGCGGTCAATCTCCAGGTCGGACATCACGATGTGGCATTTGCCACCGATGCGCAGGTAGATAAACGGATCGGGCACAAACATGCCCGTTACGTAGAGCATGTTCGCATCGCGTTCACTGTCCGCGTAAATGAGGAGATTGTCGCTCATGCCTGGATGGTCACACCCCGAACAACCGGTCACCCGCGTCGCCCAGCCCCGGCACGATGTAACCGCGCGAGTTGAGTTTCTGGTCAATGGCGGCGGTGAAGATGGGTAGTGCTGGGTGCCGGGCGCGCACGGCGCGGATTCCCTCGGGCGAGGCGACGACGTTGACCAGACGCACGTGTTCCGCGCCGCGTTCCAGCAGCAGGTCCAGCGCAGCCAGAGCGCTGCCTCCGGTGGCGAGCATGGGATCGATGAGGATGATCTCGAAGTCAGACAGATCCTCCGGCAGGCTTTTGTGATACGCGGTGGCTTCGAGAGTTTCCTCCGAACGCTTGAGTCCGATGAATCCAACCCGGGCGTGGGGGATGAGTTGGAGGATGGACGGCAGCATTCCCAATCCCGCGCGCAGGACGGGCACCAGGATCACCTCGCGCTCGAGCTTGTAGCCCTGCGTGACCGCCAGCGGCGTGGTCACGCGCACGGTGCGCAGCGGGAAGCTGCGCGTGGCCTCATAGACCATCAGGGCCGCGACCTCCGCGAGGCCGCGCCGGAATTCCTCCGGCTGGGTGCGTTTGTCACGCAGGCGCGTGAGATTGTGTTGAACGAGCGGGTGCTCGATGACGGTGACTTGGTTCATGGGAGCGGGTTCGGGGAGGAGTTGAATTCAGGCTCGGGGTGAAGTCAATCAGCGCGGCAGCACAAGCGGGCAGAGGAAATAGAGCCGGCCCAACTGCAGCTTAGGCGCGTCAATCCCAAGGTCGATCTTGACCGCCCGGCTTTCCGTCTGGCCGAAGATGTTGAACAGATCGCCAAGGTCGAAAGGCTGGTGGTAGGTAATGACGTCGGACTCGGTGATGTTCGCGAGCTTGCGCGCGCGGGCCACGGCGGTCTTGAAGTCGCCGAGTTCATCTACGAACCCAAGGCGTTGCGCCTCCTTGCCGGAAAGAATCCGTCCGTCGGCGTACTGTTCCCAGTTCTCGACCAGCTCCCGGCTTGCGTCACCGGATTGGTTTTTCTTCGCGGAGTAAGCACGGCCCTCGCGCACGATGCTCTTAAACTTGTCGAAGGTCTCGTTGACCATGGACTGAATCATCTCGCGTTCTTCGGCCGTGATTTCCTCCGGGCGTTTGTCAGGTGAGAGCATGTCCTTGAAGCGGCCGCTCTTGAAGACCTCGGGGCGCACGCCCACCTTGTCCATCAGCCCCCGCCAGTTATAGCCGTGCATGATCACGCCGATGCTGCCGGTGATGGTGAGTTCGTTGGCCACGATCCACTGGCACGGGGCCGAGACGTAATAGCCACCAGACGCCGCGAGGCTTCCCATGTCGGCGACCACAGGCTTGCCGGACTTTTCCTGGAACTTCTGGATCACTTTGTAGATGTCGTCCGAGGCCAGCACTTCGCCACCTGGCGAATTCACCTTCAAAACCACGGCTTTGACATTTTGATCCTTCGCCGCCCGCTCGAACTGGTCCTCAATCACATCAACCATCGAATAGCCACTGTGGCCCATGCTCTGGCCCATGATCACTCCCTCGACTTTGATGACGGCAATCTTGTTCCGGCTGCCCGAATGTTCGATCCAGGCTTCTTGCAGGCGCGGCCCGATCACACGATGCGTTGGTAGCGTCGCGGCCTCTCCGCTGAGGGCCGCGGTCATCATGTGCAGTGGGTTGAGGAACAACAGGATGGGCAGGAGGACGAGCAAAATGATGGCGAGCACCTTCCAGCCTGAGTTGTTTCGCGGACGCGGTTGCGCGGCGGGTTGAGGCGGCAAAAAGGGCGGCGGCATGGTCGCGCGGGGCGGGGAAGGCGGAGGCGCCTCGGCGGCAGGCGAAGCCGCGGCGGGCGGAGTTTCTGGTGCTGGCGGCGTGGGTGTTGGCGTCTCATCCATAGCGGGCGGACGCTACCGGACGAGATATTTGCCCGCAAGACCGCAGGCGGTCTTCAGTGGCCGGCCTTGATGACCACGTCGCCCTTCTGAATCCGAACGCAGCAGGTGAGGCGAAATTTCTCGGGATCGCGGTTCCAGGCATCGAGTACGTCGAGTTCTTCGGGTGTCGGTTCAGCCAGATTCTCCATGCCGCTCACCACCTCGACGGCGCAGGTGCCGCACGAGCAATTGAAACAACCGGCCTCCATTTCAACACCGGCTTTTTCGCCGGCATCGAGCAAGATTTCACCAGGCTCGACCTCGGCGGAAACATTCGCGGGCAGTACAGTGACTTTGGGCATAAAGAAACAAGACGCGACGAACCATTACGCCGCGCAGATTGCGAAGTCAACGAAGCGCCCTGCGACCGGTGCGATTGAAAATGGCGGGCAAGAATGGGCCAAAGGTTGCGGGCAGGGCGCATCGCTCTGCGCGCGCCGTGGCGGTGTGCAGTGCCGGAAAGCAGCGGACCATCATGACGGTTCACCGAAGCCACATGCCTTGGGCGTCCTTCCGGTTCCTGGTGCGCGCAATCAATTCACTGGGTTCAAGTGCAACCCATGTGTACAGCATTTTGGTTCTCGCTCCGCCTCCGATGGGGTTCATGACCTATTCAAACGGTGTTCGATTGCTGGAAGCAGGGCCGCTTCGGGTGAATCGCCCGTACTCGATTCTGGCGAGCGAGACGCTCACAGATTGGACGTCTTTGATGGAGTGTTCCACATCGTCTTCCATTTGGCGTGGGATCGACCCTGTTGCGTTGAATCGGCCTCAGCGGTTTTACAGGATTGAACCCTTTTGGTTTGATCCTTACTGCGAATTCGAGCCGGGCCCGCCGTGACGTATCCACGGAGGAAACACGTCGAGTCCACCCTTGAGGCACGAACTTCGGCCCGGCATCGTCCCAAAGCGCGGCAAAAGGGGCCTCTGCGCGGCCAGTGGCGGTTGGCGGCTGTTCGGGCAAAGGCTTTGGCGGCGAATTCTTGTCATCGGGGAGTTCCAACCAAGGCTTTGTTCAAGCTCCCGGGGCATTCACCAAGTCCGGGAAATGCTTGGTCGACACTCGTGGGTGAACGGGCGGTTTTGCCAGAGGCTTTGGCGGAGTGTCAGGGGCATCGGGGAAGTTCGGCGGAGGCTTTGCGGGAGCGGCATCGGCATCGGGGCGGTTCAGTGGAGTCTTTGGCGGAGGTGTAATGGCTGTGGAGCGGTCCGGCCAAGGCTTTGGCAACGGTCCCGGTTCACCCACGAAGTTCGCCAGAGGCTTTGCCGGAGAGGCAATGACATCGGGGAGGTCCGCCAAAGGCTTTGCGGGAGCGGCAAGGATGCGGGAGTGGTCCGCCAAAGGCTTTGGCGGTTTGCCAGCGGCATCGGGCCGGCCAGACTGGCGCAAAGGCAGAATGACGGGCGGCAGAATGTTGGCGAAGGGCAACTGGATTGGAGGGGCAACGACGCGCCGAAGGTGCCGCGACGACGCGGCATTGCCGAAACGGGTGTTTGGGCTAGCATCGCCGCGTGACTTCATCCGGGACATCAATTGCGACTGGCGCGGAAGCGACCCGTGCCGACGGGGCGCGGGCCAGGTTTTTCCGCGATGCGATGCCGGCGCAGGGCTTGTTTGCCGGAGAAACGTGGCGCATGGCGTCTGTGCCCTTTGCGTTGCCGGCGAAGATGGTTGCGGACCTGGAATGGATGGGCCGGGTGGCCTTGCAGTTTTACCGGGCGGTCAATTTGTTGTACCGGCAGAGCGTTGATGGACGGCAGCCATCTTGGGTGGCGGAGTTGCTGGACCGCGGCAAGCCGAGAGAACTGGTGGAGTTGCAACGCGCCGCCGCGTTCAAGAACGAGGTGCCGCGCGTGATCCGACCGGATGTCTTGCTCACGGAACAGGGTCTCTGCATCACCGAACTCGACAGCGTTCCCGGCGGTATCGGCCTGACCGCGTGGTTGAACCAGGTGCATCATGACGCGCCCGGTGGCGCGGTCGTGCTGGGCGGACGCGACGGGATGAGGGCAGGGTTCGCCGGCATTTTCGGCGCGACGTCACAAGTGCATCTGGTGGTTTCCGACGAGGCGGCAACCTACCGGCCGGAGATGGCGTGGCTGGCGGCGCAATTGGGCGGGCGGTTCACGGTTCGGGACGGAGGCTTCGAGAATTTCGCGGACGGGGACGCGGTGTATCGCTTCTTCGAGATGTTCGACGTGGCGAACGTGCCCAGCGCGCAGAGGGTGTTCTCGATGGCCCGCGCCGGGAAACTCACGCTCACGCCGCCCCCGAAGATGATCTTCGAGGAGAAGGCGCTGTTTGCGCTGCTCTGGAACCGGAACCTGCGCGAGTTCTGGCGGCGGAATCTTGGCGACGCGTTTTTCGCGCGGCTGCTGAAGTGGGTGCCGTACTCGTGGATTGTGGACCCGGCTCCGTTGCCGCCGCACGCGGCGTTGCCGGGGCTGGAGTTGACCGACTGGCAGCAGTTGAAGGCGCTGTCGCAACGGGAGCGCGAGTTGATCCTGAAGATTTCAGGCTTCTCGCCGGACGCCTGGGGCGCGCGCGGGGTTTATCTCGGCAGCGATCTTTCGCAGGCCGATTGGAGCGCCGCGGTGGACCGGGCAATATCCAGCTTCGATTCGTCTCCGTTCATTTTGCAGCGATACTCGAAGCCCGCGTTGGTGGAGGCCGGCTATTTCGATTTTGATCGCGACGCGACCGTCTCGATGCCTGGACGCGCGAGACTGTGCCCGTATTACTTCGTGAATGGTTCCGGAGACACGGCGCGCGCCACTCTGGGCGGCGTGCTCGCGACCATCTGCCCGGCGGACAAGAAGATCATTCACGGAATGACAGACGCCATTCTTGCGCCATGTTCCGTCCGAGCCGAAACCCCATGACGTTGTTCGAATACTCCGTGCTGGCCGTAAGTTCGCTGTTCGTGATTGTCGATCCGATCGCGGTGGTGCCGTCGTTTCTGGCCATGACGCCGGAGGAGACCCCGCGGGCGCGCATCCGCATGGCGCGGTTGGCCTGCGGGGTGATGGTTTCGGTGCTGCTCGCGTTCGCGTTGCTTGGCCGGCGCATACTCGAGTTTCTTGGCATCACGCTGCCGGCGTTTCAAATCGCCGGGAGCATCGTTCTTCTCCTGATCGCGCTCGACATGCTCCGGGCGCAACGTTCACGGGTTCAGGAGACGCGCGAGGAAACGGCGGCTGGCACCGCCAAGGACGACATTGCCATCACGCCGCTGGCGGTCCCGATGCTGGCCGGGCCAGGCGCGATCTCGACAGCGATTCTGCTGCACAACCGCGCATCCGGGTTTCCGCAACACGTCGGACTTTGCGGTGCCATCCTGCTGGTCGGAATCGCGAGTTACGCCATCCTGCATCTCTCCGCGCACGGCGCGCGCTGGTTGAACCCGATCGCGATGCGGATCACTACACGGATCATGGGCTTGCTTTTGGCGGCGGTGGCCGTGCAGTTCATGGCCAACGGCGTGATGGAATTCATCAAATTGGGACGTTCTTGAGGCTGCCCCCGAAATTACTTCTGGCATTCGCCACCGTCCCTGTTACGCACTGCGCCCATTAGCGAAACATGAATGGTGCCCATCCCTCCGCCACAACGCCGACGCGCCTCCGCTGGTTCGGTTGGACCGATCGCGGCAAGGTGCGTCCGCACAATGAGGATTCCTTCCTCGGCCTGCAATTCGACGCGAACGAGGTTCACCGACTCGGCAAGTTTGGAGAGGCTTCCATGGCCCGGCATGATTACGCCTTCGCCGTGAGTGACGGCATGGGCGGCGCGCTGGCGGGGGAATTCGCCAGTCGCATCGCCGTGGAAAAGATCACGACGTTGCTGCCGCGCGCCTTCAAACAGTCGGCGCTGGGCTTGGAAGCGGGCGTGGACGACGTGTTGACGGAGCTTTACACGCAGATTCACCGGGCGTTGGTCTATCTCGGCAACAGCTACGATGAATGTGCCGGGATGCAGACGACGCTGACGCTGGCCTGGGTGACGCCATCGTGGCTCTACTTCGCGCACATCGGAGACAGCCGGATCTATTACCGTCCGGCGGACGGCACGGCGTTAAAACAGGTGACTCACGACGACACCTACGTGGGCTGGCTTTTCCGGCAGGGTCAGATCAACGAGCGCGAGGCGCGCACGCATCCACGGCGCAACGTGTTGCAACGCGCGCTCGGTGGCGGCAACCAGTTCGTTGACCCGCAGGTCGGCGCGGTGCGCATCGAACCGGGCGACACGTTTTTGCTTTGCACGGACGGGTTGGTGGACGGCCTTTTCGATTCTGCCATTTTCGATTTGCTGGCCGGTGGAGAGGGCGCGGAAGGAGACCAACCGGCGCGTCGGTTGGTTGATGCCTCAGTCGCGCAATCCGGCCGGGACAACACCACGGCGCTGGTATTGCGCATTGAACCCGATGGGGTCGTTCAACGGGAAGCCGCGCCGAAAGAGAAGAAGGCAAAACGCCCGCCGCGCAAGTCCGCCGCCCGATAGCCGAAGCGTTGCCGTTGATCAGCCACGACGCCCCCATGCGCAGTGCCAGGAACGGCGCGTGTGTTCGCTCGGGGGGCTGCTTCTTTTCCGAACGGGAACCTTGACCTTTGGCGGCGGAAAGCGAGACTGCGCGGCTCGAAAATTTTGGAAGACGACAACATGGAACACATTCGCAATATCGCCATCATCGCACACGTTGATCATGGCAAGACGACGCTCGTTGACTGCCTGCTCAAGCAGTCGGGCACTTTCCGCGCCAATCAGGCCGAGACCCAGGTCGAGCGCCTCATGGACTCGATGGACCTCGAGCGCGAGAAGGGCATCACCATCCGCGCCAAGAACGCCGCGTTCAAATACAAGAACTTCCATGTGAACATCGTGGACACTCCCGGCCACGCGGATTTTGGCGGCGAGGTCGAGCGCATCATGAACATGATCGACGGCGTGCTGCTGGTCGTGGACTCCGCGGAAGGTCCGCAGGCGCAGACGCGCTTCGTCCTGCGCAAGGCCCTCGAGGCCGGGGCCAAGCCCATCGTGGTGATCAACAAGATTGATCGCGACAACGCGAATCCGAAGAAGGTGCTGGACCAGGTGTTCGAGTTGTTCGTGTCGTTGAACGCCACGGATGAGCAACTGGATTTCCCCTTCATCTACTGCTCCGCCAAGGGCGGTTATGCGAAGGTTGAATTGGATCACGCCAGCGGCACCATGGAGCCGTTGTTTGATGCGATCGTGAAGCACATCCCGCCGCCCCGGGCCAAGGCCGGCGTGGGCTTTCAGGTGCTGGTTGCGAACCTTGATTACAGCGACTATCTCGGCCGTATCGCCTTCGGCAAGATCGTCGAAGGCAAGGTGAAGGTGGCCGACACTGCCATTTGCCGCCACGGTGACGGCCGCATCACCAAGGGCAAGATTACGGCCATCTATCATTTCGAGGGCATGAAGCGCATCGAGATCCAGGAGGCGCACGCCGGCGACATCGTGGGCCTGACCGGGTTCGAGGATGTGTTCATCGGTGAGACCATCTGCGACAGCGATGCGCGCCCGGCCCTGCCGTACATCCCGATTGATCCTCCGACCATTCAAATGGAGTTCGCCGTGAACGATGGCCCGCTGGGCGGCGTGGACGGGAAACTTGTCACCGCCCGCCACATCTGGGACCGCCTGGTGAAGGAAATCCGCACCAACGTCGCGCTGCGCATCGCACAAACCAGCGATCCGAAGATTTTTGCCGTGAGCGGACGCGGCGAGATGCAGATCGCCATCCTCGTCGAGCAGATGCGCCGCGAGGGTTACGAGGTTCTTGTGTCGCGTCCCGAGGTGTTGTGGAAGAAGAACGCGAACGGCGAGCCGCTCGAACCGATTGAGAAGCTCTTCGTCGAAGTTCCGACTGAGAACCTCGGTGCCATCATGGAGAACCTCTCCAACCGAAAGGCGCAGATTACGAACATGAACCACGTTGGCGCGGTTGTGTCCGTCGAGGCCCTGGTCCCGATGCGCGGTTTGATCGGTTTCGAGACCGACCTGGTGAACATGACCCGCGGCATGGGAGTGATGAGTCATCTCTTCCACGAGTACGGGGCTGACCGCGGCGAGATTGCCGCGCGCAAGAACGGTTCGCTGGTCAGCATGGACGCGGGCGAGGCGACCAGTTACGCGCTTAACATGGTTCAGGAACGCGGTCGCCTGATGATCGAGCCGGGCGACGCCGTGTATATCGGCATGATTGTGGGCGAGAACGCCCGAGAGAACGATATCCCGGTGAATCCAGTTAAGGAGAAGAAGCTCACCAACATGCGTTCCCAGGGCGATGGCAAGGGCATCCAACTCAACGCCCCGCTCAAGCTCTCCCTCGAACGCGCCCTCGAATACATCGACGTGGACGAATACGTCGAGGCCACGCCCAAGAACCTGCGCCTGCGCAAGAAGATCCTTGATGAGAATGCCCGCAAGCGTTCCGAGAAGTCGCGCGTGTTGAAGTTCGTGGAATGATCGGGGCGTAAGGTCTGGGAGTTGATCGTTGCTTCGCGTTGTGGAGCGGTGGCAACTCTCAACTTTCAACCCGCGGCTCCGCCCGCTACCGTCCGCCGCATGTTGCTGGTCATCGATAACTACGATTCGTTCACCTACAACCTCGTCCAGTATCTGGGTGAGATGAACGTGGACATGCGCGTGCATCGCAACGATCAGATCAAGCTCGACCAGATCGAGGCGTTGAAGCCAGAGCGCATCCTGATCTCGCCCGGCCCGTGTTCACCTCGCGAGTCTGGCCTTTCCAACGAGGTCATACGGCGCTTCGCTGGCCGGGTGCCCACGCTGGGCGTCTGCCTCGGGCACCAGTGCATCGGTCACACCTTCGGCGCGGAGGTGGTGGTGAATTACCGGATGATGCACGGCAAGACCTCGCCCATCCGGCACAACGGGCGCGATTTGTTCGAGGGGATGCCCAACCCGTTCGCCGCCACGCGCTACCATTCCCTGGTCATCAAGCGCGACACCATGCCCGACTGCCTGGAAGTCACCGCCGAAACCGACGAGGGTGAGATCATGGGTGTGCGGCACAAGACCTTGCCGATCTGGGGCGTGCAATTTCATCCCGAGAGCATCCTCACCGAAGAGGGGCGGATGATCCTGCGCAACTTCCTGAAACTTGGGAAGTGAGGGCGGAGCCGTCCGGGCCGCTCCGGTTGTTGCGGGTGGGCGCATCGGGGATTTGTTCCCTCTATCCCGAGTTCAACCCAACTCGATTCGTTCGCGCCTCGTTAGCTCGGTTCACATTGTGCCAGGATTGCTCCGCCGGAGGGTGGCGTCGAGGAGGCGGCCGGCCTTCTTCACCAGTTCCTGCGGGCTGAACGGTTTGGTCACGAAATCCGTCGCCCCGGCCGCGTAACTGTTCAACTTCGCCATTTCACCCACGGCGGCGGTGACGATGATGACGGGCGTCCCACGCGTGGCGGGCTGCGCGCGGAGAATTTCGCAGACGGAAAGTCCATCCACGCCCTCCATCATCACATCGAGGATGACCAGGTCAGGCGTCCGGCGGCGCACTTGGGCGATGGCATCGAAGCCATTGAAAGCCGTGATGACTTGATGGCCTTGGGCTTCGAGGTGGAAGCGGATCAGTTCCACCACATCAGGTTCATCGTCCACCACCAGTATTCTTGCCGGATTCACGGCGTCATTCTGGCTGCCCGGTGTGTTCCTGCAACGACCGGCGGGCGAAGAAACGGTGACAATTCCATGAACTTGCGGAGTTGTGCTCCTGCGGTCCGTGCGTCCGAAAAGATTCTGCTCGCGCCGCGCCGGTGAAATCGTAGCGTCGCGCGCGAACGGGATAATGAGTGCCGCCATTGAAACCACCAGCCTCACGCGCGACTTCGGGACCTTTCGCGCCGTGAACCAGATCAATCTGCGTGTCGAGACCGGCCGCTTCTACGGCTTTCTCGGACCCAACGGGGCGGGCAAGTCCACCACCATCAAGATGCTCACCGGCCTGCTCGCGCCCACGAGCGGCTCGATCCGCATCCTCGGTGAGGACATCAGCGATCCTGCCCGAGCGCTCGAAGTGAAACGCCGCATCGGCGTGGTGCCGGAGAATCTCGCGCTATTCGACAACCTCACCGCGCGGGAGATGCTGACCTTCATCGGCCGGATGTATTCGCTGCCGCTTGATGTCATCCGCACGCGTTGCGACGAACTGCTTTCGATCATGGATCTCGATGATGATTCCAAACTCACCCTCGAGTTTTCGCACGGCATGAAGAAGAAGCTCGCCCTGGCTGCCGCGTTGATTCCCAAGCCGGACTTGCTGTTTCTCGACGAGCCGTTCGAGGGCGTGGACGCCGTGGCCTCGCGCGTTCTGCGAGACATGCTCAAGCGTTGTGTCGAACGCGGAGCCACCATCTTCCTGACCTCGCATGTCCTCGAAATCGTCGATCGGCTTTGCACGGACGTCGGGATCATAGCACGCGGAGAACTGGTTTATCAGGGCGGCATTGATGAGGTGCGCCAGGCGGGCACGCTGGAGGACAAATTCCTGGCTGTGGTCGGGCAGGGCCAGCATGAGGCGCAGAAACTGAGCTGGCTCGAAGGATGATCGGCACGCCGTGAACTGGGATCAGATCAAGACCATCCTGTGGCTGCGCTGGCGGCTTTCGCGCAACCAGTTGCGCAGGGCCGGGGCGCTCGGGACCGTGCTGTCGGTGCTCATGCTCGTTGGCGCGGGGTTGCTCGGGGCGGGCGGATTCGTGGGCGGCCTGATGGCGGGCGCCCTGGCGTTCAAGAGCGCCCCGCCGATGGCCATCCTGTTCACCTGGGACGGCCTGACGTTCTTCTTCCTGCTCTTCTGGATGATCGGTCTGATGGCGGAGTTGCAGCGCAGCGAAAGCATCGACCTGCAACGGCTGATGCACCTGCCGGTGTCGTTGCGTCCGGTTTTCTTCTTCAACTACCTCGCCTCCCATCTCGCCGTGAGCGTCGTGCTGCTGGTTCCGGCGATGGTTGGCCTCGCGCTGGGCCTGGCGTTCGCGCGCGGGCCGATGATGTTGCTGCTTCTTCCGCTGGCGCTCTCGATGGTCTTCATGATCACGGCATGGACTTACTGCCTGCGCGGTTGGCTGGCCGCGTTGATGACCAACCCGCGCAAACGGCGCGCCGTGATCATGATCGTCACGCTCGTGTTCATCGTTGCGGCGCAAGCACCTAACTTCTACTTCCAAATCATCCGCCGCGATCTGACAAAGAATCCGCCTCCTGGCGCGACCGCCGAGGAACGGAAGCAATTCCGCCAGTCGCGACAAGAGCGAAATCAGCGCGCCCTTGAGACCTTCATCGCCGCGCAGAAATACGTGCCACCATTCTGGCTGCCCGTGGGCGCGCAATCGCTTGCCGAGGGAAGCGCTCTGCCGGCCTTGCTCGGCTTCGCCGGTTGCGCGGGTTTGGGAGCGCTGGGGTTGCGGCGCGCCTATCGCGGCACCATCCGGTTTTACCACGGCGGGCCAGTGGGGAAGCCGGCGGCATCGCCATCGGCGCCCGCAGCCACCGTTACCCAGGCGAAAGCACCTCCCGTGCGGAACAGGCCGCTGCTCGTCGAGCGCCGCCTTCCGCTGGTGCCGGAGGAGGCCGCGGCGGTCGGAGTGGCAACTTTTCGTTCCTGCCTGCGCGCGCCCGAGGTGAAGATGGCTTGGGGCAGCACCTTCATCATCATGCTGTTCGCAGGAGCTATGGTGCTGGTCAACACCCGGGGTGAGATGCCGGAGCAAGTCCGGCCGCTGGCCGCGACCGCGGCGGTGGCGGTGACCATGTTCACGCTGCTGCAGTTCATGGGCAACCACTTCGGCTTCGACCGCGCCGGGTTCCGTGCGCTGGTGCTTTCGCCGATGGACCGAAGGTGGATATTGCTCGGCAAGAACCTGGCGAACGTGCCGCCAGCGTTTTGCGCCGGCATGACGTTCCTTGGGGTGGCTGCGTGGCGCGCTGGGCTGGGGCCGGATTTGATACTCGCCGGCGTGCTGCAATGGATTGCGATGTTCGTTCTCATGTCCGCGCTGGGCAACATGCTGTCCATCCTCGTGCCGTATCGCATTCAGGCCGGTTCAATGAAGCCCACGAAGTTGCCGGCCAAAGCCACGCTGTTACTGTTCGCCGGGCACCTTTTGTTTCCGGTCTTCATGATTCCGGCGGCCGTGCCGGCCGTGGCCGAGATGATCTGGCAGTTCACGGGCGGTGCGAAATGGGTTCCGGTCAGCCTCATTCTATCCGTGGTCCTTGCCGCGGCGGCGGTGCTAATCTACTGGCGTTCGCTCGCGCCTTTGGGGCGCTATTTGCAGCGGCGCGAGATGGCAATGCTCACCCAACTCTCCGCCGAGGTGGAGTGAGAGGAACCAAACGCAGCGAGGAACGAGAGGCTTCTGCCACGGATGAAGGCGGCGAAGTTCGCCATCCATGAAATCCGAGTCATGAGCAGTCGAAGGCGGATTGAATCCCCGCTTGAAGCACATCGACTCCCAACCTACCGTGCCGCCCCTTATGGAAAAAGTCGTCATCATCGGAACGGGCTGCGCGGGGCTTACCGCCGCGCTTTACACCGCCCGCGCGAACCTCAGTCCGCTTGTTCTCACTGGCACCATGCCCGGCGGACTTCTCACCACCACCAGCATCGTCGAGAACTTCCCGGGCTTCCCCGAGGGCATCGACGGCTTCGAGTTGATGACGCGCCTGCAGAAGCAGGCCGAACGATTTGGTGCGCGCATCCAGTTCGGCACCGTCGAGTCCGTGGAATTGTCCAAACGCCCGTTCACTCTCAAGGTGGATGGCGAGTCCCTGCAGGCGGAGACTGTCATCATCGCCAGCGGCGCCGGGCACAAGCACCTTGGCGCGCCCGGCGAACACGAACTGGAGAAGAAGGGCGTTACCTATTGCGCCACCTGCGACGGCGCGTTGCCGATGTTTCGCAACCAACCGCTCGTGGTGGTGGGCGGCGGTGACTCCGCTTGCGAAGAGGCGACTTATCTCACGCGCTTCGGTTCGACGGTTTACCTCATTCACCGCCGCGACACGTTGCGGGCCTCGAAAGTCATGGCCGACCGCACGTTGGCCAATCCCAAGATCAAGCCGGTCTGGGACAGCGTCGTGACCGAGGTGCTTGACGTGAAAACGGGCAAAGTCACCGGCGTGCGCGTGAAGAATCTCAAGACCAACGCCGAGTCTGTGCTGCCCTGCGCTGGCGTCTTCGTCGCCATCGGCCATGTGCCAAACACGCAGTTGTTCAAGGGCGTGATCGACATGGATGACGCGGGCTACATCATTCCAAAGCACGGCGCGGAGACGAACGTCCCCGGAGTATTCGTGGCCGGCGACTGCTCGGACCGTGTCTATCGTCAGGCCATCACGGCGGCGGGGATGGGCTGCGCGGCGGCCATCGAATGCGAGCGACTGCTCTCCGCCGCCAACGCGTGATCCGCGCTTGCTCCGGCGTTGGCACTTAAGGCCCGCGCCGGTTCATCGCGCATCGTTGCCTTACCCATGCAATTGTCACCGCTCGAACTCGCCGCGGAATTGAAGTCCGCGCAACCGCCCCGTCTGCTTGATGTCCGACAGCCAGACGAACACGCCTTCGCGGCGTTGCCGGGTTCGACGTTGATTCCGCTCGGCGAACTGGCGGTGCGGTTGGATGAGATCGAGGACTGGCGGGAGGCTGCGGTGGTGGTCTATTGCCACCACGGAATTCGCAGCGCGCGTGCGGTGGCGATGCTGGGAGTCGCCGGGTTCAAGAACGTCCGGAATCTCTCCGGCGGCATCGACCGCTGGACGTCCGACGTTGATCCCGCGATGCCGCGCTACTGACGGCGCGGTCCGAATCGCAGCGCGATTCCGGTGCCTGCGCCGTGGACGATCCCGACGAAGACGTGGGCAAGGGCAATGTGGCTCCAACTGTCCGTGCCCGGCGCGCCCAATAGAGTGTTCGCAATCGGAAGGCCCGCCAGTTCGCCCAATCCCCAACTGACTCCGCCCGCGACAATCCAGAGCCAGGGCCGCGCGATGCGCCGCTTCCATACCAGCAGGCTTTGCGCGGCACACATCGTGAAGCCGATCACGGCGATGAAGAACCAGGTGGCTGCGAACGACAGGATCATCCCGGCCAGCGACAGCCCTACCCACGCCGCCGCCACGAGCAGCGGCAGGCGCAGCAGCAAGGCCTGCGCGACTCCGATGGCCACGGGGATGGCGAAGAGCGATCCTTGCGGGACGCCCAGGGCAAATTGCATCAACGCCACCGCGCCGCCCGTCGCCAGCGCGTGCGCGAGAATCCACGGCACCAGTCCAACGCGACGGGGTGTTTCAGGTCTGGCGCGCAAGCAGGTCCTTGAATCTCTCGTGCGCCGCGGCCCAGACCGCGGCGTCGCACGGTGCAATTTCCGTCACCGCGAAGGACTCCTTTACCACCGCGCGCGCTGCGGCGAGCGACGGCAGGTGCCCGAGCGCGATGGCCTGGATGAGCACGTTGCCCAGCGCCGTGGCCTCGACGGGCCCGGCGACAACGGGGATTTGCAGCGCATTGGCGGCGAACTGGTTGAGCAGGTCGTTGCGGCTGCCGCCTCCGACGATGTGCAGGCGGCCGATCTTCCGGCCGGTCAAATCCTGGATGCTGTCCAACGTGCGGCGGTAGAGCAGGGCAAGGGATTCGAGGACGCACCGGACCGTTTCGCCGGGCGTCGCCGGCGGCGTCTGGCCCGTCTCACGGCAGAACGACGCGATCTTCTCCGGCATGTCGCCGGGCGGGAGGAACCGCGCGTCGCCCGGGTTTATGAGCGCGGCGAACGGCTTCGCCTCCGACGCCAGGCGCGTGAGCGTCGCGTAGTCGAAATCCTGGCCGGCGCGCGCCCATTCGCGGCGGCATTCCTGGATGATCCAGAGGCCGATGATGTTCTTGAGCAAACGCACCGAGCTTCCGAACCCGATCTCGTTCGTGAAGTTCAGCGTGCGTGATTGTTCATTGATCAGCGGCTCCGGCAATTCCACCCCCATCAACGACCATGTGCCCGAGCTGAGGTAAGCCCAGTCCGCGCCGCTGGCGGGCACGGCGGCGACAGCCGCGCCGGTGTCGTGCGAACACGTCGCGATCACCTCGATTTGCGGCAGGCCGGATTCGCGGGCCAACTCCACGTTCAACACGCCGATCCGCGCGCCGGAGGGAACGATCTCCGGCAGCAACGTCGCCGGCACGCCGATGGCATCGAGCAACGGGCGCGACCACGCCTTGGTGCGCGGGTTGTAGAACTGGCTGGTGCTGGCCAGCGATTCCTCCGCGCGCGGCGCGCCACCGAGGAGGTGGTTGAACGCGTCGCCGATCATCAGCAGTTGCCGCGCGACGCGCAGCCGTTCCGGTGTTTCCGCCGCGAGTTGGTAAAGCGTGTTCAACGGCATGTGCTGGATGCCGGTTTCGCTGAAGATCTTCTCCCACGGCACAAGCGATTGCGCCCGGGCGACGCCACGCGCGGTGCGCGGATCGCGATAGTGGAACACCGGCGGGATCATCGCGCCGTCCGCGTCGAAGAGCGCGTAATCCACGCCCCATGAATCCGTGCTGATGCTGGCAATCGGAACCTTGCGGGCTGCCGCCTTCCGCAGCCCGGTCTTCAACTCGGCAAACAGGGCCGCGATATTCCAGTGCAGCGACTCGCCGTTCCGCGACGGCGTGTTCGGGAATCGGTGCAGTTCCTCCAGCATGATGCGCCCGTTTGCGAGGGTGCCGAGCATCAACCGGCCGCTTTCGGCGCCGAGGTCGCAGGCGAGGTAATGGGCGGAGAGTTTGGAACTGGAGTTGGCTGGATGCGCTGTGGAGTGGCTCATGGAAATTTCAGGGGAATCGAATATACCTCGGGTCATCTCAACTCATTTTCAACTGCCGTTGCCGGTAATGCTCGTCCGGCCGGCCGGCGATCCGGTCCACGTTCGCCGCAGAGAGGAAATTCGGACCACCCATCGACGCAGCGCCGATGAAGATTTGTGCGGCCTTCTCCGCCATTAACAGGCAGCCGAGCACCGCGCCCGGCGTCGCGCCGATGGCGATGACACCGTGGTTTTGTAACAGGATGAGGCGCGGCGGTTGGTTGTGCTCCTTGAGGTATGACATGGTGCGGTCGCGGATTTCCCGCGCCAGCGGCAGTCCGGGATCGACGTAGGGCACAAATACAGACTGCGGGCCGCAGCACACGATTTCGTCGGGGAACATCCGGTGCGTGGCGAAATCCCGCGCGCGTGGCGAGCAGAGAATCTGGTTGCAGGCCAGCGGATGGCAGTGGCCGACGAAGCTCACACCCTCGAGCGTGAGCAGCCAGGCGTGGAAGAGCGCCTCGATGCTCGGCTTTTTCGCCTGTTTGTCCGCGCGCGCCTCCAGCAACGCCATTTCCATGTCGAGGTCGGCCACGGACTTCTTCTCGAAGAGCGGCAGCAGCGAATGGGTCTGGCAGACGGTGAGGTCGGAAACTTCCAGCGTGGCAAGGCAGCAACCGCTGGCCTTGACCGCAAACTTTCCGGCATCAATGCGCGTCGAGGTGTTGCCTTCGCCAAGAATGGCCATTCCGCGGTCCTCGCGTCCGATGTCGCGAGAGAGTTTCAGCAGGTCGGCCAGCAATGATTGCATGGCCGATGATTGAACCCGAATGCCCAAGTTGGCCACAAAGAACACAGAGAACACAAAAAGGCCGGTGCATCGTAGTTTGTGACAGGCCATGCAATCCCGCGCGGTGCAACTTCCGGCGTCACGCCCTCCGTTCCGCCCGTCCTCCGTACCAAGACTGCGGAGGCTGAACAGCGCAACAAGCGCCACCTGCGATAATCCGCGATGCGCCACCGGTCGGAAGCGCGGCTTACTGCTGTTCGACCTTGTAGAAGCGCGCCGGGTAGTTGGAACTCGCGGCGTCTTCCCACGAGATGATTCCCGCACCCGGCGCGCTGGTGGCGGCGGGTAGCCAGGTTTGCAGGTTGGTCGAGGCGAAGATGATCGAACTGCGCGTAGCGTCGCCGTTGAAGTTGATGGTGAGGCGGTGGCTCGCGGTGTTCCAAAGCGGGGCGATATGCGGCGCGCTGATGACGACAAGATTTGCGCTCGCACTGGTCACGGTGGCGACACTGTTGCTGACGGTGACGGAATAAGCGCCGGCATTGGTGGCGTTCACATTTCCCAGGACAAGCGTGGCGGCGGTCGCGCCGGGAATGGGCGTGCCATTGAAGCGCCATTGGTGAACCAAAGGCGCGGTCCCGGCCACGTTCGCGGTGAAGGTCGCAGTCGCCCCAGCGAAGACAGTCTGGCTTTGCGGCGGCGCAAGAATGGCCGGGCCAAACGCGGTGCGCGTCATGGTGAGCATCGCGGCGAAGCTCATGTCCACGCTGGTGTTGGTGACCGAGTGAACTTCGACGGCAAGGATGTTCGTGCCCGTGACGAGGCGCGCAGGGCTGATGCTGGCCGTAAAGTACGTGGCCTCGTCTGTGCCGGCGCAACTCGTTGGCGCGCGGGTGAGATAGTTCACCGCGCCCGTCGGCATGTTGCTGCGGAACACCTCGACCGCGTTTAGATGGGCCAGCGCGCCGTCGTCGCGCAACACGCCCAGTGTCACGTTGCTCACGTTGGCCAGCGAATCGACGACGAACGTCTGCCGGAAATAATAGGTGATGTAACGGTTGTTTGCGTCCGGACCCCAGCCAATGACGGTGGTCTCCGGCTTGTTGTCCGGCGCAATGGTGTCGCCGTAGCCCAACTCGGCCTGGCCGTTGCTCCAGGTGAGGTCGTTGAAAGTGAGTGCCTGCCAGTTCGTGCCCTGGTCGGTGCCGTTGTCGAGGTAGCGCCAGAACGAGTTGCTGGCGATCAGCGTGATGTTGGTGTTCAGCACGGCCTGCACGTTGATCTGCACCGGCGCAGACGTTGTGCGCAGCCCGGTGCTGTCCACGGCCACGGCGGCGAGGGCGAAACTCCCGGCGCTGGCGACCCAACTGCCGTTGAACGGCGTGCTGGTGTCGGAGGCGATGCGCACGCCGCTGACGAGGAAATCGACGTTGGTGATCGGGGCGGCCGCGTTGGTGGCGGTGGCGGTCATGGAAACCGTGCCGCCGGCCTGGAACAGGCTCCCGTTCGCGGGCGCGGTGAGCGCGACGGTGGTCAGTTGCGAGACGACGCTCAACGCCAGTGGGGTGCTGATTCCGGCCGCGCCGCGGTTGTCCCGCGCGCGGGCGGTCAGGGCGTGGTTGCCGAGCGGGGCGTTGGTCCATGTGAAGGCATACGGCGCGGTGGCGTCCTCGCCGAGTTTCACGCCGTTGGCGAAGAATTCGACCTTTGTCACCGACCCGTCTGCGTCGCTGGCCGCGGCGGTCAAGGAGATGTTCGCCGGGCCGATCACGACAGCAAACGGAGTGGAAACAGAGACCACGGGCAGAATGTTGGTGGTGGTGACGGCACCGGGCGATGGCGCGGCGGCCAGCCAGTTGGTCGGATCGTTTCCGTAGGCGGTGTTGAAGCGGCGTTGCAAGGACGCGCCTGTGCCGTCGGCCGCCGCAGGCCATGGCGCCGCGTCGCGGTAATGCGCCTTGTCCACGAGCACCGATGGCACGAAACCGAAATCCGGCCCGGGCACATCCACGGGCGCGTCGGGTTTCACGAGTTCCACGCTGTCGCTGGAATTGTCGAGTTGCCCGGTGAACGGACCGAACATCCGCGCGTTGGAGACCGAACCGTACGCGTCGAGGAACGCGGCAAGCGCCGGGGCGTTGGTGAGGGGATCGAAGCCCACCACGAGCACTGCCTCGCCGGACGCGAGCAGTGTGTTGGTGGGGAAGGTGAAATCCACCGCATCGCGCAGCCGCCAGCGATTGGCTGGGCGCGCGGGGTCGAAGAGCGCGACATTCGTGGCTGCGATGTTCCGTAGTTCGATGAACTCGTCGCGTCCGTTGTCCGAGCCGTCAAAGAAATCCGCCGGGTGATACATGATCTCGCTGATCACCACCGGGCCGATGCGCGGCGCGCTGTTGGACGAGCCAAAGGTCGCCGTGGCGAGGGCGGCGAACTCGAATCCCTGGCTGGTTGCGAAACGACCGTGCGAGACACCGTTCTCCGCCGGGCCGAACGCCGCTCCAGTGCGGTGTCCGGTCAGGTTGCCCGCGGCATCGGCGGCGGCCAGATAAACGGAGTCGCCATGCGCGCCGCTCAACGAAAACGGCGTGCCGGTGTTGGTGTTGAACTGGTGCTCGGCGAAGGTTACGAACCCGCCGGCCGCGATCACCGTGTTGGTCGGGAGGCGGAACTTGCGGAGGTTCGCCTTGCTGTCGCTCAACCACCAACCGCCGGCATCGACAGGCGCGGCGGAAAGGTTGTGGATTTCAACGAGGTCTTCGAGGGGCGTGTCGCTGTGCGCGAGCACTTCGCTGATGACGAGGTTGGTGAGCGGCAAATAATTCGCGTCCTCGGGAGACGGTGTGAGCGGGAAAAAGACGATATTCGTGGCGGCGTCCGGCAGGCGACCTTGCGAGACATCACTGGTTTGCGGGCCGAAGGTGACGCCGTCGATCAACGCGAGGGCGGCGTCGTAAAGACCGATTACCTCGCCGGTGCCACTGAGTTTGAAATCCACATGCCGCGCGCTCTGACCGGGGCTTTCATCGGCGATGAATCTCCGGTAACCCAGCGGCCCAATAAACGAAAGGGGCGTGAGTGGGCCCCTCGCTGGCGCGGCGAAATCATCGGTCAGGTAAAGGTCGCCCAGTGCCACCGGCAACGGCGTGGTGTTGAACAGCTCGATCCAGTCGCCGCCCGTGGAATCAGTGGCCATCCATTCGTTGATCTTGAGCGCGGCCGGGGAACCGAGCGGCGCGGCGGCATTGGCGCCGCCCGGCGTGGGCGTGGCCAGTTGCCAGGTTCCGGCAACCCGCGCGATGGAAAAATCGGGAAGCTGCAAACCGAAGATCACCGAATCAACCAGCGTGAAACCGTTCGTGGTCACGCTGAACAGCGCGACGGTCTGGCCGTCGTTGTCGAGCGCGAACCCGGTGTGGAGGCCGGGCGCGTTGGTTTGGTCATCACACCAGACGACGAGCCGCCCGCCCGGTGGGATGGTGGCCGAGGGGAAGATGTATTTGCCGGGCACGAGCACGTTGTCGCTGAGGCTCAGTCCGTTGAGGTTCTGGGTGATGGCGGTCGTGTTAAGCAGTTCGATGTAATCCGGGAGCGAGCCGCCGTTGGTGATGGTCGAGCGGTTGTCGGCCAGAATCTCGCTGAGAACGACGCCGCCGGGAGCAGGAGGAACGAGCGCATCAAGCGCGACTCCGAAGGCAACGTCCGTGCTGCTGCTGTTGAACTGGTGAACCTCGGCGGCGAGCACGTTGCTTCCTTGCACGAGGCTGTCCGAAGGGATGTTGAACGGCCCTTCAAACACTGCGGTGCCGACGTTGCGGAACGCCGGCGTGAGCGAGCTCACGTCGCCGGAGCTCATGCCGGTGCGGAGGATTTCCACGCCGTTGAGGTAGAGGATGGCGCCGTCGTCGATGACCTGCCGCAGCCGCATCCGGGCTGTGGACACGTCGCCGGTGAAGTTGAACGTGGTGCGGAAATAGAACGCCATCTTGTTCGCCGCCGTGGTCAGCGTGGTGCGCAGCGTGTCGGGCAGGCCGCCGGGCGAGGCGCCGAGCAACGCCGGCCCCTGCTGCCACGCGCTGTCGTCAAAGCCCGGCCGGTTCCAGTTGGTCGCGGGCGCGACGCCGGACTGCTCGTAGCGCCAGAGCGTCTAGGCGTCGATGGCCACGAGCGGCACCGTGACCGTTTGCGCCCCGTACACGAACGAAGCCTCGGCGGATTCGAGCGAAGGGTGTCCGTTGGCGTCGGTGAATAGGCATTTCCAGAAATAGGTGTCACCGAATTCCAGTTCGCCGAAAGGGACGGGCAGCGAGGTCAGGTTGGTGGTGCTGGTGACTTTGAATACGGGTTCAGCCCAGGTGCTGTCCGCCTGACGGATGATCCAGGTGGTGGAAGCGTGGGCGGGTGCGGGCGCGGCGCTGTGAGTGTAGGCGCTGGATTGCAGGGTGGCGCCGGGCAGGACGGCCTGGCCGCCGGAGGGCGACAGCGCCACCGGTTGGTTCGGCCGGTGGAACACGCCAAGCGCAAGTTGGGAGTTCACCGAGGCGAAGCGTTGATCGGCCCAGGTCCGGTAGCTCGTGAAACCGAGCGCGGAAATGTTGGTGGGATTGAGCAACGTGTTGTTCAAGACGAAGAGCCGTTCCTTGAACTCGTTGCGATAGGCTTTGAACCACGAGTCCTTCAACCAGTTCGGGCCCTGCCAGAAATTCGCCGCATCCCCGAGTTCACCGATGAAAATCGAGGTTGTGGCGCTGCGCCCGCCGAACTCGCTGTCCACGTCCCACGGGAGCATCGCGTATCGGCCACTGGCGCGCCGCCAGAGGAACCAGTTCTGGAAAATGTCGTCCCATCCGCAGGCCCATTGGCGGATGGCGAGGTAATTGAGCGTGGCGTCCACGTCGAAGTTCGCCTCAAGGAACGCGCGCAACGCGGTGAGGTTCGGGCTGTTCGTGCTGGCCCGCGCCGTCCACATGCCGCGGCAGAGATTCATCACGTCCACGTGCCCCTTCCACTTGTGCATCTGGACCGCATAGGTCCAGTCGTAGCGCTGCCATTCCTGCCAGTAGGGAAGGCGCGGCGGTAGTTGGTAAAATGTCCCCGCTCCGAACGGGCCTTCCGGGTCGCCATTCAACATTGTGCCCTGGGCCTTGTACCATTCGCCGGTTTCCTCGCGCGGTTGGTCCGGGTTGGCCTTGTGCCAGTCCCGCGCGAACTCCTCGAAGAACGGCCCGTCCATCTCGCGTTGTTCGAGCCGGACCAGCAAGGCGTTGTTGTTCAAATACCAATCCACCCAGCGGACCGAGGAATACGGCAGCCCGGCCAGCCCGAAGAGCTTGTTCGCCACCGCATAAACGTCCGTCTTGTCCGTCACGAACACCGTTTCCAATCCCTCCATCGGCTGCCAGCGGGGGAACGCGACCTTCCACGAATTGCGCGTGGTGGATCTCCGGAACGGACTGCCGTGATACCGCAGCCGGATGTCATGGACCGTGCCGTTGTAAATAAACGTGGCCGGCTCCGTCGCGTTCCACGCGGTGCGCGGCATTCCGGGAGGATCCGGCGTCGTCGTACGGCGTGGCGACTGCGAGATGTTGCTGGTCAAAACCGTGAGGCTGGCCGTCGAGATAAAGCAGTCGTAAATGCGGTTGGTCGAACTGCGCGCCGGCGTGACGAACCACGCGTGCCAGCCAAACGGATCGTCCGCGCGCGGAGAAACCGTCTCTGCGCCCACGCCGCGGTCGGCCCGGAAACGAAACCGCACCACGCTCCGCGCCGCCTGTCCGGGCAGCGTGACCGTGAAGGCGGCCGGCCCGGCGGAAGTCATGGCTGTCGTGGTCGTGATCTCGCCCGTCACGTTCACGTCATCGACAAAATATTCCACCGCCACATTGCTCAAGGAATTGGTGCCCGAGAACGCGCAGTCAACCCGGACTGCCTGGCTGGCATTGATGATCGATTCGCCATCGGAAGCCTGCGAAACGGAGAAGGAGAGAATCACCGGCCGGGGCGTGACCAGCGAGACGGCGTTGCTGCGGCCGGGGCTGGGATTGCCGGCCACGGGCGAAGCGAGCCAGTTGGCCGGATCATTGCCTGTCCAGGACGCGCTGACCCGTTCCAGCGAGCGGCCGCGATACTGGTAATTCGAGGAATTCAACCCTGTCCATTCGTCATCCGCTCCGAGCGCGTTTGCGCCGATGGCCCACGGCGACGCCGCCGAATAGGAAACCGTGTCCATCACGTCGCCCGCGTCGTTCTTCAAGCGGACGGTGTCGCCGGAATTGCCGAGCTTCCCCTCCCAAGGCCCCAGCACCTGTCCATTCGTCAGCCCATACGTGCCGATGGCCGCCAGCCGCGCCGGGTCTTTGGCCACCACGGCGAAGCCGCGCGCCGGGAGCATCGTCCCGGCGGCGAACTCGAACGACACCGCGCCGGAGAGTTTCCAGCCGGCCAGCGGGACGTTTGTGGCGGTCGGGTTGAACAGCTCGATGAACTCGTGAACGTCCTCGCTCAAGTCGAGCAGCGGCAACCCATTCGCGTCGAACGCCGCCTCCTCGACCGGGTGGTAATGGATTTCATTGATGACGACGGCAGGCGCGGCGGCCGTGCGCCAAACGGCGATGACGAGCAGCGAGGCCAGGCAAAGCAGTCGCGCCATGCGCGATCGGCGACACTTCATGGAGAGAAACACTTTCAACGATGTCCGGGGTGAAGGGACGCGCCCACCTTCCGCCAAAAGGCCCCGGTTGCCGAGTCTGAATTCCATGAAAACGGATAACTGCTCCCTGATTCCATCATTCCTCGGCCCGGGACGCATGACCAAGGCGTTCAACCATCAAGTGGCGCGGCCCGGCGACCCAACGCGGACAAGCTAGCTGGCTCTGCATTAAGGGAGCATTAAGCCGCAACCATGCAGTAGGACAGGTATCCTGCCTGTCTTGTGTGGTTGCGCTTCACGGCCTGAGATTGCTCGGCGGCATGGTTTCCGCTGAAGAAACGCTTCCGCGTCATTTCTTCTTCAGCCGGAAGAAGCGCGCCGGAAATTCCATCCCATTGGTGATGGTGAAGACCTTGGTGGTGTCGGCGGTGGTTATGCCGTTCGTCACGGTTTGCCATGCGGTGCCAAGCGCGGCTTGGGCTTCGAGGTCGAATTCATCATTCGGATCAAACCAGAAGAACCCGGCCTGTGCCCCGTAGCGCGCGGTGCGCAATGTGACCGAAGGCACGGTGAAGCCCGGCACCATGAATGACCCGGGAATGGGCGGCAGGCCGAGCAGTGACAACGCGAGGTTACTGCCGTCGCCGTTGCGAATCGGCTGGGGATTGGTCGTGTAGTCGGTGCGGTTGGTGCCGGGATTACCGCGGTTGGCGAAGACGGCGTAGAGGTCGGTGCCGCCGGCGATGCCAGGCGCGCGGAGGAAGAAGGGCACGGTGTAGTTGGTGATATGATAGGCCTCGGTGTGCGCGTTGACTGTGACGCCGCCGCCGCCGTGATCGGCCGTGACGATGAGCGCGGTTTGGTTGGACAGCAGCGGATGCGCGTCGATGGCGGCGAGGATGCGGCCCAGTTGGGTATCCACCATGCGCACGGCGTTGCTCCAACTGGCGCTGCCCCAACTCGTCGAGTGTCCGGTCAGGTCCGGTTCAGCAATGTGGATGAAAGTATATTCCTTCGGCACGGGACTGGTGAGATCGGCGAGGATGGTGTTGACCTCGTTGGAAATGGAGGTGCCGGAAATGTCGAGCACGGAGGAGAAGTCGATCTTGTCCCGGCCGTTGTCGGCGCCAATGAGATCGAGGGCGCCATTGGTTCCGTTGAAGCTGCGGTCGCAGATGTCGAGGCGGGTTTTGCCGGCGTAAAACGCGGTGGTGCGCCCGTAGTCGTGGGCGACGTCGAACATGCTGTTCTTGTAGGGGACATTCGTGTTGCCGGAGTTGTGCAGGGTTTCCGTGGCAACGGGAAAATTGTTGTTGTAGCCGTGGTGCGCGGTGGCCGGAGAGCCGGAAGGTTGCAGGACCGGGCGCCCGGTGAACATCGTGGCGTGGTTGGGGACGGTTTCCGAGATGTCATAGTCGCAGCGGGCGTTGAAGGTGAAGGCTCCCTCATTCATCAGCCGCACGAAGTTTGGGAATTGCGCCGGGGCGTTGCTCACATAGAACTGGAGATATTTCGCTCCAAGCCCGTCGAGGCTCATCTGGATCACATGCGTTGCGGCGATGTCCACGGGGAGGGCCGGGTTCAATTCGTAATTCCATGCCGCGCCGCTGAAGCCATTCGACGAGCCGGTGGAATCGTGAATGCCATGGCCGGGCGCGAACGCCACTTGCACCGTTCCAGTGGCGGGGTGCGCGAAAACGAAGAAATACGGTCCCGCGCCCGCGCCGGTGACGCTTTGCGCCGGCACGGAGTTGACGAGCAGGTCGCCTGCGTCCACGCCGCTGACGGGTTCATCGAAGGTCACGCTCAGATGCGTGAGGTAACGCACGGTTGAGCCGGCAGGTGGCGCGATCACGCCCACATCGGGCGGCACGGTGTCGGGCGTGGCGTAACTCCAGGTCGCCCCCGGGCCGGCGGCGTTGAACGGATTCGGCGCGAGGGCAAGATCGCGGATGCCGTGGGCGGCGGCCCAGGTGACGTTGATGCTCGATCCATTCGGCTGGGCAAACGTAAAAGTGTAATTCGCCGGGCCGCCGCCGACGTTGGTGGCGGGAATTCCATTGATCAGCAAGTCGCCGGCAGTCACACCGCTAACGGGTTCGCTGAAGCTCACGGTGATCTGGGTGAGGTTCGTGACGTTCGCGCCGGCGGGTGGATTCTGGGAGGCGACGACCGGCGGCAATTGATCCAGCAGCGTGTAGCTCCAGACGTTGGTGGGGCGCATGCCGTCGAAAGCATTGGTCGGGAAGTCCGCATCGACGATGCCGTGGTCCGAAGCCCAGGTGATGGCCACCGCGCCGTAGGAGGGCAGGGGAAACACGAACACATGGTTCGAGCCGCTGCCGCTCACACCGGAGGCGGGCGCCCCGTTCACGAGCAGGTCGGCGGCGTCCACTCCCGTCACGGCCTTGCTGAAGGTGACGGAAACCGAAACGAGATTGGACACCGAGGAACCTGCGGCCGGCGAACGCGCGGCAATCACCGGCGCGGCCGGGTTGACCAGCGAGAGGCTGAACGTGGCGCCTGGCCCGGCGCTGTTGAAGGGCTTGGGAGGCTCATCCAGATCGGCGATTCCATGGTTGGTGTCCCAGGTTACGAGCACGGGTCCGAAAGCGGGTTGAGTGAAAGTGAAGTTAAAGAGCCTGGCGCTGTTGCTCTCAACGCCCGTTGCCGGAACTCCATTCACCAGCAGATCGGCGGCGTCCACGCCCGAGACATCTTCGCTGAAGGTCAAGGTGATGTTCGTCAGCGCGAAAACTTCTCCGGACGCGGGCACGGCCAGCGTAATGCGAGGCGGAACGCTGCCGGCATCGGAGAGGTAGGTGTGGAGTTGCGCGTTGAATCCGAAGTCGCTGCTGCCGGCCAGCGACTGGTTGAGGGCGTGGACAGTGAGGAGGTTGGTGCCGTTGACGAGAAACGCGGAGGCATTGGTGATGACGAAGTTGGTGTAAGCCGCACCCCGGTTGTTCGGCTCGGGGGATTGCGTGGTGGCGAGGCCGCTGTAGCCGATTTCACCAGCCGCCACGTTGTAGCGTTGCACCTCGACGCCGTTGATCCAGGCGATGAACCCGTCGTCGCTCTGCGCGTTGAGATACAGGTTGGTGATCGCCGCCGCGCCAGCCACCGTGAATTCCGTGCGCAAATAGATCGTGGCGTAATTGCTCTGCATGTCGCTCAACAGCGTGAAGGCGGCCAGCCCGTTCGAGTAAGGATCACCATAAAAAAACGGCGCGGGCGCGTTCGACCACGCGGAATCATTGAAACCGGTCAGGCGCCAGGCGTTGGTCGGCGATGATGCCTCGGCCGTGCCCTTCAGGAACCGCCACATGGAGTTCGACGGCACGAGCACCGTGAGCGGATCGAGCGTGAAGTTCCACCCGGTGCCACCGAAGGCGTTCGGTGTCAGGGCCAGGTCAGCGATGCCGTGGTTCGTGGCCCAGGAGACATTGATGGCGAGCGGGCCGTACGCGGACGGCTGCGCGACGGTGAAGGTATAGTTCGATCCGCCGCCGGTGACGCCGCTGGCCGCCGTGCCGTTGATCAACAAGTCCGCCGCGTCCACCCCGGAAACGGCCTCACTGAAGGTCACGATAACTTGCGTCAGCCCGGTGATGGTGCTGCCCGGCGCGGGCGTCCGCGCCGCGAGCACGGGCGGCGTCTGGTCGAGCAGATAATAACCCCAGGTGGCTCCGGAACCGTTGGCATCGAAGGGCAGGACGGTGGGCCAGCCAAAGTCGGTGATGCCGTGGTTGGTTGCCCAGGAGATGGTCGGTTGTCCATAAGGCGGCTGCGGGAACGTGAAGATGTAATTCGAGCCGCTGCCCGAGACACCGGTTGCGGGCACGCCTTCCACCAGCAAGTCGGCAGCATCCACGCCGCTGACCGGTTCGCTGAAGGTCACGGTGACGCTCGTCAGGTTCGAGACCGGCGTGCTGTGTGGCGGGTTCACCGCGTAAATCACCGGCGCCAGCGTGTTCGTCGCCGGCACATTGATGACCACGGTGTTGGTGCGGGAACTAGCCGTCGCGCCAAGGCTGTTCGTGGCGACGGCGAAGATGTTGAACGTGCCGCCACTCAACGAGGCCGCCGCGTTGAATGGCGGCGTGAACGCGTCGGCCAGCCACCCGGCCACCGCGTCGAAATACGCGACCCCGGTGATCGTGGCGTTGCTGCCGCCATAGGCGGACGCGGCGAAGGCGACATTGGTCGGAGTGCCATGCGTCGTGCCATTGGTCGGGCTGTTCAATGCCACGGAGAAGGGAACATTGGTGACGGTCACGATGTTCGTCGCGGAGAACGTGGTTGCGCCAAGATCGTTCGTGGCCACGGCGTAGAGCTGATAAACTCCCGCGCCCAAAGCCACGTTGATGCCGAACGGAGCGGTGAGATCGCTGCCGAGGAGTCCGGCCGTCGCGTCGTAAAACCCAATGGACACGTTGGTCGCGCCGGGTCCGGGACTGGCCGTGGCGGCCAGGGCCAGGGTGTTGGTGTCCGGCAGCGACTGCCCGTTGGCCGGCGCGGTGAGCGAGCACGCCAGCGCGCTGATTTCGAGGCCGGTCACTTGCACCGAGAAATTGTCGATGTCGTTCGCGTCGTCGGGCGTGCCGGAGCCGTTGTCATCCGCCCAGAGCAGAAGCAGACGGGCGCCATTCGTCCAGGTGGCTGACAGCACCAGATTGGTGACGAGCGTGCCCTGGGTGGTCTGCGACAGCGCGGCAAGGTTCGACCATGAGCCGGCCGTGCCGGACAAACTGTAATAGACCCGGTGCCCGCGCACTTCCTCCGTTGGCGTTCCGGCGCGGTTCGTCACGTAATCATACTGGATGCGAATGCTGGTGGCGTTCGTGCCGGTGTTATTGGTCAGCGTGGCCATGAGCAACGTGACGGCGGTGGAGGTGGGGCGCGTTTGCAGGTAACCCCCGGTGCTGCTCCAGGTCGCGCCGCTGGCCGCGGCCGGCGGGTTCACGGCGGAGGAGGTCGTTCCCGCCGTGATCAGCGCGGCACTGTTGGTTTGCACGGCGGCATCCAGCGCGGCGGCGCCCGTGATTTCCCCGGCTGCCGTTCCACCGGTCCCACCGAAGCTGCGCGTGGACCAATCCCCGGCCGGCGGCTGCGTGGAGAAATCATTTGTATGGCCGGTGATGGCATTCACCAGCGCGGCGCGGGCGGGTCCGCTGATCGCGGGCATCAACACGGCGGCGGCCAACAGGGCGCAAAACGTCTTGGTCATTCTTAATTTCATCATGGTGCAAATCTCATCCGATTCTCGGACGCGGTATTCCAAACCGACATGCGTGGTGCGCACGGCCTATCCGCCACATTTCCTAAGGAATCCGGGCCGTAGCATGGACCTTCTTTGAGTAAGGGAGGATTAAGCCGGATTGATGCGATGGAACTCCGGGTTGAACGGGCCACTGGCCCGTTCTGTCGTGCGCACCACGCACTGAATGGTGAGCGGGCGTTGTGCGTTGGAGCCTGTCTGAAAATTGCAGGACTCCCACGCCCTATTCAGACAGGCTCACGGAAGACCCGCCATCCGTCGTCGTTGGAATCGCCGGCCAGCCAGAAAATCGCCTCACACCCTCACCTTCACCACCGGGCTGGGCGTGGCCTCGCCGGCGGGGTTGGCGGCCTGAACCCATAGATGCAATTCCCCGGTCCACGGCAGGTCTTCGAGCAGGGTGCGAAGGTCATGCACGGTTTTCTCGTGGGCGGGCGTATCCGGTTGAGCCACGGGCCGGGCGAAAACGCGATAACGCACGGCACGCCGGGCACGGGGCCATGTCACCTGCACGGCGCGCGGGCCATTGGGAATTGCCTCCAGGCGCTTCACCGGCTCCGGCACCTCCGGTTGCGCCGGAATGTTCAGCCCGAAGTCCAGCCAGCGCGGGTCGGCGTCATCGACCAGCAATTCCAGTTCGCGGATCAGGCCGCGGACACGTTTGCAGAGTTTCAGGCGCAGGGATTTGAATCGGCGATTTTGCGCCACCGCCCTGGCGCGGCAACGGGCGAAGTCCGCCCGGGCATTGGCCAGCAACTGATGCTTCTCCCGCGCGCCGTCGGAAGTCACCGACCAGTCCGCGAAGGCAAGTTCCGGATGAGCGGCGAGGAAATCCGCCAGCGCGGCGCAAAGATTCAGGCGGCCGATCTGGCTCTTGGGCACGGCGGTGGAACCGCGCGGGAACCCCGAACCTTCCCACCGCGCATCCCAGCGGTCACCCAGGCGCAGCGAAAGAACCCTCCGGGCCGTGCCCAGCCAGCGACGGACGTTTCTCTCTGCCGCCGCCAAGGCGCGCGTGGCCTGCCCCTGCGCGGCACGGGCGCTCCCGAGTTCCTCCGCGGCCGCGCGGCAGTCGGAAAGGACGGCGACCAGCGTGGCCTCGGTGTTTTGGCGGATGCCGAGTGCGGCTTCATGCCGGCGCAATCCGGCGGCCATGCGGAGCGTCGCTGTGGAAAGTCCGGGCCAGGCGCGGGGAGTCGGGTTGGCAGCCATAAGTTTTGTCGTTCGTGTTGCGGTCAGAAAAACAACTCAGCTTTCGTTACGCGCACAGGATTAACCTGGAAACATCTTCCAGCCAAGACGCGAAAGGCAACAAGCGGCCCGGCCCAAACTCGGGCGGCCCCGCGTCGGTTCGGAAAACTCCAGCAACAGCCTCAACAGCGTCGCGACTTGAGCCGGATTCGGAAGGTGGAGTTCAACCCGCGGCATTTGGAAACCCGAAATCGGCGGGCCGAGGTTCCATCAGCGCGATCCGGGCCTCGGATTTCCGGGTTGGAATGTTTTTCAGTGCCGTTCCACGTCGCAAAGGAAGAGGTGGAGACTCCGACGGAGTTTTTCAGCTCTCAAAACCGGCGGGGGGAAGGTTTTCCAGTCGCGTTCCACGTTCAAAATGGAGCAGTCGAGTCCCGGCATGGAGAAAAGCCGCCTCGAAATGGAATGGGGGAATCTTTTTCACCCGCGTTCCACGTCCGGAAAAATGATGCCGGGACTCGGGCGGAGTTTTTCGAGAGTCAAAATGGACAGGCGGAGAGTTTTTCAGTGCCGTTCCACGTGCGTATTGGACGGGCCGAACCTCCGCCTGTCCAATTCAGGGCCCGAAATGGAAGGGCGGAGCGATGATTGCCGAATCGGACACCACCGCCGCGTGAGGGCACGCGGCCTGCAGGTTCCTGCCCAATGCGAAATCTTGCCGGCCGGCTGCCCTCAGCCGGCGCGGGGTCTTGTCACCGGCTGTGGAGCACTTTTTCTCTACCTGCGCACCTCATGGCAACGGGTGTGAGTCCGCTCCATTTGATTTTGAGCGGAGGTCAGAGCCGGCTCACGCCGGCTGCCACGGTGCAAGAGGACAATGCACCCATCGGCATCCGGTGAGTTCTTTGCCCGTTGAGCGGAGAGGGTGAACAGACCGCACGGCAGACCGCCTGATTGACAGTGCCGTCCTGAGATTTACGCTGCCGGGCATGAAAATGACGGGTTTCTTTCGCTCACCTTCTCCAGTCGGCCGTGTTCTTTCGTGGATTGTGCCGGGACTGCTCTTGCTGCTTCCCGCAGTCGCCAGCGCGCACACGGGCACGGGTGCGATTGGTGGATTTGTCAGCGGCGCGCTGCATCCGCTCTCGGGACTGGATCATATGGTGGCGATGGTGGCGGTGGGACTGTGGGGAGCGTTCTTGGGCGGGCGCGCGATGTGGCTGCTGCCGGTGGCGTTTCCCGTGGTGATGGCGTTTGGCGGGGCGCTCGGGGTTCTGCATGTGCCGCTGCCGGCGGTGGAGAAGGGGATCGCCGCGTCAGGAATCGTGCTGGGCCTGGTGGTCGCCTTTGCGGCCAGGCCGCGGCTGGTCTGGGCGGCGCTGATTGTGGGGGTGTTTGGTTTGTTTCACGGTCACGCGCACGGCACGGAGCTTCCCGATGCGGCCAACCCGATGACTTACTCGATCGGGTTCGTGGTCGTGACGGGGCTGATTCATCTGAGCGGGATTGCGCTGGGGTTGCTGACCCGCTGGCCGTGGGGCGGCGTGGTGGTGCGCTGCGGCGGCGCGGTCATCGCGCTGATCGGCCTGGGTTTTCTCTTCAACATTCTCTGATGCGGCGCGGACGGCGGCGAATCGGCGCGGTGGCGGGGTTGGCCATTCTTGCCAGCCCGGTTTCCGCGCAGGCGCACGGGGCCATCCCCGGCCTGGAGGGTTTCACCAACGGGCTGTTGCATCCGCTGTTCACGCCGGCGCATGTGCTGATGATGCTGGCGCTGGGGCTACTCATCAGCCAGAGGCAGCCGCTGGACGTGCGGACTCCGCTGGGCGTTTTCATCCCGGTGTTCGCCGGGGCGTTGCTGCTCACGCTGCACGAGGCGCATCGCGAACCGGCGCCGTGGCTGGTCACGGGACTGGTGCTGGTTCCTGCCGCCCTGGTGGCACTGGACCGCGCGATTCCGCCGTGGGCGATGCGCTTGTTGTTTGGCGTGTGCGCCGTGGTGCTGGGCCTGGATTCCGCAGTGGAAACCGGCACGACCGGGCTGCGGCTCAAAACGCTGGCGGGCAACTGGCTGGTGGTGAGTTTCCTCATGTTCGACGTGGCGAGTTACGCCATTCACGCGCAGCGGAGGAACTGGACGCGGATCGGGGTGCGGGTGGTGGCTTCGTGGATGGTGGCGATCTGCCTGTTGATGCTGGCCTTTGCGCTGAGGCGGTAGTGTTGGGGAAGTTATTTCCCCGCCTTGATGCCGGCGGGATCGCGGAAGGCTTTGTGGCAGGAGGAGCAGCTTTGCGCGACGGCGTCGAAGGATTTGTCGAGTTGGGCGCGGGAGGCGGGCGAGGGATTCGCCGCGAAGGAACGCAGGAGCTTTTCAAAACCCTGCGCGGCGGCTTCGGCGGCTTTCGTGCGCTGAAGGAAGTCGTCGCCCTTTTGCCGGGCTTCGGGCAGGCGCTGCATTTCCCGATAGTGTTCCCAGAGAATGGTGGCCTCGTGCGCAGGCTGGATGTCTGGATTTTCCTTCGGCGTCTGGTAGCCCGCCTTGCGCACGGCTTTCAAATGGTCCCAGCGCGCATCGATCCCGACCATGGCGTCCACGAGACCGGAGGGCGTGACGGCTTCGGGATATTTTGCCGGCGCGGCGGCCAACTGCGCGGCGGTCGGCGGATGGAACCTTCGCACCGTTTCATAGAGGCCGGCGTAGTTGCTGCCGGTGCCTGCGGCCTTCAGCCATGCCTCGCCTTGTTGCGGCGTCCAGCCGAGCGTGTTCATGCAGATGACCGCCGCCGCCACGGGGCCACGGTGCAGCCCGTGATGGCAATGCACGTAAGTCGGCCCCTCCGCCGTCTGTGCGGCTTTGACAAGTTGCACCTGCGTGTTGGTGCTGATGCCGTCGTAGCCGTGCGGAATGTGGATGTAGCGCAGGCCGTGCTTGTGCGCCAAATCCAGGTTTGGTTTCGAGCCATCAACCGAGAGGATGTTCTTCACCCCCAGCTTCGCCAGGGCGGCGAAGTCCGCGTCATCCTCCGGCGCGCTGCCGGAAAGGAGATTGGTGCCGATGGTAAAGACATTGTGCAGCCCGCCGGCCTCAATGGGCTTCACCCCGGGCGGGAGGTTGTTCGGCAGTGGTCGCGTCGCATCGGCGGCGTGGATTGCCGGGGCAACACACAGGGCAAAGAGCAGGGCACAGCAGGAAATCAGTCGCGAAAGGTGGGCCGCAAGTTTGTGATTCATGATCTGAATGGGGTGGTTGCTAACAGTTGATGCGTTTTGTTCCAAACATCTTATCACGGCCGCCGCCACTTGGTTGGTCAGGATCGGGAGTCGGTGGCAGGTCCCGCGCCGGCTGAGGGCAGCCGGCCTGCAAGCATTCGTTGCGGGCCAAAATCCTGTGGGCCGCGGACCATGCGGGCGACGCGGTACCGGACCTTTGTCCGTCCGGCCACGCAACCGGACGAACCGGCGCGCGAGAAGACCGTGCATGATTTGCAGGTGCTGATCGATGACCTGCCGTGGACCGGGGAATTGCTCGTCTGGGTTCAGGCCGCCAACGCCGCCGGTGATTCGCCAGTCGGGCCATCCGCCACGGTGCTTGTCTAGTCTGGCCGCTGCCATCACGAAACGCATTTCCGCGCGCCGGCAGGTGCGGATCACGAATTGTCAGTTGTGGCAGGTGTTGCAACGACCCGATCCGGCGTGCAGACTTTCTTTAAGATTTTCAGCCCGGAAACGTCAAAGCACCCATGAACACGATCATTATTAAAGATCACATCGACGAGGAGAAGAGAAAGCATCGGGAAAAGGTCGAGCAGGCGGAAGCTGCCGAGAAGCAAATTCAGACTGCCATAAAGGAAAAGACGACGCTGCAGTCCGACTTGAAGACGGAGAAGGTCAGAAAAGAGACAGTGTTGCGCCAGAGCGAAGCCGAGGGGTTGGATGTCACCAAACTCCGTGACAAGATTCACGAACTAGATGCGCAGATCATGGAATCCGAAAAAGCCCTTGAAAAGTTGAGAGGGTTCAAAGACGAGCTTCAAGCCGTTGCAGCACGTTCCTTTGAGCGGCACGACTTGATGGTTTCAGTTCTGACCAATGTGTTTGATTGCAAGGAGGCGCTTGTCATTGATGGGATCGCGGAGGCCTACAAGTTACTGCCAGTCGAAATCACAGAACTGGACGCCGCAGGACGCCCTAGCGAATGCACCGTCTCCATTGCGCGGGGACATCAAATCAAGTTGTCAGTGAAGTCCACTGACAGCCGCTTTTGGAAGAACTTCCGCCCCAAGGTTCTTGAATGGGTTTCGGATGATGCATCAAATGCTGGGATTGCCTACTATTCTCAGGGGCATGCTAGGCGGTCGGCCAGGGATGTGGCTGAAAGGGTTCGGGTGTTTTTTGATAAAGTGAGAGATCAAATCGTTCTCTCCCAACCGCTAGAGTGGGCTACAAAACACAAACAAAGCAATTATCCATACGACGAGATCTCCGAAAAGCATACAGACAAGTTTGAGGGGATTGCGCGTGAGCTTGCGACTGAATTGAAGGCCGGTGCTCAAGCTGAGGACAATGTAGTGGACTTACAGCGCGCATACGAAGAAGGGTCATTTTTCGCTCATGTGCGATCTGAATTGATCGCACAAACAACATCAACGCCGCTGTTCAAAGAAAACAAGGAGGTGTTGGCCTCCGCTGAGGTTCTCAAACGTATCAAGGCGGAGTGGGATGCGTTTGTGAATTGCCCATGGTCCGAGCAGGTGACCGGAACACTTGCGCTGTTGAAGTATCATGTGGAGAACGGTGAACGCCCTCGATTTTGGAACGGCGCTTTCGAGAATCAATACGGCTTTCGCGTGCGAACCCGCGACCATGATTGGATTGTTGGACAGTTGTTTGTCGAGAACACAGCAGAAGCTGCTAAACCGTCGCACCGCATTCGGCTGATCGAGGAGGGGAGCGAATATTCCAGAAGTCGGAGTCGCTCCGTATCTACGCAAGTCGTGAGCCTCGGAAAGCTATACCTCAACGTGTGGCGGGATGACTGAACGAGTTGGCACTTACTAAACCCAAGCTCCGATACGGAAATGGGCGCGTGTCTGCGCGGGGCAGTTTTCCGCGCCCTCGTGGATTGCTGCGGCAGGTTTCGCCTTGGCCTTCCGGTTCTCTTTATTTCTTCAACATGAAGCGCACGGGAACTTCGGCGCGCATGGTCTGGCTGGAGGGCAGATCGAATTCAGACTGGCGCGCAGCTTCCTCGGCGGCGCGGTCGAGGAGCGGAAAGCCGGAGGATTGTTTCACCGTTACGTGGGTGGCCCGTCCGTCGGCCGCGATGGTGACTTCGAGCAACACCACGCCTTCCTGCCGGCGGCGGCGCGCGAGGAGCGGATATTCCGGCTCGACCTTCCGGCGATATTGCACGGGACCGATGTGAAGCGAAGGGACGGCGGAGGGAGTTGTTTGCGAAGCAATAACGGGCGGAGGCGGGAGAACGGCAGGAGTTGAAGGCGCCGGAGACGCGACGACCACATGGGGAGCCGGAGACGTGGGCGCGGCAGTTTGTTCCACAGGCGCAGGAATTGTCGGAGCAGGCGGCTCGACACGGCGCGGCTCCGGCGGTGGAACGGGTTTGATCGCCGGCGGAGCCACAACTGGCGGCGGGGCCGGAGGCGTGACGGGCGGAGGCGCTGGCTGCGGCGCCGGAACGGGAGGAATCTTTTCCGGGATTGGCGGCGGGGGCGGCGGCGCGGGTTTCTCTTCGGGCGGGTCTTCGCGTTCCGGGAGCATGACGAGAATCGTTTCCACCGGAGTCTTCGGCAAAGGCTGGCTCCCGCCGCGCGGCATCGACCGCACGATCGCGAAGAGCGCGACGTGGGCGGCGAGCGACACGGCGAGAGCCAGCTTGAAGATCCGGGTCATGCGCGGTGGTTCAGGTCAGAATCGCGCCGTGACGCCGGCACGGAACTGGATCGGCTCGACCGGATGAATGTGCTTTTGCTCGCGTGCGGTGTCGCCGGGGCGGACGCGGGACTCGTAAGAATAGGCGATGTCCTGGTCGCGGCGGTCGAGGACGTTGAGCACGTCAGCGGTGATGGTCCATGTCTTGTTGATGGCGTAGCCGAGTTGGGCGTTGAGGAGGATGGTCTCGCCGGAGCGCACGCGGTTGTCCTCGGTGAGCGGACGCGGGCCGAAGTAGCGCAGGCGCAGGCTGCCGAAGAGTCCGCAGTCGCTGCGCACGGTGAAGCCCGCCGCGACGACGCTCTCGATGGAGCCGGGGATGTGATTGGCGGAACTGGAGTCGCGGAATTCCGCGTGGGAGACGGAGTAGTCGAGGTCGAGGGAAAGCCATTTGTTCACGTTGTAGTAGTTGGCCAGTTCGACGCCATAACGTCGGCTCGGGCGGCTCGCCTCGGTGGCGCCGGCGTCACCGACGAAGAGAAGCTCCGAATCCACGTCCAGCCACCAGAACGCGACGGAACTGTGCAGGCCGGGAACGTAGGTGGAACGCACGCCGACTTCCGCGCCGTAGGTTCGGACGAGCGGATCGGCGCGGGAAACACGCGCGCCGCTGGCGGGATCGATGCGCGTGTTCACGCCGCGTCCGTCGTTGCTGTGATGGCCGAGGCCGCCTTCGAGATAAACTTCTGTGTCCGCCCACGGGCCGAAGATGAGGCTTAACTTGGGACTGCCGATAAGCGCGGTGCGCGCGCCGTCGTTGGCATCGAGGATGGAATCGACATCGAAGTGGTAAAGGTCGCCACGTGCGCCAGCCACGGTGCGGAACTTTTCCGCCCACTGGACCTTGTTCTCGAAGTAGAGGCCGACGCTGGATTCGAGGATGTCATCGCGACGGGTCGTGCCGAGACGTTCGCGGGCCTGGGTGTGAAAGAGGCCGTTGCGGATGACATCGGTGCGCGTCTGGAGGCCGAAGGTGTTTTCCACTTCGCGCCCGAACCAGCGGTTGAAGAAGGAATGGCTGGCGTCGAGTCCGGCCACCCAGCGCCGGTCGGCCTGCTCGAACTGGTCGCCGCGCACCGGATCGTCGAGGAAGTAGGTGAAGTTGGAGAACAGATCGAGGTCGTAGTAGAAGCCGTAGGCCCGGACGCGCGTGGCGGAGGCGTCGTCGCTGCGATGCCATTCGCCCTGGGCGCTGTAACGTTGGGAATTGCCGCCGGTGGTGTCGTCGAGGGAATCGTAGAAGGAAATCAGATTCCGGCGGATGGCGCTGGCGGCGACCTGGTCGCTGGAATCCCATTTCCCGTGATAACCGCGCGCGGTGAGGCTCCAGCCGTTGGCGGCGTTGCCGACGTTGTAGCTCAGCAGGCCGTTGAACTTCTGGTAGTCGTCGGGATTTTCCCACGGGCCGTCATGATGATACGCCTCGCCGCCGATGAGCAGGTTGCCGTCGCCCACTTTCGGCGAGGTGCCGAAGACGGCGCGGCCATAGCCGAACATGCCGCCCTCGACGGTGACGAAACTTTGCGGCAGGACGCGGAAGGTTTCGAGGTGCGCGGCCCCGGCGGAGGCGAAGTCGCCGTTGGCGGCGTAATAGACGCCCTTCTGGTAGTTCACCCGCTCGATGAATTCGGGGATGACGATGTTCATGTCCGTGTAGCCCTGGCCGTGGCCGTGGGTGGGCAGGTTCACGGGCATGCCGTCGAGCGTGGTGTAGAAGTCGGTGCCGTGGTCGAGGTTGAAGCCGCGCAGGAAATACTGGTTGGCCTTACCGCCGCCGGCGTGTTGCGTGATGATGACGCCGGGGACGGTTTCGAGGATTTCCCCGGAACGCAGGATGGGGCGGGTGGCGAGTTGCTTTGCACCGACAGTGCCTTGGGTGGCGGATTCGGCCACGCCCACTAGGCTGTCCTCGCGTCCCGTCACGACAATTTCATCGAGACGGGGAGGCTTGTTGGTGCCGGAAACCGGCGGGAGGTTGGTGGTGGTGTTTTGGGCCTGGGCCGCGGCGCAGAGAGCACACGCGAGGGCAAAGGCGGCAGGGTGGATGGGGTCGAGGAATCTGTTTGCCCGCGCCACGTTCGTGGGCCGGCGGAGTTTGTTTTGGGTCTGCGGTTTCATCGGATCTACGGAGCAAAAGTTTTGATTAAAACCATCCCAACCTTTCACGGGGCCAGAAGTGGCCTGCCGGGTGGGGATGGACGCCAACGCCGCGCGCACACGCGAGCGGTCGGAGACGATTTAGGAATCGAACGGAGGGAACTAGGCGCGCAACGGCGGGGCGCGGCTGGCGGTTTGGGCCTGCCACTCGAAGGACCGGACGACGGTGGTGGATGGCGTGGCGGCGAACTGCTCGGACGGACAGACCGGCGACACCGCCGGAACATCCAGTGAGAACTCCACCGCTCCGGACAGAAGCATTTGCGCGAGGCTGTGGTGCGTGTGCGACGAGTCGGTGCCGTCAGGCGGGGCGGGAATCGAATGGAGCAGGCCGGAAGCAAGCCTTGCGGCCGAGCGGAAGAGAGATTGCGGTTGCAGGCCGAACAGCGTGAGGGGCGGGGCCGTTTGCAGCCGTAACGGTTTGAGCGGTTTTACCGCGGCCGCAGCAGCAGGCAGGCGCGAATGCGTGTGCGAGTAAGAAACCTTTGCGCCGAAATGTGTGTGAGCCGTGGAGGCGCCGCCGTGCTCGATCAGGACGTGGAGGACCGGGCTGATGCCGATGGCTCCCGCCAGCAACACGGCCAGCGCGAGAGAGCAGCCCAGGAATTTTTGGAGCAGTTTGCCCACGGCGGAGGCGACTTCACCACGCGGCGATGCGGATGGCGAATGAAAACAAGACGTGGGCCGTACCGGCGGTCTGGCTCATGGCTGGTCGTGCAATTTGGGAGAAAAGGTCGGACCCGAGCTGGAGAAGCCGGCGCGTTGAATAGCGTGTTTTGGACGGCCGTCCGGTTGCGCATCATGAAAGACGTGTCACGCCGCCGGTTTTTCACCCGTGCGGGTTTGATTTCCGCAACCGCAGTTGCTTTTCCCAATGTCGGGCGACCGGCCGGATTGTTCGAGTTTGGGCGCGGGTCCCGTCCCCGCCACATCATCCACATGGTGGTGGACGGGATGAGCATGGGTACGCTCACCTGCGCGGATTATTTCTCCCATCTCACGCGAAAGCGGGGGCTGACGTTCATGCAGTTGTTCAACAATCCGGGCACGCGCGCCGGTTGGATGAACATGCGGTCCTTGAACTCGATGGTGACGGATTCCTCGGCGGCATCCTCAAGCTGGGGCAGCGGTTCGCGCATTGTGAACGGCTGGGTGAACACGTTGCCGGACAAGACGAAGCTCAAGACGCTTTATGAATTGTTCGGCGAACAGGGTTGGAAGCGTGGTCTGGTGATGACCACGGAGATCACCCACGCCACACCGGCGGGATTCGCCGCCGCCGTGGACAACCGCGACACCGGGAGCATGATCGCGACGCAGTATCTGGACCGGAAGGTGGATGTGCTGCTGGGCGGCGGTTTGAAGTTCTTCGAGTCCAAAACGCGCAAGGACAAGCGCGACCTGATTCGCGATTACAAGGCCGCCGGCTATGAGGTCATGACCACGGCGGATGATCTGACAAAAGCCGACACCAGCCGGCGATGGCTTGGCACATTCGCCAGTTCCCATCTGCCGTTCGTCATCGACCAACTGGCCGACCCGAAACTGGCGGCTGTCACGCCTTCGCTGGCCACCATGACGCAGTCGGCCCTCGGATGGCTGCAACGGCACGACCATTTCATCCTGCAGGTCGAAGGCGGCCGCGTGGACCAGGCCTGCCACAATTGCGACGCTCCGTCGGCGATGCGCGAGATGGTGTCCTTCGACGAGGCGCTCGATGTGGTGCTCGATTTTCGGAAGAAGAATCCGGACACGCTGGTGGTGATCACGACGGATCATGGCACGGGCAACATGGGATCGAACGGAGCGGGCAAAGCTTACGGATTGAGTTCGCCGATGTTCGCCAACACCGCCACGATCAAATGCTCCTTCGCGGAGCTGATGAAGCGGCTCAAGCGCAAGACAGTTGTCGAAGACACGGAGGAGAAGAAGGACTCGGACGCGGACGGTTTCAACGCGAAGCAGGCGGATCAGCCCGCGAATCTGGATGAAGCCGCAAAGCCTGAAGATTCAACGGCCAAACCCGCGACACCGGCTGCGAAGACTCCCAAGGCCAAGGACTATATTCCAACGCCGGCCGAAGCCATTCAGATCATTTCGGACGCCACGGGCTACAAGCCGTCCGAGCGGAGGATCAAGCTGCTCATTCCGTTCCTGGAGAAGAAGGGGACACCGTTGTACGACGTGATGAACAACGAGATGGTTCAACTCGGCCAGTTGATCGGAAACCGGATTGGCATTGGATGGACGGGAAGCGCCCACACGGCGGATTTCGTGCCCGTGCTGGCCATGGGGCCGGGATCGGAACGGTTCGGCGGGTTCATCCAGAATGTGGATGTGTTCCGGCATTACACCCAACTGGCGAAGATCGATTTCACAAATCCCTCGCGCGACCTGCTTGCCGCAAGCACGCCGGAGGAATCGGGCGTGGAGCGGATCGAGGAATACATGCTCGGTTAAGATCGACGATTCGTTCTGCCGGGGGAAACGGTGGTTGGAATCGAATGGTGTTGTGAGATGCAACTGATCGCGGCGCTGCGGCAGGCGGAAAGTTTTTCAGCGACGGCCAGACCTCATTGGGAACGACCGGATGCTTGAATGTTCGCAAACAACCCGGGCGATTTCACGGAGGCGCGTAGATCCAAGTGAAGAGCAGAGGCACGAGGGTAAAAAACGAGGCGGTGCCGGATTTTCCGTCCTTCGGACCCAAGTCGAGGGCGGCAAGCTCGCCCGTGTTGTCGATGGCGTATCCCACGGCGGTGCGGTTCTTCCATTTCACGGGATCATAAGCGGCGATGATCTTCAACGGTTGCTCGAACTCAGCGACATTCCCGGCATCAATTCGCAAAAAGGCGCCGCTGGCATCGCCCCGGACTCCGGTCAGTTGGCCGGTGTTGCAGGAGAGGGTGACGGTGATTTCGCGAGCGAGGGCGCCCTTGGGAATCTCGACGGTGATTCCGTCCACGGGCGTCCCGTTGGTGCCTGTTCGCAATGTGGCGCCTGCGGGACCGACACGGGTCCGGCTTAGAACCGTCTCGCGCCCGGATTGAAAACGGGCGGGTTTGGAAGCGGCAGAAGTGGAAAGGGAAAAACTCATCAAGCCAGCCCAAAGCAGCGCGAGGATACCGTGGAGGCCTGGCAGGCAGCGCCCATTGGTCATGCGTCGGGGTGGCATGGTGTTTATCTGCCTCCAACGCCGCCGGCGTTTTCCTTGAACCAGAGGCGTTCGGTTTCAGAGGGCAGGGGAACGATGATGCGTGCCTTCCCGTTCTTGCCTTTGGTGGCCGAGGGAGCGGCGAATGCCGGCGAGGCGACGACGGGAGTAACGGTACAAACATCAGCCCAGTCGGCGCCGGTTGCATGCGGCCCGGTGTTCCCGGAATTGTCGGAGGAAAGGACGCCGCTGAAATTGTAATTCACGGCGCGGGGCGTTCCTTCGTAGAGCAGGACGCTGATGTTCCAGCGGGTGGCGATGGTGGTTCCGCTGGAATGGTCGGAGTAGTAATGAAGCCGCACTTCATAGTCCTGGCCCCATCGGACATTGTCGGATTCAAGCAGGGTCCAATGTTCGGGGCCATAGCCGTTTGTGTCGTCGTAATCGAGTTCGCCTCCGTCGGCTGTGGATCGGTGGTAATAGGCGGAATAGTCGCCGGTGGGGTCAATGGTGTACAGGTCGAGATCGGTGTCGCCGGTGTCCCAGGTCAGGGTGACCAGGATGGCCGCGTTCGAGGCATCGGAATTGATGATGAACGGGGTCACTTGAGTGTTTGGCGCCTCGATGACGTTGTTGCGGATGTCATGGCCCTTGGTCACGAAAGTGATCCTGTTTTCGCCGGCGACGAGGTTGATCGGAAGGCTGAAAGAACCGGAAGTGGTGATGCTTTGCTCGAACTTCGAGATTTGGTTCACCCAAACTTCCAGGTTGTCCACCAGCACCTGGCCGCTTTCGATCTTTCCCGAGAGCGTGACGATGCGTCCCGTGACGCGTTGGGTGTTGGTGTGCGACGTTATCTGGACCTGCGCGGCCCCGTTCCCGCTGAAACCGCTTTCGGCATCCTGATAGATGTTCTCGAATGACTCCGTGCGGAACGAGCCGCTTCCGATGACGGTAATGCTGCGATACGGAGGATAGATCAACGTGCCGCTGTCGATGTATGCGGTCCTGTTTTCACCCGGATAATTCGGATCATTGATGGCAAGAGTGTCGAATGCGCCGTAATCGTAGGCGAGGACCGCGTGGGTGCCGGATGAGGACGGATTATCGCTCAGATAAAGGATCGTTGGCCGGGCCGTGTTATCGAGGATGTTCCTGATTACGGCGAGGCGTTCGGTGGCGGAGAGGTTAAACTGGCTTTGCACGTTCGGGACATAGGAGTTCCAAAGCCTGGAGACGGAGGTGTGAGCCCTCGTGGCGATGATGTTCTGTCCTTTCACGGTGCCGCCATTGGGGGTGGGAATGTCCATCATGTAGCGCGGATAAAGACCGCCGCCTTTGGTGCGGTAATTCCATTGGGCAAACGCGCTGATGCCGAAGCACTCACCACCCGGATTATAGACCGATCCGTAATTGACGATCTGAAAGCCATCCACTGACGGTTTGTAAGTGGTGTGGCCTCCTGCTCCGGCGAGATTGGCGAGCAGCCAGGTGAACAGCGATGCGTGAAAGGTCTCGAAGGTCATCGTTCCCGCAATTCGATCGATGTTGATGATCTGACACGGGTGCAGATATCCGTTGGTATCGATGTAATAGGGAACGGGAATGATATCGAGGTTGGTCAGCGGAATCGTGATGGCGAGCGGTTCCTCAAACCCGGTCTGGCCGTCCGTGTGAAGACTGAGAGTGATGCCGGGATAAGTGCCGGATTGCGGCGTCATGGAGGCGTCGGTCTGGCCGAGCGTGATCAACGTGGAACCGGATAATGCGCCAGGGGGAAAGACAACGGAAATGCCGGTCACCGATCCGGAGTTCAGGGTGACTGAACCGCCGCCGTTGCCGAGCGTCAGATTGGTGATGGTGGTGTTGCCGCCCACGGCAACATGGATCGGAGCCGGCGTTCGCTCACCCACCCCGCCGGCTTTCTCGCCGACCAAAGAGATGGTGTTGGTGGTGCCATCTTTGCCAACGACCTTGGTGGTTTTGATCGACCCCACGGCGGTGACGTTCGGGAACTTGACGCCAAGTGAACCGAAGAAAATCGTCCCGGTGAGCGAGTTGGTGACCTTCCCGGTTTCATGTCCGGCGCGGCCCTTTGCCAGGATGCCGGTCCATCCCGGGGCGGCGGTGTCGAGGGTGGTGCCTTTCGCCACCACGGTGAGCAGTTTGCCGGTCCATTTCACGGTCAGCGTTTCCGTCAAGATGACTTTCCCCGTCTCGTTCGTGACCCGGCGCGAGAAAATGGCCGAGTTGCGACCGGGGCGGTACTTGGGATCATCGCCGAGGCGCCCGATTACGTGCAGGCTTCCCAACTGAAGATCGACCACTGTGTTGGAGTTGAAAGCAGAGGTGTTTATGCCGTTGATCAGCGCCCTGGCATTCAAAGCGTATTTGCCCGCATTCGTCTTCCAGCATGCGGCTGGAGTGCCGGAGCAGCGGAGTTTCTCGGTATGACTTTCCGTGAATGCGATGGTGTTCGTCGGGCCTGCCGCGCCGACCTCGCTTTGGGTTCCGGACAGCAAAACCAAAATGACTGTCGCAAAGAACGCTTTTGAGAATTTAGCCATCTGGAAGGAGAAGAAAGCTGACGACTCTTTTTTCATACTCGTTGCCGAGGTAGAAACTGACGGTCGGGATTGTCAAGTGATTTGGCCGGGGATGCCCTCGCTCAAGGCTGCTTGGATGCGAGCAGGACATGAATTCAAAGGCGGGACGCGACGAGGCGATGAGATGGGGAAATCTGGCGACCCGTTTTGCGCACCTGTCAGGCGGCGCACAATGCCAGCGCGTCGCAACGAAAGACTCTTGGCAGTAGCGCGTGGCCGTCTTGCACCGGCAGCATTCTCGCGCGTCAGACTTCCTTGAGCAGCTTGTCCCATGGCGCGCGCCAGGTGATTGGCTTCAATCGCCCGTTGGCCTCCGCGTCGCCGGGGAAAGTCTCCTTCGCGGGATCCCACTTCAGCTTCCGGCCGAGGTCGATGGCAATCAGGCTCAAGTGCGCCAGCGAGTTGTTGCGGTGGCCGGCTTCGCAATCGTAAAGCGGTTGCTGGCGGCTTTTCACCGCGTCCAGGAAATCGCGTTTCTCGGAGGTCTTGTAAGGCAGATGAATGTCCTTCGGCCCGGGATTCCAGGACAGGAGCGCCTCGTTGCTCGATTCGATCTCGCTTGGGTATTTCACCTGAATCCAGCCTTCGGTTCCTTCCCAACGAATCATCGGCTTGTCCGTGCGACAGCGCAGTGTCACGCCGTTGGCATAAAGGAAGGTCACGTCGAATCCCTGGATGATGTCCCACAGGTTGCCCTTCGCGGGATAGCTGCCGGTTCCTTCGATTTCCATCGGTCCGGTGTGATCCAATCCCGCGCCCCAAAGAGCGATGTCGTTCAGGTGCGCGCCCCAGTTCGCCATCATGCCGTCCGCGTAATCGCGGATGCACAACCATCCCGGCCGGCCCTTGGCCTCGTGACGCGGATGCACGCGCTGGAGCGTGTAAGGCCGGAGCGGCGCGGGGCCTTGCCACATCTCGTAATCAAGTTCCTCCGGCACGGGCATTTCCGGTTGCGCGGGCAGGGTGGAGTCTTTCGGCGTGGCGGTGAGGATGCGTTCAAGTTTCCCGATCTTTCCGTTGCGCACCAGTTGCGCCGCGCGGTGCATGATCTTGCTCGAACGGAATTCGCTGTCGGTGCGGAACACGCGCCCGGTCTTCGTGACAGTGTCGCTCATTAAGCGCCCTTCGGCGATGCAGCGCGTGAGCGGTTTCTCGCAGGCCACATCTTTGCCCGCGCGCAATGCCGTCACCGCCATTGGCACGTGCCAGTGGTCGGGCGTGGAAATCATCACGGCATCAATGTCTTTGCGAGCGAGCAGTTCGCGCCAGTCGCGAAACCGGGCGCAGCCATTGAAGGCGCCGGCCGGTTTGCTCTTGGCGTAGGCGTCTTCGATGACTTTCTTCGCGTTCGCCATGCGCCATGAATCCACGTCGCACACCGCCACGCATTGCGCGTCCGGTTCGCGAAGGAAGCCGGGAATGTTGGCATAAGTCGCCTGCCGGCCAACGCCGATGAAACCGATGTTGATCCGGTTGCTGGGTGCGACCGCGCCATCCGCTCCCAGAACGGATGAAGGAATGATTGTCGGTGCCACGGCAAACGCCCCGGCCAGCGCCGAGGTGGACTTGAGGAAGACGCGACGCGAAAGGGCGGGGGACTCGATCAGATTGAGTTGCGGGCCAGGTTTCATGCCGGGATGTGACGAAGGTGGTGGGGTGTTGTTTCAAAGTGAGTGAAGAATCGTGATGGCATGAAACGGAGCCGGCGGCGGTTGCTGGTGCCGCTTCACGCCGTCTCCGGGGTTGTTCGATCAAGCACGAGCGGACAAGGATGGAGTGAATGCAGGAACCAACGCTGAAAAGTCGCTGGCCAACGGAAGCCGGCTTTCTGATTCTCCATTCCGTTGCAACACATGAGAATCCTTGCCTGCCTGTTGTTCGTGGGCCTGATGCCTGCCGCCTTCTCCGTCGGGGCGCGCCAGCCCAATCTTTTGTTCATTCTCGCCGACGATCTCGGTTGGGCTGACACAACGCTCTATGGCCACACGAAGTTCTATCGCACGCCGAACCTGGACCGGTTGGCGAAGCGCGGTGTTACCTTCACGCGCGCTTACTCGGCCAGCCCGCTTTGTTCTCCCACGCGATCGGCGATTCTCACCGGGCTGAGTCCGGCGCGCACCGGCATCACCGTTCCGAATGGTCATGAGCCGCGCGTCGTCCTCGATGCCACGGTGGGGCGGGCGGCGGCAGCGGATCAGAAGGTCGTCCAGCCTGCCGCTCCAACCCGGCTCAGGCCGGAATACCGCACCCTGGCCGAGACATTGAAGGAGGCGGGATACGCCACCGGGCATTTCGGGAAATGGCATCTGGGGCCGGATCCGTATTCTCCCTTGCAACAGGGCTTCGACGTGGACATCCCGCATCATCCCGGGCCCGGGCCGGCTGGCAGCTATGTCGCGCCGTGGAAGTTCAAGGGGTTCGACCATGACCCGGGCGAACCGGAACAGCACATCGAGGACAGAATGGCGAAGGAGGCCGTCGCGTGGATGGAGAAGAACAGGACAAAGCCGTTCTATTTGAATTACTGGATGTTCAGCGTCCATGCGCCGTTCGATGCCAAGAAGGCCCTGATCGAAAAACACCGTGCGCGGGTTGATCCTGCGGACGCCCAGCGCAGCCCCACATATGCGGCCATGGTCGAGAGCATGGACGATGCGGTGGGAAGGCTTCTCGACGCGCTCGACCGCCTGAAGTTGGCGGACAACACGATCATCATCTTCACCTCCGACAATGGCGGAAACATGTACAATGAAATCGACGGTACGCGGCCGACCAGCAACCGGCCGTTGCGCGGCGGCAAGGCCACGCTATTTGAGGGAGGCACTCGTGTCCCCTGCGTTGTGGCCTGGCCCGGCGTGACGAAACCCGGAGGTCGCAGCGAGGTGATGGTGCAGAGCGAGGATTATTATCCGACCTTGCTGGCAGGACTCGGGCTTCCGCCTGCGCCCGGCCAGATTTTTGACGGAACGAACCTGCTCGCCGCGTTCAAGGGCGAGGCCATGGATCGCGGTCCGTTATTCCAGTATTTTCCCCACAGCCCCAGCGTGCCGGACTGGCTGCCACCCTCGGTTTCCGTGCATCGTGGGGATTGGAAGCTCATCCGCATCTTTCACGGCGGAGAAAATGGCGCGCACCGGCATTTGCTCTTCAATCTGCGCGAGGACCCGGGTGAGACGAGCAACCTCGCTGCCCGCAAACCCGATCTGGTCGGCGAACTCGACGGGTTGATCGCGCAATTCCTCTCTTCGACCAAAGCCGTGGTGCCCGTGCCGAACCCCGCCTTCGATCCGGCGAAATACCGGCCGGAACTCGAAGGCCGGGAGAAACCCAAACGCACTATGGTCGCGAAGGCGGCGGGCCTCGATGAGAACAACCCCGCCTTGCAGGGCTGGAAGCCGCGGCGTTGTTCCGTCCAGGTCACCAATGGCGCGCTTGTCGTGACCAGTGCCGGCGAAGCGCCATTCCTCGGATTTGCTCCGGGAAAGCTTGGGGCGGACGCGCGGTTGAGGTTCCGCATCCGCTGCGACGGCGGTTCTGGCAAGGTGGCGTGGCTGCCCTCGCCCGATTCCGAAGCGGCAGACGCGCCCTCACCCGCTGTCTTCGCCGTGAAGGCGGGGGACTGGGCTGAAGTCGGCGTGAAAATCCGCGCGCCCGGTGACAAGGCTGGCATTCTCCGCCTCTTCGTCCCTGCGCAGGAAGAACCGCTGGAACTCGACTGGATCGAATTGCTGGACGGCGAAAAGAAGCGCCGCTGGGATTTCGGCGGAAAGTGATCAGCGGAGATTTTCCGCCTCGCCGACTCGTTCACTCGCTGCCCGGGCAAATTTCCCGTGCTACGGCGTGGGGGCGATTTTGCCCTTCACGGCCACGGCGGTCAGCGTGTTCTGGTCGTCGGGCGAGCCGACAACTTTCTGCGCGACGTTGCCGGTCACGAGCACCAGGCCGTTCGTGTTGAAAGTCCCCAGGCTCACGTCGAAACCGAAGGTGGTGTTGTCCGAGATGGGGCCGGGTTCAGAGGTGTAGAAACCGTCAGCCACAATCGGATTCAGTGCATCACCGGATTTGCCAATGTAGCTGATCACGAACCCCTTCTTGTTCCACCGAAGGATCGCGATGCCGTCGCGCACCGTCCGGCCGTTGTCGTTTTCATGGGTGAACACTTGCGTGACGACGCGCTTGCCCGGTTTCCATTTCGGATCGTCGCTCGGGCTGAAGGCCAGTTCCGCGCTGCCAAAGAGGAAGGAGAATTCCGTCTCGGCAGTGATGTTGGTGGCCAGGGACGGATCGCTCCAGGGGAAACTGCCAATCACGCGGAAGGAACCGCGGGTCAGGATGTCGCAGAACCGTTCGCCGTCTTCGACCACGCAGAAGCGCCGGTCGCGCCAGGTTTCGATGAGTCGGACGCTGGCGGCGCCAGCCTCCAGAGCGAGAGCGGCCAGCAGGCCGAGCGCAAGTGCGGCCGCCGCGTGGCGGTAAAAGAACGAACGGGGGCGGACTGGGTTGTTCATGAGAATTCTTGTGTCGTTGTTTTCCTGTTGTTCCCGGCCGGAGGCACCTTGCCACGGCTCGCAAGCAACGCGGCTTGATGTAGCCGTGTCCGGGCTCGGAGTCGATGCAAAAGGCTGCCGATCACTTGCCAAAAATAAAAGCCCGCAGCGTCGGGACACTGCGGGCTTGGAAAAATCAGCGAACTGTTCAGGCCGTCCAGCCTGCGCGAGCGGGTCGCGAAACGAACGCATTCAATTCCGGGTGATTGGTCACCTTCATGTTCGCCCCGTCCCACATCACCTTCTTCCCGGCACCCGCCCTCATCGCGAGGTTTCCAAGGATGGCGAACTCGGTGAGGCGTGTGCCATACTCGAAGGGCACTGCCGTCTCCGTCTTGCCGGCCTTGATGGTTTCGAGAAAATCCACGAACACGCTTTTCGGGCGCGGCAATGATTTCTCGGGCGCCTTGGTTTCGCGCATCTTCTCCCACGGCACGATGTGCATTTTGTCGCCATAGGTGCCGGTGAAGATTGCTCCCTTGTCGCCGACGTAGAGCGAGCCGCTATCGCCGGCGTCGAGACCTTCGTCGGGATATTGCTTCACCAGTTCCTTGAGCAATTCCGGGAAATGCCGGTCGGCGCCCTTGGCGGCGCGCAGTTTGCCATCGGGCTTGCCGGTCGCGGTCGGATTTAGTCCTTCGTACCAGAAGACCTTGAGTTCCGGCATGTCACCGCGGGCCGGGATATCCCAGCGCACGCGGCTGCCCATGGGCAGCCGTTCGTTACTCCCGCCGCGCATGGTCTCGACCTCCACGCTGGTGGGGTGATCGATCTTTAATGCCCAATAAACACCGTCGAGAACGTGGCAGCCCATGTTGCCGATGGAGCCGTTGCCGAAATCATACCAGCCATGCCAGGAATGCGGGTGTAGATCGCTGTGGAAATCGCGGTAAGGCGCCGGACCGATCCATTCATCCCAATGCAATCCGGCGGGCGCGGGTTCTTTCGGCGGACGCGGACCCTCGCCGCCATTGGCGCGGTTGGTCCAACTGTGTGTCTCCTTCACCTTGCCGATCACTCCGCCCCAGATGTACTCGCACAACTTGCGGTAGCCGTCTTCGCAATGTCCCTGGTTGCCCATTTGTGTGGCGACCTTGGATTTCGCAGCCAGCGCGCGCATGGCGCGGGCTTCGCCGATGTTCTGGCAAACGGGCTTTTCGCAATACACATGCTTGCCCAGTTGCATGGCGATCAACGACGGCAGCGCGTGATGATGGTTCGGTGTGGCGATGAACACCGCGTCGATGTTCTTGCCGATCTTGTCGAACATCTTCCGGTAATCCGCGAAGACTTCGAGGTTGTTGGCGTTGCCGCCACGGCCTTCGAACCATTTCTTCACCACGCCCTGACGGTTTTCATCCACATCCACAATGCCAGCCAGATGTTCGTTCTGCGCGCCTGACAGATGCGCGGACGCGCCGCGCCCGCCGCAGCCGATCTGGACAAAGCGGACCTTCTCACCGGCATTGGCGGCGTTGAGGATGTTGAACGGGGTGACCGAGAAAACGCTGGCCGCGAAGGCCGTACGCTTCACGAACGAGCGACGGGAAAGTGTGTGTTTCACAATTTGGATGGGTTTGGATTAGCGGACTGGAAGTTGTTGCACCAGCAGAAAGAAGGGGCGGGGATCACGTGGGGCATCTCGCCTTCTTCCACGATGCACACTTCTGAATGGTGGGACTCGTCGCGCTGCGACGAGTCGCGCCGCGTCCAGCGGCGCAATCGGATCCCTGAACTCGTTTGCCACGCCTGGCACGACACGGATCGCCCGCTGGACGCGGGCTTGTTTTGTCGCAGCACGACAAAACCCACCAACAACTCTGGGACGCTCGCCCTCCCGATGAAACGCCGGTGGGGTTGCTTGCCCAACGGCGGGTTTCGATGCGCATTGCAGCGGTTCGCGTATTGCGCGGGGGGGGTGGTTCTGGGAAAACGGGCGGAGAAATTTTTCACATGAAGCAATACTTACTTCATCTCGGCTTGGCGTTGGCGGGTTCATGGTCGCTTATGGCGGCGGAGCCGCGGGCGGTTTCCGGCATTTATCCGTCTCTGGCCATGTTCAACAACGAGGGGGAATGCGGTACAGGCGCGGTGGTGCCGTGGGCAGGCCGGCTTTGGGCGATTACTTACGGACCGCATCTGCCGTTCGGGTCCTCAGACAAGCTTTATGAGATCACGCCGGAGTTGGAACAGATTGTCCGGCCGGAAAGCGTGGGCGGCACGCCGGCGGGCCGGATGATTCATCGCGAGTCCGGTCAGTTGCTCATCGGACCGTATTTGATCGATTCCAACCGGAACGTGCGGGTGATTCCCCCTCGGAAAATGCCGGGCCGGTTGACGGGCATCGCGCGGCACCTGACGGATGGCTCGAACCAGGTTTATTACGCAACGATGGAGGAAGGACTCTATGAGGTGAATGTCCGCACGCTGGAGGTCACCGGCCAGATCAAGGACGGCAACGGCGTCAAGCCGGGCCAGTCGGAGGAGACGCGGCCGGCCACGGTGTCGTCGCGGTTGCCGGGATACCATGGGAAAGGGTTTTACATGGGGCAGGGCCGGCTGATCTATGCGAACAACGGAGAGCAGGGCGCCAAGGCGCTGGTGGATCCGACAATTCCCTCCGGCGCGCTGGCGGAATGGCGGGGGCAGGGGGACTGGCAGTTGGTGCGACGCAACCAATTTACCGAAGTCTCGGGGCCGGGCGGCATCTTCGGTAACGCGCAGCCGGACCTGGACCCGGTTTGGAGCATCGGATGGGACGCCCGCTCGCTGATCCTGATGACTCTCGATGGCGGGCAATGGCGCGCCTGGCGGCTGCCCAAGGCGTCGCATTGTTACGACGGCGCGCATGGCTGGAACACGGAGTGGCCGCGCATCCGCGAGATTGGGGAAAAGGATTTGCTGATGACGATGCACGGGATGTTCTGGCGGTTTCCAGCCACGTTCAACTCCGCGCGCGCTTTCGGAATCGCGCCGCGATCGAGCCATTTTAAAGTGATCGGGTATTTCTGCCGCTGGAACGACCGCGTGGTGCTGGGCTGCGATGACACGGCGAAGAGCGAATTCCTGAACAAGCGCCGGGCCAAAGGCAACATCAACGGCCCGGGGCAGTCGCAATCGAACCTCCAATTCATCGAGCCGGCGCAACTCGACCGGTTTGGCCCGGCGCTCGGGCGCGGCGCGGTCTGGTTGAATGATGACGTGGAGGCAAACAAGCCCGGCGATCCTTTCCTCTTCTCCGGATTCGATCATCGCTCGGTTTGTCTCATGCACGAGAGCGACGTGACGGTGACCTTCGCGCTGGAAACGGACGCGCGAGGCGACGGCGCGTGGCGGGAACTCGGGCGCGTGGAAGTGCCACCGCATGGCGCCGTGTGGAGCGAGTTCAAGCCGGCAGATCGCGGCGAGTGGATTCGCGTGCGGGCTTTGCAGGACTGTGTGCAAGCCACGGCCATGTTCCATTATCGCAACAAGGACACGCGCCCGGCCCGTGCGGCGAAGATTTTCGACCCGCTGGCGCGTCCAGGCGAGGCGGCATCGACGGGCCTGGTGTTCGCGCGCGGGGACAACAAGCGCACGCTGGGTTTCGCGGCGGCGGATGGCGATGGCGGCGGGTTCTACGAAATGGACGCCGGGTTGAACCTGCGCCTGAGCCAGGACACGAATGCCGTGGCTTGGGCGCGCAAGAGTTTCGCCATCCCGACGAACGTGTTGTCCGTGGACGCGGCTTCGGTGGTGTTCATCGACGAGCGCACCAACCGCTGGCGGCTGCCCAAGGGCGAAGCGGCGCTCGATGGCGCGCGAATCGACCGCGAGGTTTGTACCGAGCGGGATTTGTTCAATGCTCACGGGACATTCTACGAACTGCCGGCCGAGAACGCGGGTGGATTCGTCAAGGTCCGCCCGGTGGCCACGCACAACCGCGGCATTCACGATTATTGCTCCTGGCGCGGCCTGCTCGTCCTGAGCGGCGTGCGCGCCGACGCGCGGGCCGGCGCGCACGTGGTGCGTTCCGATGACGGTCGGGTGGCGCTCGGGCTCGGCGCGGTGGACGATCTCTGGCAGCTTGGCAAACCGCGCGGCAACGGCGGACCCTGGGCAGATACACTGGTGCGTGCCGGCGAGGCGAGTGATCCTTATTTGATCGCGGGCTATGATCGGCGGCGAATGACCTTGAGTCACCGGGCCGCGCAGACAGTACGGTTCCGGGTCGAGGCAGATTACACGGGCACGGGGCAATGGAAGTTGTATCGCGAGTTCGTCGCCGCGCCGGGCCGGCCGGTGGAGCATGAATTCCCGGCCGCCTTCGGCGCGTATTGGATTCGCGTGACGGCGAACACTGGAACCACGGCGACGGCACAGTTGCGGTATGATTGAACCTGCATTTCTCATCACAAGCATGTGAGCAGGACGCGGCGTGCCTCCGTAGCCGCGCCTGTAAAGGCGTGGCCGTCCTGACCGCAAGGGGGATGGACCACCGCTTCACAGCGATGGCGACGTCATTGGTGGAAATCACAGGACAAACCGAAAAACAGGCCGTTTTTCGCCCTTTTCCGCGCATTTTCACACTGCGAGGCCGGAAAAGTTGCCTCTCGGGCGCGGAATCCAGCCTTACTTTTGGGAAAAGTTCCCTTACTTCCGCTGAAAGTAGCCTTACTTTTCGGAAATCTTCCCTTACTTTTGCCGAAACTTCCCTTACTTCTGGAAAAAGTTCCCTTACTTTTGCCGAAAGTAGCCTTACTTTTCTGAAAAGTTCCCTAACTCTTGGGAAATCTTCCCTTACTTTTTGAAAAAGTAACCCTGGTTTTGTCGAAACTTACCCTGGTTTTCCGCAAACCAAGGCTGGTTCTCAGCCGATCAAGGCATCTCCCCGGGCCGGTCAGCCTGCCTTGGCCCGGTTCGGGGCTGAGTTCCAACCCCTCAACGGTGAACGTGGTCGAAACAGGGTATTCGGAGCGGATTTTCCGGAGAGGGTCGCCATCTTTCCGGGCGGGGGTTGGCGAGGAAGGTCTTGTTTCCTGATCGGCAACGCATTGCGGGAGCGCCGCCACGGAGTTTTTCCGAACCTTGGGGTTCCGCGCCTTGTTTTTGGCCATGCCGCTTCAGAGTTCAGGCTGGATTCCCGGCGCGCGTACCTTGGCCGGGACGGGGCAGGGGTGCGCCGGGCGGATTCTCCTCTTGCCGCGCCCTGCCTTCCCTTGCGCGGCGGCTGGACAGAGTTCAACGGCGCCGTTTCTGCCCGCATAGCCGGGGGGGCTCTTTCAAAACCTCCGCCGGCTGAGGGCAGCCCGCCTGCAAGGCGTGGTTTGGCGTGGCTTTTCCGTAGGCCGCGTGCCCTCACGCGGCAATTCGGGACAATTTTTCAAGAATCTCCGGTGATTTGGCCTTGGGCCGAAAATTTCACCCTGAACGAAAATACAGCAATTCTCATTTTGACTTGGAGCGCGACCTTCAGATCGCTTCGACAACGGAATTGCCGGCGGTTCTCGCAAGTTTTCCGCGTGTTGACCGATGCGGGAGTTGAAGTGGCGTGAACGCCGCGCGCCAAAATGGGAATTGCTGACGAAAATTGTTCTGTCGTGGTGCGATCAAAACCGACGAAATTAGTTCTTGCTTTCCAACGCAGATTTTAGTAGTTCGACAATTGCCAACAGAGAGAAGCCAGAGCCAGGGTGGCATACCAATACTTTTACAACCGGAATCCGTCCCTCCAATACGGGACGCCCGGTGTTTTGTACGGCGCCATCGCCCCGGCCCCGGCTGCAGGAGCTCGCAGGAAAATGTCCCTCAATATCATCGCCCTTGGCCTTGCCAAACGCACCAAGGAAGGCGTCGTGGAACTGGCCGTCACCATCCACGACAAGACGAAAGACGTGGCGGACTTCACCACCGCCAATCCCACCCCGGCCCAACTCAAGGCCAAACACGAGGCGGTCACCACCAAACTGGCGGTCATTGGCGGCCTCGAGGCGGACCTGACGGCGGCTTACCTCTCCTTGACCCCGCTGGTCGATGACCTCGAACTGGGCCTCAATCAATACGCCAATCACGCCGAGTCCAAGACCAAGGACAAGGCGGTTCTCACCGGTTGGGGCTTTCCCGTGCGCGCCGACCGCCAGCCCGTCGGCCCGCTGCCCGCACCCGTGGATTTGCGCGTGAGCGGCGGCGACCTGAGCGGAACCATCGAGCCGCATTGGGATCCCGTCTCCGGCGCCACGGCCTACATCGTCGAGGTGGGCGAGACCTCCGACGGTCCGTGGACGCAAAAGTACGTCGGCACCAAGTCCAGTTGCGTCGTCAGCGGATTGGTCAGCGGCAAGGAATACTGGGTGCGCGTCTGCGCCGTGGGCGCGGCCGGCAACAGCAACTGGAGCGACCGCGCGGCCAAACGCGCCACTTGAACGGCTGTCCTGCCGCCATGACCGCGACGTTTCAGGTGGGTTTTGTCGCGCTGCGACGAAGCAAGCCCGCGTTCAGCGGGCGGCCCGTGGCGCAACCGGCCCGGCGGACGATGCCGGGCCTCCGGTTGCGCCGCCCAATGCGGCGCTGCTCCTCGCGGCGCGATGAGATCCACCAGTCCCGCGGAACGCAACCGTTTGGCGATGGCGCGTGGCATAACCTCTGTTGGCGTCGCCGCCATCGCGCCCCGCCTCGTGTGAGGCGGGGTTCTCCCTTTCACCATTCAACCAGCTCACACCATGCCCTTCGATCCCGACATCCCGGCGGACACCGATCCCGTCATCGCGCCGCCCTTGCGCCTGCAATTCAACGCGCTCAAGCAGTTGATTGACGCGCAAGCCGCGCAAATCACCGCGCTCCAGACCGCGCTCGACACCGTGCCGCCGGGCCAGCCGACGTTGACCCTGCAATATGCCGGCGGAATGGAAGTGCCGATGATGGTGTCCGCGCCGCGCGCGAACACCGTGCTGGTCCAGCGACGTTACCAGGGCGAAACCGACTGGCCCACCGTGGCCACATTGCAATATTGGGGACCGGACAACTACACCGACACGCTGCCGGGACCGGGTGTGTTCGAATACCGCCTGATCGGCATGAACAACGGCGGCGAAGGCCAGCCCAGCCCCGTGGGCACGGTGAATGCGGTGTGAGCCGCCGGTATGAACATGGGAAAGGTGGGGCAAAGCGGCGTGAACCCCGCGCGCCAAAATGAGAATCCCTGGCGACGCCATGGTCGTCGTTGCAGTGCGTTTGCCGGTCAGTTAATTTGCCGACATGAATTTCAACTACGCCGATCACTTTGAGCGCCGAGCGGATGTTTGCCGCGGCGAGACGGTCATCAAGGGGACGCGCGTGACCTTGCGCACGCTGCTGGCCAGCCTCGCGGAGGGCGCGACGTTGGAGGAGGTGCGCGCCGATTTTCCCACCCTGCCGCCGGAGGCGATGCGTGCGGTCATCGCGTTTGCCGCCGCGTCCGCTGAGGAAGACCTGCCCCTGCCCGCAGCCCCGGCGGTGGCATGAAGCAGAACTTTTGGAAAACGACCATGAGCAAAGCGACTGACACTCAGCCCGCAAAAATGACCGGCGACCTTGTGTTGCAAGAAGTGTGGCGCGCGAAAGACATCTTGTCCGCCCAATACGGCCACGACCTCGACAAGATGTTTGCCGATCTGCGCCAGCGCGAAAAAGAATCCGGCCATCCTCTCGCCAACCTTCCCATCAAGCGCCGCAAGGTGTGAAGAAATGGCTCCGGGAAGCCAGCCCGGCGCGGTGAGAACGGTGAGCGCGGTGTGAGTGAGGGTGGGATGATCACCGTTCCGGCGGAAAATCGAGGAATTCCAGGAAATAATCGCTTGTGGCATTTTAACCGGCGTCCGTTAATCTGTCGCGGATGGAATTGAACGAACAACCGCCCGTGATCATCGCGGACCTCGTTTTGACAATCAAATGGACTGCTGCAGCAAATGAAGATTTGGACTCAATTACCATAAATTTGGTGGAATGACCCATGAATCGATACGGTATCGCAATCGCTTTTCTTGTTGCCAGTCTCTTCCGGGCCTTCTCGGGTGTTTCGGAAAACACATTGCCTGTAGTTCGCAGAGATGAACGGGCCACAAACTGTATCCTGACCATTCACAACACGAATGCGAGCATGGAATCACGGATAAGTTCGATAAAAGAGCTGGTATCGAGACATAATGGATATGATTTCATTGTTGCGAAATTGGACTGGGTATTGACGAATCAGATCGACCTCGTTGAAGAGGCGTCGGATGAATTTCAAATATCGCTGTGGTATATCCGCATTTCAAGTCGCCTTGCTTCGACGCGAATACTGACGGCGTTGACAAAGATTGGCAATTCACAGTGTTTATCCATGCCACTGCGCACCGAGGCTATAAAGGTATTGCTCAAATATTGTGAGGGACCGTGGCCTGGTCCGTATCAGATAATACGGACCAGAAATGAATTGGTGCGAAAAAATGCAGCTTTGCCAAATGGGTGGGAGCAAATCTCGGATAGAGACTGGGCTGTCCTCCAATTGGAAACAATCCGTACGAATCTCGCCTTGCCGCTTATGTTGGCCACAAACAAAACCGACACTAATATGGTCGCATGGTCAAACGCTATGCATCAGTTGACCATTTGTCTTGATGGCCATAAACGTGAATAAGATGATGCACATTGCATGGGTGACATTGTGTACAATTCCAATTCTTCCCTCTTTTGCCACGCAAGCCTTTGCAATCCCCTGCTGCCAATGGAATTGAACGAACAGCCGACCCGGATCACCCTGGCCCGGAAAATGGGAACGCCCGCCCATGTCTCGGGACTGGCAATCCGGCTGGCGCGGGTGACGGGGGCGGGCGACCATCTGCCCGAATGGCTGCTCAAGACCGCCGTGGAACGCGGGGCCGCGCATTACCGCCGCGAATTTGATCCCGCGCTCCCGCCGGATGATCCGGCCATTTCCGGTGAGGAGATTGGCGTGGCCCTTTGCCTGGGCGAACTGCCCTATCAACTGGACAACCTTCGCGCCGCCGCCCAGTTGCTCAGTTCCCCGCGCGTGGACGCGGCCCGGCTTTGCCGGTTGGCCGTGCGGGAACGCTGCGAACCGGTATTGCGCCATGTCGCGGCGGTAGCGGAACGCTTTGCCCCCGCGCTTGAACCCTGGGCCTACGTGCGCCAACACCTGCCCGCCCGCATCGTTCCCCGGACGGACGCCCTGCCTCACTGGACCCGATTGGTCAGCCACACCGGCGTGACCATGCGCGGCGGTCCGCCTGAAACCCGCTGGCTCTCCCGGCATGAATAACCCCGCGCGTATTCTGCGGACCCTGGACCGGCATCTCACCGCCCCGACGGAACTCACGCTCTTTGGTCGCGCGGCGCTCGTGCTTGGGTATTCCGCCGCCCCATCCGCGATGACGGCGACGCATGACGTGGACGCCATTCTCCCTCTCTCGTGGATCGAAGCCGAAGACCAGAACATGGATTTCTGGCAGGCCCAGCAACGGACCAACGCGGAACTCGAACCGGATGGTCTGTATCTGACCCATCTCTTCCGGGAACTTGACGTGATCCTCTCCCCGGACTGGTTGACCCACCGTGTCCCGATTCCGCTCGCCTTCCGGCATCTGACCCTCTTCCGCCCGGCCACACTGGATTTGATCCTGACGAAGATGGCGCGTGCCGATGAGAACGACCTGGACGACATCCGATTCCTGTTATCTCAAGAACCACTATCCGGCCATCAACTTCGGGCAGCGTTCTCCCGCGCACGCGTGCCGGATGTGCCTGAAATTCGGGAATTGTTCCTCGCCGCGCAGCCCAAAGTCCTGGCCCTCTCTGCCGCGACCGGGAACGACGACTCAAACCGCCGCTGATTCCGCATCAATCCGGTGTCATCCCGCCCCCGCAGTTTACGAATACCGCCTGATCGGCATGAACAACGGCGGCGAAGGCCAGCCCAGCGCGGT